>JAFNAB010000050.1 GCA_017859955.1 Holophagaceae bacterium
TACATCTCCTCCACCTTCTTGCGTGCCCAGGGGGTGCGGCGCAGGAAGGTCAGGGAGGACTTGATGCTGGGGTTCAGGCTGAAACAGCGGATATCCACCGTCCTCGCCATCTCCTCCCACCCGACGCGTTCGACCAGATCGATCAGGATCTGTTCCAGGGTGATGCCGTGCAGGGGGGCGTTGGGGTGCGGTTGGGACATGGGAAAAGCTTAGACCATCGGCTCCGCCGCCATGGCCCAAAGTTCCTCCCGGATGGCCGCGCTGACCCTGGGTACAGCTTCCTTCAGGGCATCGGACATCTCCAGATCCAGATCCGGGATTTCGGCCACGGTGACGGCGTACAGCACCACGTCCGGCTCCTCGCCCATGAGGTAATAGCAGTCCAGGAGGTCCTTCAGGCCGATGTCGTGGGCCGTGAGGGTCGGGGGGTAGTCGGAGGAATACCGGGGCACCAGGCGCTGGAAGCTGCCGGGAGTCCCGCCGTCCATGGTGGCGTCCACGAGGATGACGCGGTCGGCGGCCTGCATGGGGCCAAGTAGCACCATGGCGCCGGTGCCCCCATCCAGGACTTCGACGCCCTGCGGGAGGGGGCCACCGCCTTCGAGATGGCGCACCACATGCACACCCACGCCTTCATCCCCGAGGAGGATGTTTCCTATTCCGAGCACCAGTATCTTCAATGTTTATCCAGATAGTCTTCCCGCTCGAACTTCCAGCCGCCCACCATGGAGGAGGTGGTGCCCCGGCCTTCCACATAGTCGTGATAGAAGACCAGGTAGACGTGGACGATGGCGAAGGCGACGTAGAACCAGAGCATGGTGTGGTGAAGGTGGCGGACGTTCTGGTCCCCCCCGAGGATGGGGACGATCCAGGTGGCCAGTTTCCCCACGAAGAGCCGACTCATGGGGGCGTAGAGGGCAAAGCCCGTAAGGGCCTGGAACAGGAACATCCAGAAGGTGCCGAAGTAGATGAGCCCGGCCAGGCGGTTGTGGCCCACATGCACGGGGCCGTGGACGCTGGTCTGGAGGATGTCCACCTTGAGGACTTCCTTGATATCCCCGATCCAGCTCCGAGAGGTGGGGATGAACTCCTTCCAGTTGGAGTAGGCATTCCCCACAAAGCCCCAGTAGATGCGCATCAGCATGTTGATGAGGAAGATGTAGCCCGCCAGGAAGTGGATGAAGCGGACGGTGCCGAACCAGTACTGGAAGGACGCCTCCTGGGTGTAGGCCACGGAGAAGGGGTGGCCGATGATGAAGCCCGTCAGCCCCAGGACCGTGATGGCGGCGGCATTGATCCAGTGGAAGGCCCTCACCGGGAGTTCCCAGACGTAGATGCGCCGATAGGACACTGAAGTTGGAGTCATGGCGGCCTCCTCAGTTCACCTGGACCTGATGGATCTGCTTGCCACTGGGATCGTAGAGGTGGACGGCACAGGCCAGGCACGGGTCGAAGGAGTGGATGGTGCGGATGATCTCCAGGGGCTGGTCCGGATTGGAGACCGGGGTGCCGATGAGGGAGGCCTCGTAGGCAGAGCGCTGTCCCTTGGCGTCCCGGGGAGAGGCATTCCAGGTGCTGGGCACCACCAGCTGGTAGTTGTCGATGGCCTTGTCCTTGATCTTGATCCAGTGCGCCAGGGCCCCGCGGGGAGCCTCGGCCATGCCCACCCCATCGGCCTGGGCTGGCCAGGAAGAGGGTTCCCAGCTGTCCGGGTTGAAGGTGCGGCGCTCATTGTTCTTCAGGTTGCTGATGAGCTTGTCGAAGGTGGCCTTCATCTCATGCACGAGCAACTGGGTTTCGATGCCCCGGGCGGCGGTGCGGCCCAGGGTGGAGAACAGGGCCGTCACCGGGACATTCAGCTTGCCCAGGACGGTTCCCACCAAGTCCTTCACGTCGGTATGGCCCTTGGCATAGGCGATCAGCATCCGGGAGAGCGGACCCACCTCCATGGCGTGCTCCTTCCACCGGGGGGTCTTGATCCAGGAATACTTGCCCTCGACGTTCAGGTGCTCGTAAGGGGGCTTGGGTCCGGTGTAGTTGAACTCGGTCTCGCCCTTCCAGGGGTGCAGGCCCACCTGGTCGCCCTCGGCGTACTTGTACCAGGAGTGGGGGATGTATTCCTTGATCTCATCAAGATCCCGGGGGTTCACATCGTGGACTTCGTTCAGGTTACGGCCCAGGATGGCGCCCCGGGGCAGGAAGAAGGAGGAGGGGTCGTTGTAGCCCCGGGTGGGCATGTCACCGTACGAGAGGTAGTTCTCCAGGCCGCCGCCGATGGCGCCCCAGTCCTTGTAGAAGCTGGCGATGGCCAGAAGGTCCGGGATGTAGACCTGCTCCACGAACTCAATGGCATCCTTGATGAGGCTGCCCACATGGTTCAGGCGCTCGGTGTTGATGGCGTTGACCTCTTCGAGGTTGAAGGAGCAGGGTACGCCGCCCACCAGGTAGTTGGGATGGGGGTTCTTGCCACCGAAGATGGCGTGGATCTTGACGATCTCCTTCTGCCACTCCAGGGCGTCCAGGTAGTGGGAGACTGCCAGGAGGTTCACTTCAGGGGGCAGCTTGTAGGCCTTGTTTCCCCAGTAGCCGTTGGCGAAAATGCCCAACTGGCCGCTTTCCACATGCTTCTTGATGCGCTGCTGTACGGCGGCGAAGTGGCCGGGGTTGGACTTGGGCCATCGGGACAGGGACTGGGCGATCTTGGAGGTTTCGACGGGATTGGCCTTGAGTACGCTGGCCACATCCACCCAGTCCAGGGCGTGGAGGTGGTAGAAGTGAACCACGTGGTCGTGGACGCTGAGGGTGCCGTACATCAGGTTGCGCACCAGTTCGGCGTTGGGCGGCACGGTGATCTTGAGGGCGTCCTCCACGGCCCGCACGCTGGCGAGGGCATGGATGCCCGTGCAGACACCACAGACCCGTTCCACGAAGGCCCAGGCATCCCTGGGGTCCCGGCCCTTCAAGATCTTCTCGATACCGCGCACCATGGTGCCGGCGCTGAACGCGTCCGTCACGACTCCGTTCTCCACCACCGCCTCGATGCGCAGGTGCCCCTCGATGCGGGTAACGGGATCCACTACGATTCGTGTGCTCATCAGTCCACCTTCTTCTTGTCGGTCGGCTCGCTCACGGATTCAGCCTGGGTTTCCTGGATGACGGGACGCTTGCGGATGTTCGTCGTGATGGCGTGGGCCCCAACGCCAATGGCGACGCCCACCCCCAGGGCGGCTCCGATGGTGTCGGCCGTGGCCTCGATGGGGAAGCCCGGGAAGGACGGCAAGTGCCGATAGAAGGGACCATCATCCCAGAACCCCTTCTCGCTGCACCCGATGCAGGGGTGTCCCGACTGGATGGGGTAGCTGGTGTGGTCGTTCCACCTGGTGACCGCGCAGGCATTGTAGGTGACGGGGCCGCGGCAGCCCATTTCATAAAGGCAATAGCCCTTGCGGGCGTGGTCGTCGTCGAAAGATTCCACAAAAAGTCCGGCGTCATAGTAGGGGCGCCGATAGCAGGTGTCGTGGACCCGGCGGCTGTAGAACTCCTTGGGACGGCCCCGGGAATCCAGTTCCGGCGGCCTTCCGAAGAGCAGGATGTGGGTGATGACCCCCACCATGACATCGGCGATGGGCGGACAGCCCGGCACCTGGATTACGGGCTTGCCCACCAGTTCCTGGATGGGCGTTGCACCGGTGGGATTAGGTTTGGCAGCCTGGACGCATCCGTAGGAGGCGCAGTTGCCCCAGGCCACGATGGCGGCGGCGTCCTTGGCGGCTTCCTCCAGGATCTGGGCGGCGCTGCGGCCTCCGATGACGCAGTAGACGCCATCGGCCCCCGTGGGGACCGAGCCTTCCACCAGGAGGATGTACTTCCCGGCGTATTTCTTGATGGTGTCCGCAAGGCTCTTCTCGGCCTGGTGTCCCGAGGCCGCCATGAGGGTTTCGGTGTAGTCCAGGGAGATGCTGTCCAGCAGGATATCCGCCACGATGGGATGGGAGCCCCGGATGAAGGACTCGCTGCAGCAGGTACACTCCTGGAAGTGCAGCCACACCACCGGAGGGCGCTGCTTCTGCTCGAAGGCCTTGGCGACTTCAGCCTTGCCCTGGACCCCCAGCCCAATGGTGGCGGCGGCAAAGCTGCAGAACTGCATGAATTCCCGGCGCGAGTAGCCTTTCTCGCGCATGGTGATCCACAGTGAATCCCCCGACACGGACATGACATGCCTCCCAAAATGACCAGATTGCTGAGGATGCGAAAAATCAGTGGCTCAATCCCTACCAAGTTAGGGACGGCACCATCTTTGTCAATCGACCGAGCTTGCAGGGCTCAGCCAGGCTACAGGTTTATGAATTCTGGGATGCGCGGGTGTCCCCGGCGTTCCAGGAAATCCAGAAATATTCTGGGTGAGGTGTTGAGCAAGCGCTCCTGGGGGAAACCCACCTCCTGGATCAGCTCGAAGGCCTCGCTGAAATCGCCGAGGGATGCTGCGAAGTGAGCATCCGAGCCCATGACCAGGGTGGCGCCCAGGTCCCGTGCCGCTTCGGCGATGGCCCGGCAGTAGGGCTTGCTGCCCTTCCTGGAAACGCTAAAAGATGAATTGTTAATTTCTATGGCGACATCGTATTCAACGGCGGCCTGGATTACAGCCTCGATATCGATGGGGAAATTGGGATTTCCCGGGTGGGCGATGATGTCAGCCTGGCCGCGCTTCATGGTGTTGATCAGGGCCCGGGTGTGTTCCTCGCTGGACCTTGGGGCGAACACCGGTTCATGGAAGGCGGCCAGCACCAGATCCAGGCCACCCGGGACATCCCCCGGCAGGTCGAGGGTGCCGTCCATGTCCCGGATATTGGCCTCGATGCCCCGGAGGATGCCCACCCCGTCCACGATCCGGGGGATCACCCGGAGGTTGATGAAGTGCCAGGGATGGGGGGCGTCCGGCATCCTGGGGCCATGGTCCGTATTGGCGAATAGCCTGATGCCCTTGCGTTTCGCCTCGGCGATGTACTCCCCCAGGGTGCTGTAGGCGTGGGAGCACGCGATGGTGTGGGTGTGGGGATCGACGGGGAAGGACATGGCGGAATCCTGTTTTTCGATTCTAGCGGTTTCGACCCTGTATCTTTTGAAATGTTCGATTTTGGGGAGGCGGTTCGGACCGTCCTGGCCTTGGAAAAAAGCCGGAGATTTACATCCGGGTGGCCTGGGGACGCCTTTAAGCTGGCAGACTGGAAGAGTTCAGAGGAGCCATCATGAATGCCAATCACGAAGCCTGGTTCAAGATCTTCCGGGAGCGCGCCAAGGGTCTGGGTCGCCACATCGTCCTGCCCGAGGGTGTGGATGACCGCACACTGACAGCCGCGGACAGGATCCTCAAGGAGGGCATCTGCCGTCTGACCGTGCTTGGTAACCCCGAGACGATGCAGGCTCGCGCCAAGGAACTGGGCCTCTCCCTCGAGGGTGCCAGCCTCCGCAATCCCGCCACCGATCCCGATGCCCCAAGCCTCGCCGATGCCTTCTACGAGGCTCGCAAGCACAAGGGTATGACCCCCGAGAAGGCCGCTGAGACCCTGAAGTCGCCCCTCTACTTCGGCGGCATGATGGTCAAGCTGGGTCAGGCCGATGGCTTCGTGGCCGGTGCCCTCAATACCACCGGTGAGACCGTGCGGGCCTGTCTCCTCACCATCGGTGTGGCCAAGGGCATCAAGACCGTCTCCAGCGCCTTCATCGTGATCAGCCCCGACCAGCAGTGGGGCGAGAACGGCGTCATGCTCATGGGCGATTGCGCCGTGAACATCGATCCCAACTCCGATCAGCTGGCCGACATTGCAGTCGCCTCCGCCAGCTCCGCGAAGGCCTTCCTGGGCATTGACCCCAAGGTGGCCATGCTGAGCTTCAGCACCGCCGGTTCCGCCGAGCACGCCTTTGTGGACAAGGTCCGGGAGAGCGTGAAGCTCGTCCGTGAGCGCGCCCCTGAACTCCAGGTGGACGGCGAGATCCAGTTCGACGCCGCCATGGTCCCCGAGATCGGCCAGCGCAAGTTCCCCGGCTCCAAGGTGGCGGGCAACGCCAACGTCCTGATCTTCCCCAGCCTGGAAGCTGGTAACATCGGCTACAAGATCGCCGAGCGCCTCGGCGGCTGCACCGCCTGCGGCCCCTTCCTCCAGGGCCTCGCCAAGCCCGGCAACGATCTCAGCCGCGGCTGCAGCGCCAGCGACATCTTCGACACTGTCGTCCTGACAATCCTGCAGACGGCCCTGTAATAGTCTTTCCTCTTTTGGAAACGCCCGGAATTCCGGGCGTTTCCCTTTTTTTGGGGGGGCGGGTCTGGCGCCTCTTGGGTCCTCGTTTACGTTGGATCCCAATCCTGGCAAGCCTGTCGCGGGTATTCCTGGTGCTATCCTCGGAGGATCCTTCATCCCTGGAGTCTGTGCATGCCTTCACCAGACGCGACGATTGCCGGCTTCCACCATGTGGCCATCAAGGCCAGCGATTTTGATCGGAGCCTTGAGTTCTACACTTCGGTTCTGGGCCTCAGGGTGGCCCGTGCCTGGGGTGATGGCGAGAAGCGGGGCGCTCTGCTGGATGTGGGTTCCGGCAGCTATCTGGAGGTCTTTGGCGGGGGAGCGGCTGCCTTGAGGCCCGAAGGGGCTTGGTTCCATCTGGCCTTGCGTTCCAACGACTGCGAAGGGATCATCGACCGGGTCCGGGCCGCGGGATGCGTGGTGACGGTTGAACCCAAGGACATCTGCATTCCAAGCGACCCTCCCATGCCGGCCAGGATCGCCTTCTTCAACGGTCCGGATGGCGAGTCCATCGAGGTTTTCCAGGAGTGCTGAGGCGATACCCAGGAAGGGCCTTCGTCTAAGTTGCCACCACGGAACAGTTTCTTCCCTGATGTTTGGCGCTGTAGAGGGCCTGGTCGGCCTCCCTCAAGTAGCCTTCCTGGCTGTCCATTTCTGAAAGGGGGTGGGCGGAGATGCCGATGCTCACCGTCATGATCCCTTCGGGGGTTCCGGTCGGATGGGGTATGGCCAGGCCCTCGACACTTGTCCGGATCCGTTCGGCCTGGCGGAAGGCTTCCGCCCTGTCTGCCCCGGGAAGCAGGGCCACAAACTCCTCGCCCCCATAGCGGGCCACCAGTTCTCCGGATCGCTGGAGACATTCGGCCATGGTCCGGGCGATCTGCTGGAGACAGTGGTCCCCCGCCTGGTGACCGAGTTCGTCGTTATAGGCCTTGAATTGGTCCAGGTCCATGAGGAGCAGTGCCAGGGGCGTGTCTGTCCGGATGGCCCGATTCCATTCAGCTTCGAAGGTCGCGTCGAACTTCCGGCGGTTGGCGATGCCGGTCAGACCGTCCGTCAGGCTCATGGCTTCCAGTGTCCGGTTCAGGGACTGGAGTTCGCGGGTCCTGATTTCGACAACCTGTTCCAGGTTCCGGTTCCAGGCCGCCATCCTGGACCTGGAGGCCTCAAGGGATCGGATGGAAGCATGGGTCACCTGGAGCGTGATGATGCCGAAGGTGCCGGCAATGACCACCATGATCAGGTAGATCAGGCTGTCGGCGGGAATCTGAACGCCGCATCGGTACCGCAGGACGAAAAAATGGGCCAGGATGATCCCGCAGGAGGCCACTGCGCTGCCGAGGATCTGGGGCCATCGGATGGCGTAGCTGGCGATGATGGGGAACAGGAAACTGATGAAAAGAATCGTTTCGAAATACCGATGAACCTGTCCCTGTTCCGGCTGCCAGAGATCGCCGAGGACATTGTGGATCAAGGGGGTGAGCAGGGAGGCTGTGATGGAGATGGTGCCTGCAAGCCCAAGCCGTCCCCGACGGAGAAGCAAGAGGGAGGCGACCATTCCCAAGGTCAGCAGCAGGTCCCCCGGGGCGAGCAGGGGTCTCTCCCGGAAGATCGCCAGATGCACCGGGAGCGTGAAGATGCAGCCCGTGCTCAGGAGCACCAGATTCAGATACAGCAGAATGCCGGCCCTTTTACGGGTGAACAGGTCCTCCTGCGGGTAAGCAGACAAAGCTCTCTCTTCAATCTGCTTCAGGATCCCCATCGTTGCCTCTGTCTGTCGATTAATCCGGGTACCAAGGTAGCTTCTTATCGGCCTTCGGCACTCTTCCCGTATTCCCGGACGGGTTCCCGCCCCTCCAGCACCCGGAGCGCCCCTTCGGCCAGGGCGAGCATCTCATTCTCGCCGGGGTAGAGGGTGATGCCCGTGGGGAGGGCTGAGAGGCTCTGGCGCAGCCTGCTCATCAGGACTTCGCTACGGGCCATGCCGCCGGTGATGAGGATCTGGTCCACGGCTTCCCCATCGAAGGCGGGCCAGAGGGCGGAGATGGCCTTGGCGATGGCATAGACCATGGCATCCAGCACCTCACGGACCTCAGGCTCGTCATTCAGGTAGCGCTCCACCAGGGCGCGCAGATCCGCGGTGCCCAGGAGGCCCACGAGACCCCCATCGCCCACCACCATGCGTCGCACCTGATCCCGGGTGTAGCGGCCCGAGTAGCAGAGGTCGATGAGGGGGAAGGCCGGCAGGGAGCCCGCGCGCTCCGGGGAGAAGGGACCTTCTCCGCCAAGGGCATCGTTGACATCCACGCAACGGCCATGGTGATGGGCACCCACCGAGATGCCCCCTCCCAGGTGCGCCACGATGAGGTTGAGGGCTTCGTAGCGGGCGCCACGCTCGGCCGCGAAGCGGTGGCCTGTGGCCACCTGGTTCAGGGCATGGCTGATGGGGCGTCGGCGAATGCCCTTGATTCCCGTTATTCGGACCCGATCCAGAAGTTCGTCCACCACGACCGGATCGACGACAAAGGCGGGGATGCCGCTGTCCTGGACCAGTTCGAAGGCCAGGAGTCCACCGAGATTGGAGGCGTGCTGGCCTTGGACTCCGGCCCGGAGGTCCGCCAGCATGGGGTCATTGATGCGATAGGTGCCGTGGGGCAGGGGGTGGAGGAGACCTCCCCGGGCCACCACGGCATCCGGTGGCGGGAGCGGGGCGAGGAATTCGCGAACCGCCTTGAGGCGCATGGGGAGTTGGTCGGGAATGCCAGGCAGGCTGCGCAGATCCACGGTTGGATGAACCAGCTCCGAGGAGACCAGCTCCGTATTTCCCTCGAACAGGGCTATCCGGGTCGAGGTGGACCCGGGATTGATGGCCAGAATGCGGATCTTCTTGCTCATCCCAGGTATTCTTCCCCGACGAACTGGTCCGGATTGTCTTGGAGGATGGTGCGGAAGGTATTGAAATTGGCAAGGAAGACATCCACCACGTGCCCGTCGAAGTGGCGGTTCCGGTTCTCCAGGATGTAGCGTAGGGTCTCGGCCTCACTCCAGGCCCGCTTGTAGATCCGCTTGCTGCTGAGGGCATCGTAGACATCCACCAGCGAGGTGATCCGGGCCTCCAGAGGAATGGCTTCCCCGGAAATGCCCAGGGGATAACCGGAGCCGTCGAACTTTTCGTGGTGGCTGGCGGCGATGCGGGCCCCCATCTCGATGAAGGGGACGGACGAGTCGCGGAGGATATTGGCCCCCATGGTTGTATGGGTCTTCATGATGATCCATTCTTCCGGAGTCAGATGGCCCTCCTTCTGGAGGATGCGATCCGGGACACCGATCTTGCCGATGTCGTGCATCTGGGCGGCAGCGCTCAAATGCTCGAGGGTACCTTCGTCCAGGCCCAGCAAGCCTCCCAGGGCATCGGCATAGAGGCCGATGCGGCGCACGTGGGCACCGGTTTCGTTATCCCGGTGCTCGCTGGCGGCCAGGAGGCGGAAGGCGATCTCTTCCCGACTCTGGCGGATCTCTGCGGTCTGCTCCCGCACCCGCTGGGCGAGGATGGCTTCCCGGTCGCGGAAGTGGAGCTCCAGCATCCGACGGCGGAGGGCATTGGCGACGGCCACCAGGATGCCGTTGGTCTTGAATGGCTTCATGACATAGCCATAGGCCCCCAGGCGCAGGCACTCCATGGACATTTCGACATTGTCCAAAGAGCTGACCATCACGATGGAGGTTTCGGGGATTCTGGATTGGATCGCCTTCACCAGCTCGATGCCGTTCATGCCCGGCATCTTGATGTCGCTCAGGATCAGGTCCACCCGCTCCCGGTCCAGGATGGCCAGGGTGTCCTGGGCGCTGGCGGCCTCCAGGGTTTCGAACCCGTTCCGCTGGAGGATCTTCATCAGCATCACCCGCACGATCTCCTGATCGTCCACCACCAGGATCCGGAAATCCCTCGGTTCCTGGCCCGGTAATGGCCATTCGAAGGGCATGGGCTTGAACTGGGTGGCTGCGAGCATAGTGGGGGCTTCAGGTTACTTGGAAACTCCCGCCGGAGGTTTGGGGGAGCTCTCAGTCTTACCACTATAGGCCTGAAGCCCCACGCCGGCCATGATGATGGCAAGGGCCACCCAGCGCATGGTGGGGATGGATTCCCCCAGCACCACCCGGGCCATGAAGGCATTGGCCAGGAAGCCAAGGGCCAGGAACGGGTAGGCGAAATTGACGGAAACGAATTTGAGGGCAGCTGCCCACACCACTACGCTGAGGGCATAGCAGGCCAGGCAAAGCAGCATCCAGGGGTTCAGGAAAAGGCGGATGAGCGGAAGGATGCTCCACTGCATCCCCTCGGCCTGGACGGCCTTCTTCATGGCGATCTGGGCGAAGGCATTCAACAGAACGCCGGCGACGATGAGCGGCAGGGCTTTCATGTGTGGGTTCATGGCTGCTTTCAGACGGCGTAGAAGTCGCGGTACCAGGAAACAAAACGCTCCAGGCCGACCTCAAGGGGTGTGTACGGCCTGTGTCCCAGTATCTCAGCAAGGGGGGAGGTGTCCGAACTGGTTTCGAGGACATCTCCTGGCTGGATGGGTTTCATGACCAGTTCCGCTTTCCGTCCCAGGAGCCGTTCCAGGGTGTGGATGAAATCCATGAGCAGCACGGGTTCGCTGTTGCCGATGTTATAGATCCTGTGGGGGGCGGAGCTGGCGGCGGGATCGCCGGTTTCTACCGTCCAGTTGGGATCGGACTCCGGTTTGCGGTCCAGGAGCGCCACCACCGAATCTGCGATATCGCCGACATAGGTGAAGTCCCGCTTCATGGCACCTTCGCCGTAGACATCGATGGGACGGCCCTCCAGGATGGCCCGGGTGAAGGAGAATGTGGCCATGTCCGGCCGTCCCCAGGGGCCATAGACCGTAAAGAATCGAAGCCCCGTGGCAGGAATCCGGAAGAGGTGGGCATAGCTGTGGGCCATCATCTCGTTGGCCTTCTTGGTGGCGGCGTAGAGGCTGATCGGGTGGTCGGTTCGCTGGCTCGTGCTGAAGGGCGTCGCCCGGTTCATTCCGTAAACCGAGCTGGAGCTGGCGTAGATCAGGTGCCCGACCCCCGTATTCCGGCACCCCTCCAGGATCGCGAGGTGGGCGGTCAGATTGGCGTCGACGTATTCGAAGGGGTGTTCCAGGGAATAGCGCACACCTGGCTGGGCCGCGAGGTGGATCACGCGGTCGAATCGCTCGTGCTCAAAGAGGGCTGCCGTAGCGCTGCGCTCGGAGAGGTCCATCCTCTGGAAGCGAAAGCCTGGGCGGGCTTCCAGGCGGGCCAGACGGGCCTCCTTCAGAGTCAAGTCGTAATAGGGCGAGAAATTGTCCAGCCCCAGGACTTCGTGACCCTGGTCCAGCAGCCTATCGGCCACATGGTAGGCAATGAATCCGGCGGCGCCGGTGAGCAGTATTTTCATTGGCTAATTCTGTGCTATTGGAGTGAAAGAGTGAATGGGGGCGTCCGGGGCAGGCCCTGTCGGGCGAGCGGCGCCCGGGGGGAGGAGGATCCAGTTCTCTCCGTGGCGACGGCCGAGGGATTTGGCTTGGCCTAGATTGAAATTCGGGGCGAGGTCCCGATCCGGCCCCATGACCCAGCGATCCGCGGCCTTTCCCTGCCAGTGGGCCGCCCTGAGGGCTTGCTGGTTGTGGGGCATCTGGTAGGGCAGGTGGTAGAGGGGCTTTTTGGCAAAGAGGATGAACTGCTCTTTGTAGGATACCAGCATGACCTGTGCGCCGGCCGGTGTCAGCCGCTCCATCTGCTCCACCAGGCTTTGGGGGGTGCGGGCGGGGTTGATGGCGGGTTGGATACCGAGACCGAGGACAAGCCAGAAGCCGGCCAGGACGGTCCCAAGGGCGAGGGGCAAAGACCGGCGGAACAGGACCATGGCCATGACGCAAGCCAGGGCCAGGATGGAGGTAGCCACGATGGGGGGCTTCGTCCCGGCCTCCAAGAGCTTTTCTGTCAACTTGGGAGAGGCGGTCAGGATAATGGGGAGGGCTACCGAAATGAGGGTGAGAAGCCCTGCGAGGCCCCACCAGAGCCGGCGTGGCCACCTTTTGGTCAGCAGTTCGGCCAGGTAGGGGGCGGTGGCCAGCACGAGGGCTGGTACCGCAGGTGTGATGTAGACATCACGCTTGCCGCGGGAGCACGAGAAGAAGATCAGCACCAGGATGAGGTAGCCGAGCAGGTGGATGATCCGCCGGTCAGCCTGGCGGATGGCCCGGTACCAGGGACGGATGAGCCAGGGAAGCAGGAGAGAGACCGGAAGCCAGAAGGCCGGGACCACGGAAAGGATGTAGTAGTACCAGGGGGCGAAATGGTGCCAAGCCGCCGCATAGCGCGTAACGGTCTGGCGGAAGAGGATGTTGTTGCGGTAGGCCAGGAGATCCGGATTGCCGCTGGCCTTCACCGCCAGGAGCATGGGAAGGGCCCAGAGGGACACCGCCACCAGAAGCCAGAGGGGACCCGTGAGGCCTTTGAGCCAGGCCTTCCATCCAGCGGCCTTCATCTCGGTGCGATGGGTCCACAGGGCGGGAATCAGGACGAAGAGGGCCAGAACGCCCACCCCCTTGGTGATGACCCCCAGTCCCGCAGCGAACCAGCCCAGGGCATACCACTTCCAGGCTCCCTCGTGCAGGAAACGCATCAGGGCGTACACGCCCAGGGTGATGAAGAAGGTCACCAATGCATCGATCTGAGCTTGGCGGGCCTGGAGTGTGAACTGGACCACCAGGATCAGCAGCAGCCCGGCCCGCCAGGCTGTGGCGCGGTCCCAAAGGCGTCGGCCCAGGTCGTGCACCAGGGCCAGAGTGCCCAGGGAGGCCAGGAGGGAAGGCAGCAGGAAGGCCACCCGCAGGGAGCCCGTGAGCTTGTAGAAACAGGCGATGGCCCACATGAACATCGGGGGCTTGTCCGGGTAGAACTCCCCGCCGCGCATGGGAAAGAGCCAGTGGCCGGAATCCACCATCTGGCGGGCCACCAAGGCGAAGCGGGGCTCATCGGCGGGCCAGGGATCCCTGAGGCCGATCCCCGCCCCGAAGATGATCAGGCCGAAAAGGAGCAGGAGGAACAGCGCACGGCGGTCCTGGTCGGGCCCGTTCAGGGGAAAGGAATCGTTCAGCATCAATGGGTCGCCTTATCGCGGTGCCAGCCCCGGTGCTTGATATCCAGATAGAGGCTGTAAAGGGCCGTGAAGGCCGGGAACAGGTTCTGCAGGACCCCCACCGAATCCTTCTTGGCGGAGAAGAGGAAATAGCTGAGGGTCATCAGGCTGCCTACCACACTCATGTACCAGAAGACGCGCGGCATGACCGGCTTGCCGGCCCGTTTGGAGGCGATGAACTGCACCAGCCAGCGGCCACCGAAGAGGGCGGCACCAACGTAGCCGATGAGTTTCCAGGATGTGACGACAAGGCCGGTCCACAGGAGCCAGGGGATCGGGGTGTCCATCGGGCTCATGGCAGGGTTTCCTGGATTACCACGGCCTTGGAGCGCCGCTTGAGCCACCAGACGCCCAGGACATCCACCAGACCCACCCAGAGGCGATTCCAGACTCCGTAGTTGGAGACCCCGGCCACCCTGGGGCGATGGTTGACGGGGTGGACGATCATGCGCCCTCCCTGGGCCTGGACCAGGGCGGGGATGTACCGGTGCATGTGATTGAAGCCCGGAAGGCGCAGATACCAGTCCAGCCTCAGGGCTTTGAGGCCGCAGCCCACGTCGGGCACGCCGTCATGGAGCAGGCAGTCCCGGAAACCATTGGCGATTTTGGAGGACATGCGCTTTACCCAATCGTCCCGGCGGTTCACGCGATGGCCGATGATGCCCACGGTGAGGGGGTCCTGCTCGTGGGCAGCAATCAGGGCGCGAAGCATGGAGGGGATATCGGCAGGATCATTCTGCCCATCGGCATCCAGGACCACCATCCAGGTGCCCCGGGCGGCCCTGGCTCCCGTCAGCACGGCCAAGCTCTGTCCCGAGCTTTTTTGGTGGCGCAGGAGCTTCAGTCGGTCAAAACCCTCCTGCCGGAGGTCCAGGAGGGTCTGCCAGGTCGCGTCGGTGCTGCCATCGTCCACATAGACCAGCTCATAGTCGAAGACCCCGTCGACAGCTGCCCGGATTTCGTCCACCAGCGGGCGGATGTTGTCCACCTCGTTCTTGGCCGGAATGATGATCGAAAGGGTGGGGATTGTCTGGCTTGCTTCGTTCATGGGCCTTCCGATGTGGGGCGGATTTCGTTGAAACGAACGATTATACAACCAAAAGTCCCACGCCTTCCCTCCTCCGGCCGAAAGGCTATGCTTGGCGTAGAGCGCTTCCGAGGTGTCCCGTGCGTGTCCATCTGTCCCGCTTCATCTGCCTGGATCTTCCCTCCAACCTCATCCGTTTCGAGCTTGAGGCGGACCAGGCCGCCAGGAACGGCGCCGACCTGGTGGTCTTCCCTGAGGCCTTTCTGCATGGCTATACCCGGGAGCTTCGCCCCGAGGAGGCTCGACTCATCTTCCGGCGGATCAGTTCCGACCATCCCCGGTCCACCTTCATTTTTGGGTCCATTACCGAGGATCGGCGCAACCGGATGACGGTCTGGCGGGGCGGGCAGGAGTTGGGGCACTACGACAAGGTCCACCTGTTCGCGCCCCATGGGGAGCTTGAGATCTGGGATCCGGGGGATCGGTATGCGGCGGTGAAGGTCCAGGACTGGACCCTGGGCCTCATTACCTGTAGTGATATCCGATTCCCCGAGCAGGCCCGGGCCCTGAGGCTCCAGAGCCAGTGTGACGCCCTGGTGGCGGTCGCGTGGTGGCCGTGGCGTAGGGATCACGTCTGGGAGACCCTGCTGCGGGCCAGGGCCATGGAGAACGGGATCTTCACTCTGGGCTGCTGTGTGGCTGCCTCCGAGATTCCTGGTGAAGTCTTCTCCGGGGCCGCCAACCACGTATTCGACCCACTGGGGGAGCCTCTCCAGGCGGCGGATGACCGCACCTACCACCTGGACAAGGACCGACTGGACGACGTGCTGGTGGACCCCCTGAAGACCTACGTCGATATTTCCAGGGTGGATTGCTTCTGATGGGAGCCGAGTTTAGGCGGGCAGGTGCTTCCGGGTGAGATTCCGTGGCCCAGCCTCGGTCACCAGCACGTTGTCCTCGATGCGGATGCCCCCCAGAGGGGTGAGTTCGTCGATCTGCTTCCAGTCGAAGCGGCTGGCGTGTTCGCCTTCGCGGAAGGGGCGAAGCAGCATGGGGATGAAGTAGAGGCCGGGCTCCACGGTGATCAGGTGGCCGGGGGCCAGGGTCTGGGTCGTGCGCAGGTAGGGGTGTTCGGCGGGCGGAGGCTGGATGGTGCCGTCGGGAGAGGCCAGCTTTCCCGCCACGTCGTGGACCTGGATCCCCAGGAAATGACCCAGGCCATGAGGGAAGAAGGGGCGGGTGAAGCCCTTGGCGACGGCCTCTTCGGGCTCGGCCTTGAGAATTCCGGCCTCGCGCAGCAGGGCGCCGATCTTGAGGTGGGCCAGGTGGTGGACCTGCCCCCAGGGCCTTCCGGCGACCACTTCGTCGCAGAGCTCCAGCTCCAACTTCTCCATGCCATCCCGCAGGGCACGGAATCGGGCGTCACAGGAGTCCTTGAGGTGGGTGCGTGTGATATCGGAGGGATAGCCCAGGTGTCGGGCCCCGCAGTCCAGCAGGAGCACCCGGCCCTCCCGGAAGTTCCGCTTCTTCTCGTAGTGGAGGGTGGCGCTCTTTTCGTCCAGGGCGACGATGCTGGCGAAGGCCAGTTCATGATCCAGGCAGCCTACGGCCTGGACAAAGGCGTAATGGATCTCAAGCTCCGAAGCCCCGGCCAGGAAGGCTTTGCGGCCCGCCTCGTGGCCTTTGGCGCCCAGGACGGTGGCTTCTTCGGTGCAGGCCACCTCGTAGGGCGTTTTGAGGGCTCGCCCCCAGTCTAGGTACGAACCCAGGCTCGCGGGATTGAGCACCAGCTCGGCTCCGGCGGCCCTGACCAGCTCGTTGCCCACGTAGGCCCCCCGGTTGGGTTTGCCCACGACCTCCCATACGGCATCCAGGGTGGGAGCTTCCACCAGGTCGAACATCTCCAGCCAGAATGGGTTCCCCAGTGGTAGCTGCTCGTACCAGAAATCCTCGGGGGCATAGCGGATGAGCAGCGGCTTCCTCCCAGCCTGGAGTTTAAGAACGTGGTGGGGCCCCTCCAGGGGGCAGTAGTGGCGGAAGTGGGGGTTGGTGTTGAAAGGGGCTTCCTGGTCATCAGCGAAGTAAGTAAAGGGCTCCCCGCTCGAGATGATCAGGGTGTTGAAGCCGGTCGCCTCAAGGGCGGTGGCGATCCAGCGCATGCGCTCGCTCAGGTGGTCATGGAAGAGGTTGATCAGGCTCATGTTCGGCTCCTCGTCTCTTGGACGATGCCGCACATTATGAGGCAAGGGGAGGCCGAAATCCTGGTGGAATCAGGAATTGCGATGCGTAAAATGAGGACATCATCCATCCGGGAGAACCTATGCGCCTGATCACCCGATCCGACTTCGACGGCTTGGCCTGTGCCGCGCTTCTGGAGGAGATGGGATTGATTGACGATTTTCTTTTCGTCCACCCCAAGGATGTCCAGGATGGGAAGATCGAGGTCGGACCTGACGATGTGCTGACCAATGTGCCGTACGCCAAGGGGTGCGGTCTCTGGTTTGACCACCATTACAGCGAAGACCAGCGCCTGGGCATGGAAGACGAGAAGGTCGAGTTCGTGGGGGCCTCCCGGGAGGCTCCGAGTTGCGCCCGGATTATTTACGACTACTACGGTGGAGCCGAGCGATTTCGCAAGTTCGATGAGAGTGGGTTGATGGAAGCCGTGGATCGCAGTGACTCCGGCAACCTCACCCGGGAAGAGATCCTTCAGCCTTCGGGTTGGGTGCTCCTCTCGTTTGTCATGGACCCCCGAACGGGTCTGGGGCGCTTCAAGGACTTCCGCATCGGCAACCACGCCTTGATGAAGGACATGATCGGCTACTGCCGCACCAAGAGCATGGAGGAGATCCTCCAGGTGCCTGATGTGCAGGAGCGGGTGGAGCGGTACTTCCAGCAGGAAGAGGCCTACGAGGTCATGATGAAGGCCCATAGCCACATGGACGGGAATGTCCTGGTGACCGACCTCCGGGCGGTGGAGGAGATTCCCTGCGGCAACCGTTTCGTGGAATACGCCCTCTTCCCCGAAGCCAACGTATCCGCCCGCATCCTTTGGGGGCGCGGTCGTCAGAACGTCGTCCTTACCGTGGGTCACAGCATTCTCAATCGCAGCTGCCAGAGCGACATCGGCTCGCTTCTCCTGATCCATGGAGGCGGCGGCCATCACAAGGTCGGTACCTGCCAGCTGGACGCAGCCATTGCCGAACATCACATCGCAGGCATTATCGAGGCGCTCAAGACCATGGGATAGGCATCATAAGGGATGGGGAGATACCGTTCCATGATGTTGAAATCCGAAAAAACGCCAGAAGACTACATCCGTGAAGGTTCCAAGTTCATCACCGGCGTGGCCTTCCCCGATGGCCCCCTGCGCTTCAGTGCAGAGCTGCTCTATCAGCGGGTCATCCTGGGCCTGGAGTCGCTGCTTTACGGCCAGCTGATGGCCCGTGGGCACCAGCCATACAGCCACAATGCGGCAGGGCTGGCCCGTGAATTCCAGAACCTGGAGCTGGCGGACGAACTTTTCTGCCTCAATCTTGTCGGTTTCAGCAAGATCCAGAACATGGACAGCCAGCGGCCCAGTTCGGAGACCCCTTTCCCGCTCGGGGTGGAAGAAGTTCAGGCCCAGGCGAAGCGCATTCTGGAGGTCCTGGGCCAGGGTTGTGGCATCATTTAATCGTGCCTAAATACCTTCTTTTCGATTCCTTCGCATTCAACCTGGCGAGAGCGGCAACCGCGGCGACCAATGCCATGGCCCGACGCCTTGCGCCCTATGACATCACGCCCGTCCAGTGGGGCGTCCTTGCTGGCTTGAAGGATAAGGACGGTGTGACGCCAACGGACCTCATGGTGGAGTTGGAGCGGGACCTTCCCTCCACCCTCCGGGTCATCTGGAAGCTGGAGAAAAAGGGTTTCGTCCGACGGGAATCCAATCCCTCCGATCGCCGATCCTACATCGTCCACCTGACCCAGGAGGGGCGTGAGCTGTGGGAGCGTCTCGTGCCCGTCGTCCTGCAGCTTAACCATGAAGCTTATGGCCATCTGGATCCCGAGTACCTGGCGCAGATCAAGAAGACAACCCAGGAACTCCGGGTAATCTACGACGCCATGCTGCAGGAATAGGATTGCGGCCTTCGGTGGTTCTGGCTATCCTGTTGATACAAACATGTCGTGACACCTAAACATTGAGCAGGAATCCTGGAATAAGGAGTGAATGGATGGAGGCCTCTTGTTCTTGCGAGAAGGATCGCCCCGTTGCCTTTGACATCAGGCCTCTTCACGGCGGGATCAGTGTCGCGGACATGGACGCTTCCATCGCCTGGTACGGGCGGATGCTGGGTTTCCGGCTCCGGTCCTGCAAGTTCATTCCACCCCTGAATGCCAAGGTGGCCTTTCTCGAACGGGACGGCTGGAGCCTGGAGCTCTTCGAGCACGCCGAGAGCAAGGCACTGCCGAGTGAGCGCCGCGTTCCAAACCTGGACATCCAGACCCAGGGCTTCAAGCATGTGGCCTATGCGGTCAGCGATATCGAGGCCGCCATGGCTGAACTGAAATCCAAGGGCGTGGATATCGCCCTGGACGTCTTCCCCATGGAGGGGGACAAAGTCGCTTTTATCCGCGACAACACCGGTAATCTTGTCGAGCTTATCCAGCAGTCCTGATCTTCAACCATTCTTTCCAATCCCTCACCAAGGAGGCATCACGATGACCGTCGAATTCTGCCCCATGCGTAGTCTCATCTACGTGGGCCTGTCCAAGGAAAAGTATCGCCACCACCTCCAGAACTGGCTCTACCGCATCCACATTCCCGACAGCATCTCCCAGTTCGGTCCCTACGTGACCAAGTACGCCTTCTACAACGCCCTGCCCGTGCCCCCCGAGGGCGAGCGCTTCGGCACCATCAAGATGCAGCTCACGGAGCACTACTGGCAGTGCAACCCCTTCCAGGACGCCCTGAAGTACAAGGCCTTCAAGGAAGTGTTCCCTGTGGATGTGCTGAAGTGGCAGGGCAACATGCCCGACGATGCCGACGGCAGCAAGGAACTGGAAGGCGATGACGCCCGGGCCGCCAAGGGTGGCAAGGGGGCCAAGCCCTTCATCTTCGCCTTC
>JAFNAB010000051.1 GCA_017859955.1 Holophagaceae bacterium
GGGCTGCCCGAACACACCCCCACCCGGTCCCGCGCACCGTCCGCGGGCCCCTTCACACTAGGAGCAACACCTATGGATTTCTTCGACGAAAACGGTCAGAAGATCGAGTTCCTGTACAGCCCCATGAGACCCATGGATGCACCGGAAAGTCATATCGTCCCCTTCAATCCGGGGACGGTGATCCTGGAGAAAGGCTATGTCCACGAGCCGGGACGCCTGCCCCTGCCTGTGCCGATCCGCTGGGATCAGGATGTTACCATTCCCCTTCGGGACGGCGTCAAAATCTATGCGGACATCTACCGCCCCGTCGAGGATGGGAAGTTGCCCACGGTCCTGGTCTGGACGCCCTATGGCAAGCAGGGCGGATGGTTCAGGGTCAACGTGACCCCCGATCGGGTCGGCGTGCCGCGTGACTGGGTCTCCGGCCTGCAGGCGTTCGAAGCCGCCGATCCTGCCTGGTGGGTGTCCCAAGGCTATGCCGTCGTCGTCGCGGATACCCGCGGAGCCATGTTCTCCGAGGGAGACCTCCGCTGGTGGGGTCAAGCGGGATCAGAGGACCTCTACGACGCCATTGAATGGATTGCGGCCCAGCCTTGGTCCAACGAGCGTGTCGGCATGGCTGGGAACTCTCAGCTCGCCATCCTGCAGTGGTTCGGAGCGGCGTTGCAGCCTCCTCACCTCGCGGCCATTGCCCCCTGGGAAGGCATTTTCGATATGTACCGGGATGACATCTGTCAGGGCGGCATGATCAACAGCGGTTTCCTCCGAGACCAGATTATGGCCCACAAGAACGGGCTCAATCGGTATGAAGACCCTGCGCTGATGATCGAGAATTACCCCCTCTATAACGCCTACTGGGAGGACAAGCGCGCAAAGGTCGATAAGATCGAGATCCCGGCCTATGTGGTGGCCAGCTACTCCAATCCCCTCCACGCCAAGGGGACCTTGAACGCCTTCAACGCCCTCAAGTCCAAAGACAAGTGGCTGCGCATCCACAACATGCAGGAGTGGCCCGACGGCTACATGCCGGAAAACGTGAAGGATCTGACCCGCTTCTTTGACCGCTATCTCAAGGGTGAGGACAACGGCTGGGAGAAGACACCCCGGGTGCGCATGACCGTACTCGACCCTGGCGGGGTGGACGAGGTCAACCGGCCCAGTGAGGCATGGCCCCCCATCGGCATGAAGCCCAAGGCACTCTTCCTGGGAACGGGCGGCGCACTGCTGGATTCACCCGGCGTACCAGCCGCAATCCAATATGCGGCAGAAGGTGAGAGCGTCATCTTCAAAATGCCCATCACCAAGGAAACGGAGATTGCGGGCCCCATCAAGCTCAAGCTCTGGGTGGAAGCCAAGGGGGCCGATGACATGGATCTGTTTGCCCAGGTTTACAAGACCGACGCAGCAGGCAAGAAGCTCTACCACATCGCCTTACCTGGCGAGGCCGGCGAGGGGCTGCGGAAGATGATGGCGGAGACCGGCAAGGCACCCGTGATGCTCACGTTCGCGGGACCCCAGGGGCGCCACCGCGTCTCCCACCGGGCCCTCGACCCACAGCTGTCCACCGATCTCCAGCCGATCCACGCGCATGTCCGCGAAGAGCTGCTCTCCCCCGGCCAGATCGTGCCGGTCGAGATTTCAGTCTGGCCCGTGGCCATGAAGCTTCACCCCGGTGAAATCCTGTGTGTTGGCGTCGGCGGAGGGCCCTTCGAAACCTTCGCTTTCCCCGGCATGCCTGGTGCCGACAAGATCCTGACCCGTAACCAGGGCACTCACATCATCCACATGGGCGGCAGCCATGACTCCCACGTGCTGGCCCCATTCACCTTAGGCTGATCATTTCACCAATTAACCCATATATCACCTTGAGGGTAACGACTGATGATACAAGAACCCGATTATCCCAACTTCAGGTGGTTCGTCCTGCTGGCTCTGATTATCGCCACGGCAGCCTCCACCGTGCTCATGATTGCTCCAGCGCCCCTCATCGGCGAGATTTCGACCGCACTCGCCATCCACCCGGGCCACGCCACGACCCTCATGATGGGAACCTGGCAGATTGTCGGGGCCACCTCTTGCCTGGTGGCGGGGTTCTTCGTCGATCGCTTCGGCCCCGCAAAGCTGATGGTCGCAGGGTGCATCATCCATATCGTACCGAGTCTGCTGTTTCCCCTGGCCGGAACGCACCTTGGATGGCTGCTGGCCTTGCGTATCGTCCAGGCCTTGGGTATGGGCCCGATCAACGCAGTCCTGGGTGTCCTAGCAGCCACCTGGTTTCCCGTCCGCCAGCGAGGGGCAGTGGCGGGGCTCCAGGGAATGTCGACGTCGGCAGGTGTCCTGCTCGGATTCCTCATTGCCCCCGCAACCTACGTCCATACCTCGAATTGGCTGGCGACCATGCAGTGGATGGTCGTGGCTCCCATCGTGGCCTTGATCTTCTCCTGCGTCCTACTGTTCGGCCCCAAGCCACCGGCCTTCCAGCAGGACGAAGCAGACAAGCCGGATTCCGCTTCTCAGGGGATCTTCGCCGAGGCCCTGCGCTCGGGCAGCACATGGGCGCTGATCGCCTGCGTCTTCGTCACGTGCTGGTTCTTCACCGGTGTGAATGACCTCGTCCCTGGCTACATCGCCATAGCACCCCCGATGGGGCTGGGATACGGGCCGGTGCTGGCTGGGAAGGTGATGGGGATCTATCAGATATTGTTCATGCTTGGAGCACTCCTGGTCGGGTTCATCTTCGAAAAGGCCTTCCGGGGGAATGTGAAAGTCACCCTTAGCGTTGGCTTCCTGCTGTCCGCAGTCTTGATCTGCTCGATCCTCCTTCGCACGGTCAACGCGACGGCCCCGAGGCTGGGCGTGGTGCTCTCGATTGCAGGCTTTTTCGGGGCATGGGCCATCCCCGTTGTCATGGCTTTCATCTCGATCAACTATCACCACTCGATCGTTGGAAGACTCACGGGCCTTGCCTTCGGCATCGGCCTCTATGCCGGTGTGCCTGCCATTTTCGTAGGGGCGACGGCTCTCAAGCTCACCGGCAGCTATCACGCGTCCATCTATATTGTGACGGCTGTAGCCCTGATCGGCCTGGTGATCTGCCAGTTCCTCAAGCCTGATCGCCGAGGGAGTGAGGAGAAAGCAGCCCATCTGGGTTCGTGCAGGGAGTCGTAGCCCGGGATGTATGGAAGGCGTCTGCTTGCCAGGCGCCTTCCATTACATGCCTCATTGGATGCGGTGCAGCCCATCGCGCCACCCTTGCTCAGGCAGACGCTTTCACCCCTTCCCCACCAGATATTCCAGGGCCTCTTCCCGGGTCTTGGCGAAATACTGATCCTTCACCACCGCCTGGGCGATGATCCGCTGGATGCCCTTGAGACCCACGAGGGCGGTATGGATGGAGCCCAGGGACTGGGTGACGGCCTTGACACTCTCGGCGGCGGCGGCCTTGAGGGCATCGTTGGCGGAACTGTTGCTCACATCGCTGCAGACCAGGTTGATCCGGTGCTCGATGGCGGTGCGGGTCACTTCGGGGAAGAGCCCGGCGGCCACATCGGGGTCCATCCCAGCGCAGTTGAAGAAGATGACCTTTTTGTCCTTGTGTTCGAGGATCTGGATGAATTCAGACATGGTGGTGCTCCTTTAGGGGCAGTCGTGAATATTCGGTTTAATTCGAGGCATCCCCATACTGCCCCTTATGTCGCTGCGCGACGCTGGGACAGCGTTTTACTTACCGGAGGCGGCGGCCATCATGGCCACCACGTTCTCGACCTTGGCGTTGGCGGGGATGTCGCATCCCTGGGAAAGGATGAAGCCCGAGGGGCCCAGGTCCCGGATGAGCTTGGTGCTGTAGGCATAGACCTCATCTGGGGTACCGAGGGTGAGCATGGTGGGGGGAACGTCGCCCATGACGCAGAGGTGTCCGTCCAGGACCTCCCGGGCCTTGTAGAGGTCGGTGGCGTGGTCCAGAGCCAGGACAGCGCTGCCCTTGGGCAGTTCCTTGAAGAACTCCAGGTCCCGATCCCATTCGCCATCGAAATGCAGGTAGGCCTTGGCCCCCTCCTCGTGGATGGCCTCGATGAGCTGGCGGTAGTAGGGCCAGACGAAGCGCTGCCAGATCTTGGGGGAGACCATGCCGCTGGAACCGCGCATGCCGTCGACCCAGAGCATCATGGGCTTGAACATCCTGATGATCTCGCGGGTGGAGGCGATGGTTTCAAGCATGGCCACATCCATGGCCTCCTGGACCTTGTCCGGGATCCTGCGGAGATCCACCATGAAGTTGGTGAGGCCCCGGGCGCCGCAGAAGGGATCCATGGGAATGCCCGAGCCCGTGGGCGTGAGGACAGGGATGCCGGCCTGGGCGAAGTTCTGGGTGGCCTGGGGCAGGAAGCCGAAGGCTGCGCCGACCTTGGGCAGGAGCGCTTTGTCCCGGAGCCGGGAACCCACGAAGTCCACCCGGAACTCGTCGAAGCCCTCCTGGATGATGGTGTCATAGTCCTCGACGGTCATAAGGGGCTCTTCGTCCACCTGCCAGAGACTGCCCTCGGGGAGGTCCCGGCCGGGGATCTTCACGTTGGACATCCACAGGAAGCTGAAGAGGGCCTCATTGCAAACGGGCATCAGGAAGCCGTCAAAATCCCCCAGGGAAGTGAGGGACTGAAGCACGGTCCGGTTGGCGGTCTCGGCGTCCGTGCAGAATTTGGAGAGGGGAACCCCCAGGTGGTTGGCACAGAAGGCGTCCGCCATGAGCACGAGCGGCACACGATCGGGGGTTTCGAGGTTCGCCGCGGCGCTGATCCGCGCGTAGCGTTCCTGGAAGAGAGCCTGTTTGTTTTCCATCGTGATCCTCCATAAAGGGCATAAGACCTCTGGAACCTGATAAAACCAGGCCCAGCCAATGCTTACGACACCGCTGAAAGCGAAAGGGGGCTGTGCGTCAGACACAAGCCTTAGCGCGTGAATTGGACTTTATTGTTTCGGAGGCCGCGGGGGACCGCCACAGAATCTCCTTAGCATTTCCGATGAATCGGCTAGCACTTTCGATCGCAGCCAGCCAGTGGAAGCACTTTGCCTGGATACGAAGCCCCGTTCATGCGTCCGTGTGCTCTGTGTGTTCCGTGGTTAAAAAGAAGTGGAAACCATGGAACACACGGAGCACACAGAATCGGTTCAGCCCTAGTCTTTGATCCGGCCCCGGAACTGTTCAGGCGTCTGCCCCATGGCTTTGGTGAAGGCGCGGTGGAAGCTGGGAGGCTGGGCATAGCCGAGCTGAAAGGCGATTTCCTTGACCGAGAGCCTGGGATCCTGGAGGAGTTGCTTGGCCCGCTCCAGGACCACCTCGTTCAGGATGGCCCGGAAGGAAGCCCCTTCCCTGGCGAGACTCGCCCTCAGGGTCTGCTCCGATAGCTCCAGGCGTCGGGCAATCGCCCGGGCTTCCGGAGGGTTCCCCAGATCCGAATCCATCAGGATCCGTCGAATCTGGCGCTGAAGGTGGGTCCTGCCGAATTCCTCCTCCAGCATGGCCTTGAAGCGGAGCTCGCAGAACTGCTTCACATCCTCATCCGCCAGGAGCAGGGAGCGATCCGCCCAGGCGGCAGGAAAGCGCCAGCCATTGAAGGGCTGGTCGAAGTCGCAGGGAAAGGGAAGGAACTGACAATAGAGCCCAGCGTGTTCAGGGGCCGGAAAGGCCAGCAGCCCCCGACAGGACGACCAGTCCAGGTCCGGAAGCACCTCCGAAATCATGCGGATCCCCGTCACCAGGGCCTGTTCGATCAGGGTGACGTGACTCGCCAGGGAGGGCGGCGAGGGCTCGTAGCGGGCAATGGCCCATTCCCCCTCCACGGCGACCTGCAGACGCAGAAAGTGCCCCCAGCAGAACTCGAAGTAATCGGAAGCAAAGCGGTTGGCCTGACCCAGGGTCCCCTGGGTCAGCATGTTGAAACCGCTCAAGCCGAAGGTCCCATGGCGTTTCCGGGCCCCCAGCCTGAGCCCCAGTCCGGGGATCCGCCCCTCCCTGTCCAACCGCCCCAGGGCGGCGAGATAGCTCTCGTAACTGAGGCGTCCCGTCAGTTCCCGGAAGTCCTCCTCACCTAGCCCGATTTCCTCCAGGAGCCTGGCATAGTCATCGCCCTGCCCCACTTCCCTCATCACAGCCCCCAGATCCTCAAAGTAGTGTTTGAGGATCCGATGGAGTTCGCTTTTAAGGGAGGGCTGGGTCATGGGTCAGATGACAGGTTAGCGGGTTGTGCCCACAGCTTTCCATCGGTGGAGAGCGATCAGGGAGCCAGAATTCCCTGGTCTTCCATCCCGAAGCCATGGACCCTGGTAGCCTGGCCGGAGAGAAAGCGGATGCACGAATTCGGGTTGGCCCTTCAGATCCTCGAAATGGCCGAAGAACACGCCAGGCCTCTGGCCCCCTGCAAAGTGACCCAGATCGAAATCGAACTGGGGGATCTCGCCAACGTCATGTACGAATCCCTCCTCTTTTCACTTCAGGCGGTCACCGAGCATTCGGTCTGCGCGGGGGCCGAAATCCTGATCCACCGGGTTCCAGGCCGGGGGCAGTGCGTCCAGTGCGGCGCCGAGTTCCCCATGGAAGCCATCTTCGGCGAGTGTCCCCGGTGCGGGGACCCCACTCCCCTTCTGATTCAGGGCAAGGAGTTCCGCCTGTTGTCGATCCAGATTGATTAGGGGCTGAAAAACCTTTTTCGGAGATGGGTGACATCCCGCTGCGGCCTCAGCCATCCATCGCCTCCAGGAAGCGCCCAAGGAAGGGGTGGGGGCTCTTCCGGGGCCAGACCATGAGGTCCTGGATGACCGCATCCTCGCCCTCCATGTCGATGCAGCGCAGCTTGTAGTTGGGGTAGGACTCCACCATATGCCGTGTGAGTACGGCCACCCCGACCCCGGACTCCACCAGGAGCAGAATGGTCTCGAAGTCGCTGGCCCACTGAGCAATCTGGAGGGCGAACCCGTGCCTCGCACAGTGCCGCTCAAGGGTCTCCACCGCCAGGGGAGCCTGGTCGGCCTGCTCAATGACGATCTTTTGGCCCCGGAGATCGGCATAGGTCATGGAGCTCCGGCCCGCCAGGGGGTGGTCCGGCCGGAGCACGACCACGGAGGGACTGCTCCGCAGGACACGGCTCCGGAATGCCGGGTCGTCCTTCCAGCCCACGGAGAGGGTGAAGCCGACCTGGATCTCACCCTCCTTCAGGGCCTGGGCGAGACCGGCAAGGCTGAAGCGCTTCATTCGGATCGCCACCCCGGGGTGGAGGGTCCGGAGGCGATGGAGGCGCTCCGGCAGCCAGGTGGTCTCGGTAGCCCCGAAGAAGCCGACAGTGAAGGCTGGGCCCTGCCCTTCCTCCGCCTGACGCATCCTCGCCACCACCTCGTCGTATTCCTGGACCATCCGGGACACGGTTTCCAGGAAAAGCTCACCGGAGGCCGTCAGGCGCACGCTGTGGGTATCCCGCAGGAAGAGGCGCACCCCGAGGTGGGCCTCCAGGCTGGCGATCTGCTGGCTGACCCCCGGCTGGCTCATGAAGAGGGAGGCCGCGGCCCGGGTGAAGCTCCGAAGCCGGGCCACGGCCAGGAAGCACTTGAGCTGCCGCACATCCATGGGGCCCCCGAATCCTGCCCGCATCCTGCCATGGGGTGCGGTTATTGCCAATGGTTATGACCAGCCCCGGAAGCTTTATTTCCCGTGCCACCTCCAGTCGCCTATGCTCGACCCAGCCCCCACATAACAAGCGATGCCCCCGGCTTCCCGGGTCGGCGTCAGCCTGCCCGGGGGAAAGGGAGGTGCCCATGTTCATGAAGGTGTCCATCGGCCTGGAGGAAGCCATGGGGGCGATCCAGGCCATGCTCGATGAGGTCCGCTCGAACCCGGACCGCTACTGGCAGCATGGCGGGCTCGCCGTGGTCGATGACCGGGGCAAGCTGATCGCCTTCGCCAAGATGGACTCGTCCCACCAGATCCCAGGCGATGTGGCCATCCGCAAGGCCTGGACCGCAGCCATCTGCTGCCAGGACAACGACCGGGCCGACGCCATGCTGAAGAAGGGCGGCGCCCTCCTGGAGGAGTTCTGCGCTGGCGGGACCTCCATCCCGGGCGGGGTCGCGATCTTCGATCTGGGACAGGAAGGGGGAGATCTGGGGCCGGGCCACGCCCAGCCCCCCTTCCGCCGCACCTGCATGGGGGCCATCGGCGTCGGCGGGGTGGGGCTCCCGCCCGAGGACTACGCCGTGGCCATGGTGGGACTCCGCCACATCCAGCAGCGGCTCTGGCCCGGTCAGGAGGACGCGCGATGAACACCCTCACGATTGATGACGCCCGCTGCATCGGCTGCGGCAATTGCTTCAAGGCCTGTTTTGTGGATGTCTTCCGCTGGGATGCCGTCCGGGACCGGCCCATCGTGGCCTATCCCGAAGACTGCGTGGAGTGCAACAAGTGCGAGCTCGCCTGCCCGGTGGAATGCCTGCAGGTCCAGCCCGACTATGCGGGCATCACCTGGCCCGAGATCATTGAGGAGCAGCCATGAGCACGAACCAGGAGCAGACCGGTGTGCTGGTGATCGGTGGCGGTATCGCGGGACTGGCTGCGGCCATCTCCGCCAAGGAGGCGGCCCCGGAGGTCGACGTCCTGGTGGTGGACAAGGGCACCTGCGGATGGGGCGGCAAGGCCAACAAGGGGGGCGGCAACCTGGCCTTCCTGGCCCCCGGGGACGACGTGGAAGCCTTCATGCGCTTCCGGGTGGAGGAGATCGGCTGCGGCCTGGAGGACCAGGCCATGCTGCGGGACTTCATCACCTCCTGCCATGGGATCCTGGGGCGCCTGGAGTCCTGGGGCGTGAAGGTCTTCCATGAGCCCGACGGCAGCTACACCTACGTCCGCTGGATCGATGGGATGCCCTGGCGGATGGCCCTCTGCGAGCAGGACATCACCGAGTGCATGGCCCGTCGGGCCCGGGAACTCGGGGTCCGGACCCTGGATCACGTGACCCTGGTGGATCTTCTCAAGGAGGGCGGAAGGGTCAGCGGCGCCTGGGGCTTCAGCCTCCTGGACGGCGCCGAGCACCTGGTCCGGGCCGGTGCCGTGGTGCTGGCCAACGGCAATCAGAACTACCGGCTGATGCGGCGCTGGGCCAGCGCCCGGGGGGACGGGATCGCCGCCGCCTGGAGGGCGGGGGCCGACATGGTCAACGCCGAGTTCGGGAGCTACAGCGCCTGGGTGTTCGCGGACACCAAGGAGGTCTGCCAGGGCGCGGAGGACGTCCTCTACAATGCCCGGGGAGAGAACATCTCGAAGCGGGTGCGACCGGTGATGGAGGCGGACGGGCACTCAAAGGAGATCGTGGCCTGGTGGCGGGAGATGCAGGCCGGGAACGGACCTATCCGCGCCAACATGGCCGAGAATCAGATCGCCGCCCTTTCCGCCCGGGCCTTCCATTCCGATGGCGTGGCCGTGCGGCCCATCACCACGGCCTTCTGGACCCGTACCATCGGAAAGGCCATGGCTGCCTCCCGCCAGAAAGGCCCCATGCAGGAGGTCCATCCCGGCTTCATCGGCGAACTGTCCCCCCTGAAGGTGAACCGCCGAATGGAGACTACGGTACCGGGCCTGTTCGCGGCCGGGGACATCTGCGCCTCCGGCACCGGCTGGCCCGGCGCGGTCCCGGCCCCCCCGGGGCGCCTCCGGGGCAGTGGCATGATGAACGCCCTCTGGACCGCTCTCAAGGCCGGTCCGGCGGCCGCCGGAATTGCCCAGGAACGGGATCGGCTTCCGCCTGCCGATCCGTCCCTGGTAAAGGCGATCCGCCAAAGGGTCCTGGCCCCGCTCCACCGGACCGCGGGGATCCCTGCCATGGAGCTCGTCCGCGAGATCCAGACCCTGATGGCCCCGGTGGGAAATACCATCTGCAAGTCCGAGACCCGTCTCCTGCGGGCCCTGGAGGCCCTGGAGGGCATCCGGCAGCGCCTGCCGGACCTGCGGGCAGACGACTGGCACCACCTCTCGGCCTGCAACGAGGTCCACGCCATGGTCCTCTGCGCGGAGCTCTTCTTCAGGGCCTCCCTGGCCCGCCGGGAGTCCCGGGGCTGGCACCTCCGGGAGGACTTTCCGGAGCGGAACGACGCCGACTTCCGGCAGTGGATCGTCCTCCGAAATCAGGAGGGAACCCTGCAGGTCTCCACCGAAGCCGTTCCCCAGCTCTGAAGCTCGGGCCTCCCTGCAGCAGCTCGCGATGGACCTTGCCATTGGGTTGTGATCACCCAGTGTGGGTCGAATTATTCCACCCACCGCCCGGACACCTCACTAGAATTCACTCAGCTCCCGGCTCACGATCTTCACCGGGTGGCTGCCGGGAGAGACCATTGCCCATCACCTGCCGATTCCGTGCCGAAGGGGACCTCCTCATCGTGGAGGCCTCGGGCCGGGACGATGGCCTGGAGGACGTCCACCGCTACGGCATGGCCATCCTCGCAAAGGCCGCCAGCCTGCGCACCACCAGGATCCTCTGCGATGAGCGGGCCCTGGATTATGACCTGGACATCTCGGCCACCTTCGAATCCGCCCGGCTGCTGGCAGGAGCCCTCGCCCAGCATGTCCCAGGCTGCGCCAGGGCAGCCCTGGTGCCCAGCCCGCGATACCTCAGCGAGGCCCGGTTCTGGAGCACTGTGGCCGTGCACCGGGGCCTGACCATCCGGGCCTTTGCAGAGCTCGAGGACGCCAGAGCCTGGTTGGCGGAGGAGGCCTGAGCCCAGACGCTGAAGGCTCTGGGCGGCCTTCCGCCTGGGCTACCGGGGCGCTTCCGGGGCCCGGTGAGGCCCCTGGAGCCCCTGAAGAGACTCCAGGGTCGCCTGGATGGCCTCAGGTGCCAGGATCACGGTGACGTGCCCCACTCCCGGAACAACCCGCACGGGGATGGGCTTGCCGGCGGCTTCGAAGACCGGTCCGAACTGCTCCGGCACGAAGAGCTCGTCGGCAGCGCCCACCACCAGGGCCATGGGCAGCCGGGCCTGGCGGATGTCCGCCCGGAAATCATCGTGAGGGCCGAAGTTACGGTTCAGCCGGTAGGAATACCAGGGAGTGAGCCTACTTTGGTCCTCGGGAGACAGGGCGAAGCGGGTCACGGGAAGGTCCTGGAAGAGTTTCAGCCCCAGGCCATCGAGGAGGGACAGGACCAGGAAGCGGGGAATGCCCACCCGCGCCCACTCGGAGCCGCCCTGGCGGAAGGTGGGAGCGTCATAGCGCAGGTAGGGCGAAAGCAGCAGGTAAGAGGAGAAGAGGTCTTGGCGGGTACTCCCGGCAAAGCGGAGCGTGAAGCCGCCGCCCGCCGACAGCCCCACGAGGGTCGAAGGCTTGGCCAGGGTCCGGGACTTCACGAAGTCCTCCAGATCATCCTCCAGCTGGCCGATGTAGGCGATCTGGCCTTTGGTGCCGGAAGCGCCGTGCCCCCGGATGTCCAGGGCGAAGACCTCAAATCCGGCTGCGGCGAGGCGCTGGGCCAGGGGATGCATGCTCGCGCTGCTTGCCGAAGATCCATGGACCAGGACCGCACTCCCCCGGACCGCGGCGGGAGGCGCGTATTGCCGGAAGCCCAGGAGGACACCATCCCGGGCCCGGTAGCTATGAAGCTCGGGCAGATTGGAGAAGTCCACCTGTTTGAAGGGCGCGCCAATGGAGGCCAGAGTGGGCGGCTGGCCAGGGCCCCCGAAGGCCAGGGCCGCCCCGATGGCGATCACCAGGATGGCCAGGACCGAAAGTCCGGCAATCAGAAGGAATTTCATAAAGTCCTCCGGGGATTCCCTCCAGGATGCCTTAAATCCTCTGGCGATAAAGCAGTTCGCCCCGAGACAAGGCTTCCAGATCCCATTTCCCCCGACCGGATCCGCTCATCCCACGGGTCCGTATCCGTGTGCTCGGTGTGTTCTGTGGTTTCCTCTTCTTTTCAACCACGGACCACATGGAGCACACGGAGGAAGGAAGGGGATGCGAATGGAGCCTTCCCTACATTCCGCCGATCACGCTCGCGTATAGATCCCGGTAGTGCCGGGCGGCCACATGCCAGCCGAAGTCCTGCTTCATGCCGCGACGCTGGACCTGGGCCCAGGCCCGGGGCTGGTCCCGGAAGAGATGGACTGCCCGGCCGATGGCCTCTCCCAGAATCCATGAGTTGGGTTCGTCGAAGCAGAAGCCCGTTGCGCAGCCGTCAGCCAGGGATTCAGCGGTGGCGTCCACTACAGTGTCCGCCAGGCCTCCGGTGCGTCGGACCACGGGAAGGGAACCGTATTTCAGGGCATACATCTGGGTGAGCCCGCAGGGTTCCTGACGGCTGGGCATGAGGAGGGAGTCAGCCCCCGCCAGGATGCGATGGGCCAGGCCCTCGTTGTAACCGATGTGGACAGCCACGCGGCCGGGATAGCGCTCGGCGAAGGCCCGGAAGCCCGCTTCGAGCAGGGGCTCGCCGGAGCCCAGGACCACCAATTGGGCTCCCAGGGAAACCAGATAGTCCGCATTGGCGAGCACCAGATCCAGGCCCTTCTGGGGGGCAAGGCGGCTGATCACCGAGAAGAGTGGAGCCTCACTATCCTCGTGAAGGCCCATTTGGCGTTGGAGAATGTTCTTATCCACCTTCTTGCCCGAGGGCAGCTTGGCGTCGTAGTGGACCTCCAGGTGGGGGCTGGTGGCGGGATCCCAGACCTTCTCATCCACGCCGTTGAGGATCCCCGCCAGGGCATCCTGGCGGAAGCGGAGCACGCCGTCGAGCCCCTCCCCGAACTCCGGGGACTGGATCTCCCGGGCGTAGGTCGGGCTCACGGTGCTGATGCGGTCAGCGAACTGGAGCCCTCCCTTGAGGAAGTTGATCTGCCCGTAGTACTCGACCCCATGCATGTGGAAGACCTTAGGTTCCAGCCAGAGCTCCGGGAGCCAGGCTCCGGGATAGATCCCCTGGTAGGCCAGGTTGTGGATCGTCAGGAGGGTCTGGGGCCGGATCCCCGGCTCCTGGTTCAGGTAGACCGGTGCGAGGGCCGTCTGCCAATCGTGACAGTGGAGAATCTGGGGGTGCCAGCCTGACCCATCGCCGTGGCGGGCGAGGTGGGCCGCAGCCCAGGAGAAGGCTGCAAACTTGCGGTGACTGTCCCCGAGTTCCTCGTAGGGCCCCCCAGGACGGTCAAAGAAGGGGGAATCCAGCAGGTAGACCGTCAGGCCGTCAGGAGTCCTGCCGTGGAGGATCCGGGCAGGCCCGCCCCCCATCAGGTCTGGCCACTGATGAATCTGCCGCCGAATCTCGATGCCCTTGAGCAACGCCGGAAATCCCGGGAGCAGGATTCTTACGCTCAGGCCGATGTCCTGAAGCGCCTTGGGCAGCGCCCCGGCCACATCCCCTAGACCACCGGCTTTGACAAAGGGAAAGAACTCCGCTGCGGCATGCAGGACGCGCATCTACTGACACTCCAATCGATCCAGCATCCGCTGGGAGATCAGTGTCACCCCATTGGGCGTCCGGAAGAAGCGCCGGGCATCTTCTTCGGGGTCTTCCCCCACCACCAGGCCCGGGGGAATGCGGCAACCCCGGTCCACGACGACCTTCCTCAACCTGGCGTGTCCTCTGATGTCCGCATCCGGCAGGACCACCGCCTCATGGAGATAGGCGTGGGAGTGCACCACCACACCTGAGGAAAGGAGGGATTGCTGCACCGTAGCCCCGGAAATGATGCACCCGGCGGAGATCACGCTGGCCAGAGCCAGGCCGTTGCGATGGGGGTCGCTGTGCACGAACTTGGCCGGCGGAAGTTGGAGTTGATGAGTGAAGATCGGCCATGCCTTGTCGTAGAGGTTCAGGACCGGATCGACGGTGGTGAGGTCGATGCTTGCCTCCCAGTAGGCATCCACCGTTCCCACATCCCGCCAGTAGGGGGCCTTGTCCCGATTGTTGACGCAGCTGTGGCTGAAGCGATGGGCGAAGATCCGTGCCCTGGGCACCAGGTAGGGAATGATGTCCTTCCCGAAATCGTGGCTGGATTCCGGACATCCCGCGTCCCTCTCCAACTGCTCATAAAGGAATTTGGCCTTGAAGAGATAAATCCCCATGCTCGCGAAGGCCATTTCCGGCTGCCCGGGAATGCAGGGAGGATCCTCTGGTTTCTCCACGAAACCCACGATGCGATCCTCTTCATCCACTTCCACCACACCGAAGCCCGTGGCCTCCTGCCGGGGGACCTCGATGCAGGCGATGCTCATATCCGCATCCTTCATCAGGTGGTCGGCAAGGAAACGCCGGTAGTCCATCTTGTAGATGTGATCCCCTGCCAGGATCAGGACATGCTCGGGTGACTGGTCCTGCAGGTTGGAGATGTTCTGGAAGACGGCATCGGCGGTGCCGCTGTACCAGAGGTCCCGCTCCAGGCTCTGCTGAGCCGGCAGGACATGGACGAACTCAGAAAGCTGGGGCGAGAGGAAGGACCAGCCGAACTGGAGGTGTTCCAGCAGCCGATGGGAGTTGTACTGGGTCAGCACCTGGATCTTGCGGATCCCGGAGTTGACGCAGTTGGAAAGGGTGAAATCGATGATTGAGTACTTCCCGCCGAAGTCCAGGCCAGGCTTGGACAGGCGGGAAGTGAGATCCATAAGACGGGTGCCCCGCCCCCCGGCCAGGATCATGGCCACCGTCCGGCTGGGGGCGTTAAAGATGTCCAGCTGTTCCAACGCTCACCTCGCTGTGGGTTCCCCTGGGGGAACCCCCAAATCAAATGGATGCAATATCCATCGTTCCCGGTAGCGGGAGGCTTGAGTTCTACTGCTTGGCCTTCTCGATCACCCGCTTGCGGAGGGCCTGGAATTCCTCCTCGTTGATCAGGCCATCGGCCTTGAGCTTGCCGAGCCGCTCCAGTTCGACCCGAAGGTCAATGGGCAGTGCCTGGACTGGAGCCGGAGCAGAGGCGGGCACCGGAGCCACCACAGGCGCAGGAACCGGCGCCGGGCTGTCCGGCACATAGGACAGGTCCGTCCCCTTGGTGAAGGACTCGAAACGGCCGTCCACAAAGCGCACCCAGTAGAGCACCCCATGGTTCGCCCGGTAGACATTGCCGTCGATTTCGGGGGTCGGGAAGCCCAGGTACTTGACCCGGCCGTTCTCCACCACCTTGTCAGGTTCGCCAAGACGGGAAAGCACCTGATCTTCGGTCATGCCGCTTCGCACAGGACCGGTCAGCAGCTTGGGCTTCCCGATGGGCTGGGAGCAGCCGAGGAAGGCCAGGAGCCCGACGGTCGCGAGGATGGGAAGGAGAGCTTTCATGGGTGCCCCTTTAATAAACAATTAATTAAATTCGAAATTATCAAGCAAGTCTCTCTCTATCTAGGGCCCTTTACCCCGCTTTTGTCAATGCATAGCCGCCGAAAGGGACCGGGGGCACTTTCTCTTCGCTCAGAACCGGGGCCCGGGGAGAATGGAGACATGAGTTTCGTCCATCTCCACCTCCACACCGAGTATTCCCTCCTCGACGGTTTCACCCGCATCTCCGACCTGGTCAAGAAGTGCAAGGCCTCCGGCATGCCCGCCGTGGCCGTGACAGATCACGGAAACATGTACGGCATGATGAAGCTCTACGATGCCTGCGAAAAGACCAAGGACGCCGAAGGCAACTGGGCGGTGAAGCCCATTCTGGGCTGCGAGGTCTACGTAGCCCCCCGCAGCCGCTTCGAGCGGAAGTTCGACGCCACCTCCGCCCCCAACACCGAGGGCATGGAGGACTGCCAGGACCCCTCGGGCCACCGCGACGCCGGCTACCATCTGGTGCTCCTGGCCAAGAATCAGAAGGGTTTCGCCAATCTCGCCAAGATGGTTTCCCAGGGCTTCACCGAGGGCTTCTACTACAAGCCCCGGGTGGACAAGGAACTGCTGCGGGAGCATTCCGAGGGCCTCATCGCCCTATCCGCCTGCCTGGGGGGCGAGGTCCAGGCCCGGCTCCTGACGGGCCACTTCGAGGCCGCCGAGCGGGTGGCCCTCGAATACAAAGAGATCTTCGGGGACGACTACTACCTGGAGATCCAGGACCAGGGCTTCGAGGCGGAACGTCTCATCATCCCCAGCCAGTTCGAGCTGAGCGCCAAGACCGGTATTCCCCTGGTGGCCACCAACGATGCCCACTACCTGAACCAGGAAGATGCGGATCCCCACGACACCCTGCTCTGCATCGGCACCAAGCGCCTGAAGAGCGACAAGAACCGGATGCGCTTCTCCTCGGACCAGTTCTACGTCAAGACCCCCGAGGAGATGCGGGCCACCTTCCCGGACCACCCCGAGCTCCTGGAACGCACCCTGGAGATCGCCAACAAGATCGAACGCTACCCCATCACCCGCCCCCCCATCCCACCCCAGTTCCCGGTGCCCGAGGGCCACACCCTGGAGAGCTACTTCGAGGAAGTGAGCCGGGAATGGTTCGAGAAGCGCCTGGTGGAATGCCGCATGCTCTGGGACAAGGGCCTGCTGAAATACGCCGAGGCCGACTACCGGAAACGCCTGGAGTTCGAGATCGCCACCATCCTCAAGATGGGCTATCCAGGCTACTTCCTCCTGGTCTGGGACTTCATCGCCAAGAGCCGGGAGATCGGCGTGCCCGTGGGCCCGGGCCGTGGTTCCGCCGCCGGCAGCATCGTGGCCTGGTCCCTCAAGATCACGGACATCGACCCCATGCAGTTCGATCTCCTCTTCGAGCGCTTCCTGAACCCCGAACGCGTGTCCATGCCCGACGTGGACATCGACTTCTGCCGGGACGGCCGCCAGCGGGTCATCGACTACGTGACCGAGAAATACGGCAAGGACAGGGTCTGCAACATCGTCACCATCAACCAGCTCAAGACCAAGGCCGTCATCAAGGACGTGGCCCGGGTCTACGAGAAGGACTTCAACTGGTCCAACGAGATCACCAAGCTGGTGCCCACGGTGCCGGGCCAGCCCATGAGCGTGGCCCAGGCCATGGATGAATCGGAGAAGCTGCGGGAGCGCTACAACACCGAGCCGGATGTGAAGGAGATCCTGGATGTCTCGGCGCGCCTGGAGGGCCTGGCCCGCAACACCGGTGTCCACGCCGCAGGCATCATCATCAGCCCCGATGAGCTCACCAAGTTCGCCCCCCTCTGCAAGGACAAGGACGACAAGGTGATGGTGCAGTACACCATGACCGAAGCCGAGCGGGCCGGGCTCCTGAAGATGGACTTCCTGGGCCTGGAGACCCTGACCCAGATCGCCAAGACCCAGGGCTACATCGCCCAGACCCAGGGCGCCCCCCTGGACATGCTCACCATCCGGGGCTTCGACGACAAAAAGACCTACGAGCTCTTCAGCCAGGGCGACACCGACGGTGTCTTCCAGTTCGAGTCCGGGGGCATGAAGGGCCTGCTCCGCAAGCTCCAACCGGACCGCTTCGACGACCTCATCGCCCTCAACGCCCTCTTCCGCCCGGGCCCGCTGGGGGCCGGCATGGGCGACACCTACGTCAACCGCCGCCACGGCCGGGAGGCCGTGACCTACCCCTTCCCCGAGCTGGAGACCTGCCTCGCCCCCTCCTACGGCGTCATCCTCTACCAGGAGCAGGTGATGCAGATCGCCCAGCGGGTGGCGGGCTTCTCCCTGGGCGAAGCCGACATGCTCCGCCGCGCCATGGGCAAGAAGGACGTGGAGAAGATGAAGAAGGAGAAGTCCCGCTTCGTAGAGCGGGGCGTCTGCAACGGCTTCGATGAGAAGAAGACCTCCGAGCTATTCGACACCATCGAGTACTTCGCGGGCTACGGCTTCAACAAGAGCCACTCTGCGGCCTACGCCATGGTCGCCTACGAGACGGCCTACCTGAAGGCCAACTACCGCACGGAGTTCATGGCCGGACTCCTCTCCACCAAGAGCCAGCGCACCGACGACGTGGTGAAGTACATCCAGAACTGCCGGGAGATCAGCATCGATGTGCTGGGCCCGGACATCAATGAATCGGAACTGGACTTCACCATCACCGGCCCCAAGCAGATCCGCTTCGGACTGGCGGCCATCAAGGGCCTGGGCGACGCGGCCCTGGTGAGCATCCTCGAGGCCCGCAAGGCCGAAGGCAAGTTCAAGGACCTCTTCCACGCCCTCAAGGCCACGGACCTCACCAAGGCCAACCGCAAGGTGTGGGAGTGCCTCATCAAGGCCGGGGCCTTCGACAGCCTGGAGCAGAACCGGGCAGCCCTGCTGGAGGGTCTGCCCAGCGCCATCGAGAGCGCCTCCGCCGGGCGCGGTGCCGACCACGGCATGACCTCCCTCTTCGACGAAGCGGAAATGGAAAGCCTGGCCGACAACTGGAGCCTGCCGGAGGATGTGGAACCCTGGAGCCGCAAGGAGCGCCTGCACTATGAGCGGGAGTCCCTTGGCCTCTATGTGTCGGGGCACCCCCTGGAGGAGTACAAGGACGCCCTGGAGGTCCACACCATGGGCTCCCTGGCCTCCCTGAAGGAGGCCGTGGCAGCAGGCAGGGCCAAGGACCGGGATTCGGTCACCCTGGGCCTCATGGTCAGCAGCGTGCAGTTCAAGACCAACCAGAAGGGGGAGCCCTGGGCCCTGCTGGTGCTGGAGGACCTCACGGACCGCATCGAAGGCCTGCTCATGGCCAACCGCTTCGACCCGGTCACCAAGCAACGCAGCCGCTGCTTCGAGCTCTACCGGGAATTCGCCATGCCCGACGCCCTGCTGCGGGTCACAGGCGAGCTGCGGATCGAAACCATCGCCAACAACAGCAATGCCGAAGGGGAAAGCGAGGAGGAAGAGCAGACCGTCATCAAGCTCTTCGTCGCCAGCCTGGAACCCCTGGAGAACTTCCAGGGCCGGGGTTTCACCGGGGCCATCGTCAAGCTCCCCACGGGGGAATATCCCCAGCGCCTCCTGCCGATCCTGCGCCTCCACGAAGGCCGGCTCCCGGTGACCTTCGAATACCGCAGCAAGAACGGCATCCTGGCCCGGGTCCGGGGCGGCCGCGAGATCGGGGTGCGCTTCGATCCGGATCTTGCGGAGAAGGTGGCCAAGGACGCCAACTGCGGGCTGACGTGGACGTACTGATGGAAAAGAAAACAGAGTCAACACAGAGGGCACAGAGAAAAGCAAAAAGAGAGGGCACAGAGAAGTTTGCGGACAACAATGGCCCACACAGGCGCTCCGGCCTGCCCCGCGTAGCGGGGGCACGCGGCACAGCCGCGTGCGTTCTGGAAGGACGCGGGGGCTATGGCACGCTTGCGTGCCTCCGCCCCCGTGCCCTTCCAGAACCCGGCCAGAGCGTCGAAACCCCGGTCAGCATCTTTTCATCCCCTCTATCCCATGCATCCCAGCTCAGGCTCTTCTGCGTTTCTCCGTGCCCTCTCTTTTGAACCTCTGTGCCCTCTGTGTTGACTCTTTTGCTCCTTAGGCCTTTATGCTCACCGAATCCGACATCATCGCCTTCATTCAGGCCC
>JAFNAB010000052.1 GCA_017859955.1 Holophagaceae bacterium
GAGTCCTCAATCAGTCGGTCACGGCCCTCCCCCCCGGTCCCCGCCTGGGCGTGCTCCTGGGCGCCGCCAGCCTTCGCTCGGGGCCCCTGCGCAACACCTTCGGCCGCATGGCGGGTAGTCTGGGGGCTTCCAGTCTGGCCCAGGCCTACCTCAACGGCTCCATCGACATCCAGGAATTGGGGGGCCACTCAGACAAGCTTCGCAGTGTGAGCCCATCCCCGGAACGGTGGGGGGAGCAGCTAGCCCAGGCCCTCCAACAGGGAGGGATGTCCGAGCATGACCTGAAGGACCTCATGGAGGTCCTGACCTGGGACTCCCAGCCCCCGGAAACCAAGCTCGCCAAGCTCCTTGAAGGCCAGCGGATCTTTGAGATTCCGGTCGAAAAGGTCCTGGCCTTCCTCCGCGAGCTCCTGGAGGGCGGCCGGATCACCGAGTTCATTCGCCTGCAGCGCCACTTCGCCAGCGGCATCGTGGCCCCGGCCGTGAACCGCCGCAAACTGGTGGCCGAGGCCTTTGTCACCATCTCAGACTGGGTGGACATCCCAGGCATGCCCCTGGGGGTGATCCAGGACCTGGAACAGATCCTTAACCAGGCCTGGGGGCGGGAGAAGGATCCGGTCATCCACACCTCCACCTCCAAAGCCGTGGAACATCTCCTGTGGTACTGGGTCCAGCAGGGTGAGGCCCGTCGGATGGCAACCCTTTTCAGCGAACTTCAGGATGTGGCCACCGAACTCAACCCACCGGCCCCATGGAAGTCAGAGGCCGCAAGGGATCTGCTGCTGCGCCTGGGCAGTCCCGAACGGGTGGGCTCCATCCTCGATCGGATTCCGACCCTGGATCGCCAGGATGTGGCCACCCAGGTCCTGCCGTACCTCCAGATGCTGGGTCCCGCAGGGGTGAACCTCCTCGTGGAACGCCTGGCCCAGGAGCCTGATCGCACCCGGCGCAGTCGCCTCCTGGAGGCCCTGAAGGCCTGTGGGTCCGTTTCGGAGACCCCGCTCCTGGAATCCCTCCACGCCAAGGACTGGTTCGTCGTGCGCAACGCACTGATCGTCCTGTCCGAAGTCGCCGGACCTGATCGGCTTCCGGAGATCCAGGCCTGCCTCTCCCATGAGGACAATCGCGTTCAGCGGGCCGCCATCCGGGCCGTCGGGCGCCTGGGAGGGCGATCCGCCGAGAACGCCATTCTCCCGCTTCTCTTCCAGAAGGATGCTGAGACCCAGATCGAAGTGCTCTTCACCCTTGCCGAACTGAACAGCAAGAACGCCATTCCCGGCCTGCTCCACTTCCTCAAGACCTCAAAGGGGAAGGGAAACCCAGCCCAGGAGCGGGTGCGGGAAAAGACGATCGAGGTGCTTGGACAACTCAAATCGCCCACCGTGATCCCAGTCCTGGAAGAACTCCTTGCGAGGCATCGCAAGTTCTTCATGGAAAGCAAGGAAACCCTCCCCATCCGTCTCGCAGCACTCCGGGCCCTGCTGGCCCAGGAGAACCCGGAAACCCAGGCCATCATCGCCAAGGTCATGGATGCCGAACCCAATGGGCCGGACCGTCAGGCTCTCCAGCAGACCTTCACGGATTTCCTTGGAGCCGTTCGTCCATCGCCCGCAGGCGCAGCGCCATCTCAGTGAGCATGTCCCGGACCATATCCGGAAACTCCCGCATGAGGACGTCCATGCTCTGTTCGTGAACCAGCATGCATTCGCAGGGTTCCAGCGCCAGAGCCGTGGCAGAGCGATCCAGTCCCAGCAGGAAACCCATCTCCCCGAAGAAACCTCCGGCCTCGACCACAGCGATCTCCCTTTCCCCGCATCGGATGCTGACCCGGCCCTTGAGGACGTAGAACATCTCGCGCCCGGGTTCGCCCTCCCTGAAGAAGACCTGATCCTGGGGCACCTGGAGGAGGAAGCGGTGCCGTCCGAAACGGGAGGGAACGGCCCGCCCTTCGAGAAAGCGTTTCAGCAGCAGGGTCTCCTTGCGGTTCAAAGCCGCCATGACTTCCGCCCCCAACAGGAGGAGGGCCATGGAGTAGTAGATCCAGATGAAGATGATGAAGAGGGACTTGAAGGACCCGAAGGCCAGACCGTAGCCCGGATTGTGGAGCAGGAAGAGGGTGAAGGTCGGTTTCAGGAAAAACCACAGGAAGGCCGTGGTGAGGGCCCCGGCCAGAAGGTGGAGACGCTTGATCCGGGGAGCGAAGGCACCGTAGAGGGCCAACAGGAGCAGCACGGTCAAGAGATAGGGAGCAAGGGTCTTGAGCCAGAGAGGGGGCTGCAGAGGCACGCCGAGGCGGTTCAGGAAGTTGAGCGCCAGGCCCGCGCTCCCCAGGATGGCCGCGCTAAGAATGACCACCATGGAGGTGGCGAGATCCACCCCCTTGGAGATCCAGAGGGGGCGGGAGGGACGCACCTTGAAGATGTGGTTGAGAATGCTGCGGAAGGACGCCACCAGGGGCGTCAGACTCCAGACCAGCAGGAGGACGTTTGCGAGGCCTACGCCCCGCTTGTGGCGGGCAATGGCCCCCACCTCCCGCAGGATCACCCCCCCGAAGTCCGGCAGCAGTTCATTCACCAGTTCTGTGGTTCTCAGCATGGCCTTCTGAGACGAGCCTATCCCCAGGCCCAGCACGAAGGTCAGGAGCAGAAGGGCCGGAATGATGGCCAGGGAGGTGTAGAACGCCAGGGAGGAGGCCTGACGCCAGTCGTCATTGCGCAGGAAGGCGGAGAGCGTCTCCTGGATGACCACCCAGGCGTGACTGCAACCTGAACGAATGGCCGTCCAGGCCCTATGTAGATCCATGTCTCCAGATCCTTCCGCCAAGCCAATCCTCCAAGGTCAGCTTCCATCCTGCCACGGCAACGGATACCCTGGGCAAATGGTGCCACAACCGGCCATCCTCACAGGGCAGCAGATCGGCGCGGGCTGGACGCCGGCCCTGTCCGTGGTCAAAGCCCTCACAGCCCTGATGGAAGCCCGCCGGAAGGGGCTTCGGGCCGTCTATTGGATGGCAGACGAAGACCACGACCGCCAGGAAGTCGCCCAGACCTTCGGATTCCAGGGCGAGCGACTCCTTCCCCATCGTTTCAGGTTCCAGGCCCCGGAGGGCACCGCTACCGGATGGTTGCCCTGGACCGAGACCCACCAATCCGAGGCGGAAACCCTGTGGGGAGCCCTGCCCCATCCCACCAGCCCCGATCTGCGGGGCCACGCCCTAGCCCTGGGCCAGCCCCTCTGGGACCTTGGCCTGGAACCATTTTCTCCCACCCGGACCCCGGGCAGGGAGGCCATCCAGGACGAACTGGAGCGCTGGCGCGCCATGGATCTGGAAGTCGATCTGGCCCAACAGGCTGAGCGCCTGCTGGCAGAAGGCGCGCCCTTGCCTCTAGACCCCCGCAGCCAGTCGGCCTGGTTCAGGCTGAACCCCCGGACGGGGATGCGTCGCCGTCTGGATAGGGGGGAGCTTTGTCCCAGGGGCTGGTGGCTGAGCCCAGGAGCCGCCCTGCGCCCCCTGATGCAGTCGCTCCTGCTCCCGGTTGAAGGCGTGGTGCTGGGGCCAGCAGAGCGGGCCTACTGGCGCCTGACGGAGCCCCTCTGGGATCGAGTGGACCTCCAGGCCCCCCGGATCATTCCGAGGCCCACCGTCTTCGTGGTCCCCCCCGGTCTGGATCTGGATGCCGAAGCCCTGGCCACCCTGAAGACCGGTCGCTGGGAGCTGTTCCGAGACCTGGCCCTCACCCTCCCCTCCCAAACCCTAGAAGCACTCCCACCGGATCCATCCTGGGGCCTGGCTTTGACGGAACGCTTCGCAAAGGAGCTGGACCGGACCAGGAAACGCCTGGAGAAGCTGGATCGCCGCCTGGCCAGGGATTGCGCAGCCCGGCGCTTCGGGGGGGACCCGGAACGTCTGCGCCAGCAGCTCTTCCCTTTTGACCGCCCCCAGGAACGGGTGCTCCCGGGCATTCACTGGCTCCGCGATCCGCAACTCCTCCAGCGCATCCTGGAGGGACTGGAGGGCGGAGAGCCCCTCGTCTTCGTCGAAACCACCCCTCACTGACAGGTTTGCCATGAGTAGCGCATCCAACATCGATCTTCTCGTCCTGGGCGCCCATCCTGATGATGCCGAAGTGCACGTGGGAGGCCTCCTGGCCCTGGCCGCCAGACGCGGCCTGAAGGCGGCCATCCTCGATGCCACCGCCGGTGACCTGGGCACCCGGGGCACCGCCACCCTGCGCCACCAGGAGGCCATGGAGGCCGCGCAGATACTGGGGGTCGAACGGATAATCCTGGACTTCCCGGACGCCCGCTTCGACGAAAGCGAAGCCTACCGCATCGCCCTCATGGAGCAGTACCGCACCCTCCGCCCCCGGGTGCTCATCCTGCCCCATCCCGAGGACCACCACCCCGACCACCGCCGCATCCACCGCATCGGCCGGGAGGCCGCCTACTATGCGGGGCTCCGCAACTACCCCTGCGAGGGAGCCCCCTTCCGCCCCACCGCCGTGGCCTGGGTGGGCGGCGTCAACCCGCCCACCGCACCGGATCTGGTGGTGGATGTCTCCACGGTCTGGGAACAGCGCATGGCTGCCTTCGACGCCTTCGGCAGCCAGTTCACCCAGGACCCATCCCTGCCCGCCACCCGCATCGCCCACCCCTCCTTTCGCCGGGGAATCGTCGGCCGCTCCATGCACTGGGGCAGCCTCCTGGGCTGCGACCACGCCGAGGGCCTCTGGTGCGAGAAGCCTGTGGCCCCAGCCCTACTGGAACTCCTGACAAAGCTGGGCTGATCACGCCCCCATCAGCTCCACCAGGGTTCCCCAGGGACCTGGATGAAGGGGCTGAAGTGATGGTGGCGGATTCGCACCAGAGGCTCTTTACAAAAAACGCCCGCACGGAGGGTGCGGGCGTTTGATTGTTCCAGGACTGGAGTCCCGGGAACCCTTACTCAGGCTTGTACTTGTAGCGATCCATGGGCAGGGGATCGAGGGTGAGGTTCATCTCACCGCCCTTGTCCTGCACCACGATCCAGTTCGCGCCGTTCTTGTCATCGCGGGTCTTGTAGTCTTCGCGCATGTGCCAGCCGCGGCTTTCCTTGCGCTCGATGGAGGTGCGGTAGAACATCTCGGCGCAGAGCACCATGCTGCGGCATTCGTTGGCGGAGGACAGATCGTGGGGATCCTTGGCCACCAGGTTGGGAAGCTTGGCTTTGAGGACCAGCACGCGATCCAGGGCCTCCTTGAGACGTTCTTCGGACTTGTAGCCGGAGTAGGCCACGGGCTGCATGATCTCGCCGATCTCGCGAACGACCTCGTGGGTCGTGGTGCCCTGCTTCATGCGCTTCAGGGGAGCATAGGTCTCCTCCTTCAGCTTGGCCACCTGGTCCGCGTCCACATTGCCAAGGCTGGCCGCAGCCGCGTACTTGGCAGCGGTGGTGGCCGCGAAGATGGCGGTCATGACGGCGTGCATGAGGCCTGACCCACGGTTCCGGCCCGGAGGGGTGGGAACGGCGCCGGCCCAGCCGCCGCCGCAGCCGCAGATGTCGCCCGAGGCGAAGAGGCCGGTCACGCTGGTGGCGTAGTCATGATCCACGTAGAGGGGAGAGAACTCGCCCACCACGCCGGGGATGACTTCCTTGAGGGTGCCCTCATTGCGGTAACCCGCGTGCTTCTTCTCCATGATGCGCGCCCAGAACTTCTCGGAGGTGGGGCGGCGGAACGGAGGATCGGGGGGGCCGGTCAGGTTGCAGAGGTTCCGGCCCACAAAGCTGGTGGGGAAGCCGTTCTTGGTGGTGTCTTCGAAGATGGGGCCCTTGCCGTCCCGGACTTCCAGATACATCAGCACGGACTGGGAGCCGCCGAGATCAACGCCACCAACCACGGACTTCAGGGAGGGGTCCAGGTCGGCGCGCTCGGAGCAATTCTCGCCCTTAGCATTCACCAGGGCATCCTCGGCACCGTAGGCCACCAGCTTGTGCTCAGCGCTCATGATGTTCATGAAGCTGCCGAACTCGGCGTTACGCATCTTGGCGCCGGCGCGGTAAGCAGCGGCGATGCCGTCACCACGACCGGAGTTCCACATGCGCATGATGCGGAAGTTCTGGTCACCACAGGCCATGACCACAGCCTTGGCCTTGAAGATGTAGGTCTCGCCAGTCAGCAGGCTGAAGCCGAAGGCGCCCACGACCTTGTCACCTTCCTTAAGAAGATCAGTGATGGTGATCTTCTCGCGGAATTCCACGCCCAGCTTGCGGGCGGTCTTGGCCATGGGGATCATGATGTCGTTGTCGACGATACAGACCTTCCAGGGAATCACGGCGTGGGCCTGACCGGCGTGCTCGCGGCCGATGAAGTTCACACCCCAGGAAGCCCAGCGGTCCATGGTCTTGACGGTGCTGTGGGCGTACTTGCGGATCAGGTCTTGATCGTTCAGGTAGTCGCCGCAGTTCCGGGTGTGGTACTCGACGTAGAGTTCCTCGGCGCCTTCGGGGATGAAGGCCACGTGGCCGCCACCCTTGTTGGCCTTGCCGGCGTAGCCGACACAGCCCTTGTCCACGGCCAGGACCTTGAGGCCGGCGTTTTCTTCCTTGGCGGTGATGGCAGCGGCGAGACCGGAGATGCCGAAGCCCACCACGAGGAGATCGGTCTCAACGACCGTACCCAGTTGTTCCAGAGTAGCCATTTCGTTGGTCTCCTTATTCCTAGTTCACGCGGGGGATGTAGGGGCTGGGGAACTGGCGCGTGTAGTCAACGTTCACGAAGATCGCGTCCGTGGGACAGCTGATCTCGCAGAAGTTGCACTCCACACAGTCCTCGGCATAGGCGATGACGGGACGCTTGGTCTCCTCATTCCACCGGATGACGTCGAGCCAGCAAGCCTTGTAACAGGTCTTGCAGCCAACGCACTTTTCGTCGTCGACCTTGATGACGTTCATGGGCTTTCGCTCCTTTCATGGGAAGCAGGTTGATGAAGAACTGGATTCATCAAAAAATTTGATTGAACAGCAGTTTGCGACACGCAATGTTCAGAGAAACGCCCATCAATCAGAAACCCTAATAGATAGACGCCCTTTTCTCGGTGTGGAACGATCCATTCTTCCGCTCTACGAAATCCAGTGTCAATCGTGGAGAAACAGTAAGGCCAATCGTTGTGCCAGACATCACAAGCAAAAAAACAAAGCCCCGAAATACATTGATTTCAGTAAACCACCCTGTTCTAAATCCGTTTCATGAACGAGATTTGGCCATTTCAATCCGGTTTCGTCCGTAATGTTTGGCAGCATAAAGCGCTTCGTCAACAGAAAGAAAGAGACCCGCAGCATCCAGACCGTCCGGAGCCCCAACGCCAAAGCTCATGGTGGGAAAAATCGTCTGCCCCTCTGGCATAACTATTGGTGATTCATCTATTTTGGCCCGAACCTTTTCGGCGACCTCCATTCCGGCCTTGATACCGGTCTCTGCAAGCAGAATGGCGAACTCCTCCCCGCCGATGCGGAAGGCCAGATCCGAGCGACGCAGCACCCCCCTGAGGCGCAGGGCAACGGCCCGAAGCACCTGGTCTCCCACCAGGTGGCCGAAGCGATCGTTGATCAGCTTGAAGTAGTCCAGGTCACCCAGGATCAGCACAAAGGGGCGGCGATGGCGTTCCCACTGGCTGTAAGCGTGCTCAAGGTGCTGATTGAAGGCGCGACGGTTCAGCAGCTCCGTCATGGGATCCGTCAGCACCTCGGTGCGCAGGGTGGCCGTCTCCATTTCCAGGAGCACTCGGCGATCCCGGAGGTCATTGAGGTGGACCTGGAACTCATGCTGGATCTGCTTGATGTGGAGCCATTCCATACCCCGCCGGCAGGCATGCAGCAGTCGGGAGGGAGAAAGGGTCGCGGGCAGAATCTCCCTCGCCCCCAGGAGGAGCAGTCTTCGCATGATCGCCTCGTGGGGTGCCCGTCCCATGAGGACCGTGTAGGGCTGACATTCGTGGTCCCGCAAATCCTGGAGCACCGCGAGCGCCCTCTCACCATCCCCTCCAACCCCAAGTAACAGAAGAGGGGCTTTGAGCTTGCGCTGCTCCTCCCTCAGTGCTCCGGGTTCACAGCTGCGCAGATCGTAACCGAAATGTTCCAGCACGGCGCTCGACTTGCGAAGGACACTCGCCCCCAGGTTGCATGCCAGGACCGGGATCGGGGCACCGCCCCCACGGCTCTGCCCGCCTTCCAGGGCTGGCCCCAGATGGGTGATCAGCTTCTGAAGTCCATCCCCTGCCAGGATGAACCCATCCGCCCCGGTGGCGCGCAGACGGCGTTCTTCCTCCGGAACGGGGGAATGGTCCAGGACGAGGAAGATCGGGAGGTTCTGGAACAGCACCCGGGACTCCCCCCGCATCAGCGCACAGAAACGGTAACCGTCCAGGGGATCCCCGCCCGCATCCACCAGGATGATATGGGCCTGGTTCCACGCCTCCGCCACCAGGGCCTGGAGGTGATCCGACACCCAATGGACCTGATGCCCAGCGGACTCGAACGCTGTCCGGAGCCGCTCGATAAGGGCATCGTGTCGAGTGATGGCGAGAATATTCATGAGTTGTCGGAGGTTCCATCCAGCATGGTTGGAATTATCGGCCAGAAATGCCCAGATGAGATGGGTCGGAAACGAAACTTCTTTCTGCTTATCGGACGGCCTCCGCCGAAACCAAGCCTTGAACGCGTAAACTTGATAAAGCAGGAGTGCTTTGAATGAGCTTTGGAACATTGGTGGACTGGCGGGCAGGGCTTGATGCGGGGGATCTTTCCGCGGAATTCCTGACCATGGAAGCCCTGGACCGCATGGAGCAGCGGGAGGGCGATCTGAATGCGATCCTTTTCCGGGACCGAGAAATGAGCCTGAAGGCCGCCCGCAGGGCTGACCAGCGATTGCGGGCCGGTGACCGTTCCCCCATGCTGGGTATCCCCGTGGTCCTGAAGGACAACCTGCACCTGGAGGGCGCCCCCCTCAGCAACGGTTCCAGAATCATGGAAGGATACAGGGCCCCTTACAACGCGACGGTGGTGAGCCGCTTGCTGGAGGCCGGAGCGGTCCCCGTGGGCAAGGCCAACATGGACGAATTCGCCATGGGCTCCAGCGGAGAGTACAGCGCCTTCGGCCCCACCCGGAACCCCTGGGACCTCTCCAGAGTCGCCGGAGGCAGCAGTTCGGGCTCCATCGTTTCAGTGGCGGCGGGCTATGCCCCCTTCGCCCTGGGTACCGACACCGGGGGCTCGGTGCGCCTTCCCGGCAGCTTCTGCAATATCACGGCCCTCCGACCCACCTACGGAGCCCTGAGCCGTTACGGCGCCAGCGCCATGGCCTCATCTCTGGACCAGGTGGGACCCGTGGCCGCATCGGCCCAGGATCTCGCCCTGGGTCTTTCGGTCATCACAGGCCGCGACCCCAAGGACAGCACCAGCCTGGACCTGCCGGGAACGGAACGCCTGAAGGATCTGCGTCCCGCCTCCCTCAAGGGCCTCCGCATCGGCCTGCCACGGGAGTACTTCGGTGAGGGCATCGAACCCGGGGTGCGGGAAGTCCTGGACGCCGCCCTCCAGCGCCTCGCGGCAGAAGGCGCGGAACTGGTCCCCGTCTCCCTGCCCCACACCCGCTACGCCATCGACACCTACTACCTCATCGTCACCTCCGAGGTCTCCAGCAACCTCTCCCGCTACGATGGCGTCCGCTTCGGACTTCGCCGAGAAGCCGGGGAACTGCAGGAGATGATCTCCGGCACCCGGGACGCGGGCCTGGGGGCCGAAGTGAAACGGCGCATCCTCCTGGGGGCTTTCTGCCTATCCAAGGGTTATTACGATGCCTTCTACCTCAAGGCCCTCAAGGCCCGCACCCTCATCACCCGGGATTTCATCGAGGCCTTCAAGCAGGTCGACATCCTGGCCACCCCCGTCAGCCCCAGCACGGCCTTCCCCCTGGGGGCCAACCTGGCAGACCCCATGGCCATGTATCTCGCGGACGTCTTCACCGTGACCATGCCCCTGGCCGCCCTCCCGGTCGTGGCTGCCCCGGCAGGATTCAGCGAAGGGCTGCCCGTGGGGCTGCAGTTCGTGGGGCCAAGCCTGTCGGACGTGAAACTCCTGGAGATCACGGAGGCCTGGCAGGGGATCAGCGACTTCCACAGGAAAAGAGCGTGAATCCCAGCGCCCTGCCCCCCACCAGCGAAAACAGGTTCGACGCGCTTATGGCCTCCGCCAAGCAGGCGGAATCCCAGGAATTACTGATCCAGTGCTTCAGGTCGCTCTGGGCGGCCTTCCTGGATCTGGAGACCTGGATCTTCCTCACCAGCGGCGGGAGCAACCCCGAACAGGCCAGCCCCTTCATCGGCATCATCGACGGGAAACCCTGGGCCATGGTCTTCACGGATCCCCGGAAGGCCGCCGAATTCGCAGGTCCTGCCCCCCGCTTCCGGGATGCGGAGGGTGAACTGCTCTTCCTGGCCATGCCCAGGATGCAGGCACTCCAGTGGATCCTCGGACTGCAGCAGGACGGCGTGGCGGGGCTCCGCATCAACCAGGGGGAATTTGGCTGGATGGCCCCCCTTGCCAATCTGCCGGCCATCATCGTGGATATCGAAGGGCAGGGCTGAGGCCACGGGTAAAGGCAAGCTATAGGGCCACCCATTCCCCAAACGCCTTATCCGTGTGTTCGGTGTGTTCCGTGGTTCATGTTTTTTAATCCAGGTTCAAACGCTAGACTCCAGGAGGCCTCAGCAAGGCCGTACCGATCACTCAACTAAGGATGCGCCTCTTGACCAGCTTGCCCAAATGCCCGAAATGCGGTTCTGAATACACCTACGAGAGCGAGGGCATGTTCGTCTGCCCGGAATGCGCCCATGAATGGGCCCTGGCAGGGGAAGACCAGCAGCCGGACGCGGAATTGATCGTCCGGGACGCCAACGGCAATGTCCTTAAGGACGGGGACGCCGTCACCCTCATCAAAGACCTGAAGGTCAAAGGCAGCCCTTCCCCCCTCAAAATGGGCACCAAGGTCAAGAACATCCGCCTGGTGGAAGGCGACCACAACATCGACTGCAAGATTGAGGGGTTCGGGTCCATGAGCCTGAAGTCCGAGTTCGTCAAGAAGAGCTGAGACTCATCACGCGGAACTCCGGTACAGACCCTAGAATGGACCATGGCCAAACCCATCGTCCCCCCCGAGCTCCTAAAGACCATCGCAACGGCCAATGCCACCGGCAAGGGCCCCCTCCAGGGGGCCAAGCGCCCGGAAGCCGATCCCAAGACCGGGGCCAAGGAGGTCCAGAGCATCCGTCCCGCCCGCACAGCCATCGCCCACCAGCGGGGCGGGAACAAGGGGAAGTGAGGGAAGCGCTATGAGATGGGGGTGCCTTCCTTCCCCTCGGATCGGTCCCCGGCTCAGGTAGGCTGATCCCATGGACCGCTCCTCTCGCAATCGCCTGAACGAAAAGCTTCTGCACCAGTTTGCAGGGGACACGCTCTTCGACGCCATCGCCCGGGTTGTCTGCCGCAGCGGCTGCCTGCCGCGCAAGGAGCTGTACGAAGCCTGGGAGGTGGCCCGCAGGGTCCGGCGCCGTTTCAGGGGGAGGCGGATCGTGGATCTGGCCTGCGGCCACGGCCTGCTGGCCCAGATCCTCCTGCTGCTCGATGACAGTTCCCCCGAGGCCCTGGCGGTGGACCTGAGGCTTCCGAAGAGTGCCGCGACCCTGGAGGCTTCGCTCCGTGAAGCCTGGCCCCGCCTGGCGGGCCGGGTCAGTTTCATCGAGGACGACCTGAGGAAGGTGCAGCTGTATCCAGAGGATCTGATCGTCTCGGCCCATGCCTGCGGCGGACTGACGGACCTGATCCTGGAACGGGCGGTGGAGGTGGGAGCGCGCGTGGCGGTCCTGCCCTGCTGTCATGACCTGAAAAAGGGCGATCTCGGGGGACTGGAGGGCTGGCTGGATGGCCCCCTGGCGATGGATGCGGCCCGCGCATCCCGACTGCGGTTCCAGGGCTACCGGGTGCACACCCAACTCATTCCGACCGACATCACACCCAAGAACAGACTGCTCCTGGCCGAACGCCTCAGTTCACCCGCAGCCACAGCCCCTTGAGGTAGAAGCCTTCGGGGTGGTTCAGGGCGTAGGGGTGGTCCAGGGGCTGCCCCAGGTGGGCCAGGACCTGGGCATCCCGTCCGGCCTCCAGCAGGGCCGTCCAGACCGCCTCCTGGAAGCGGCCCCGGTCGATGTGCTGGGAGCAGGAGAAGCACCAGAGGAGGCCACCGGGCGCCGTGGCCCGGGCTCCCAGGCGGAAGACATCCTTGTAGGCCTTGAAGGCGTTGTCCACATCCTTGCGGGCCTTGGCGAAGGCCGGAGGATCCACGATGACCCGGTCCCAGGCGCCGGGTTCCAGGTTCCGCATGAGCTCGAAGGCGTCCCCCTGCAGGCGAGTGTGCCGGGCGGGATCCAGCCCGTTGGCCGCCCAGTCCCGCTCACACTGGTCCAGGGCAGGCCCGGAGATGTCCAGGGTGGCGACCTCCAGGGCGCCCCCCAGGCCCGCGTGGATGGAGAAGCCCCCGGTGTAGCCGAAGGCGTTTAGGACCCGGCAATCCTTGGAGACCCGGCCAAGGGCGAGGCGGTGTTCCCGCTGGTCCAGGAAGAAGCCCGTCTTCTGGCCCTTGAGGAGATCGGCGCTGAGGAGGGCCTGCCCCTCCCGGATGGCGATGGGGCCACCCAGGGAGCCCTTCAGGAGGCGGTTTACGGGGGCCAGGCCCTCCTCCTTCCGCCCGGATTGGCTCCGTTCCACGAACACGGAAATCCCACGGGACTTGCCGAGTTCAAAGAGCAGAGGCCACCAGGTGTCCCGCAGGGCCTCCAGCCCCGCCGTCCCCACCTGAAGCACCAGGGCCTGGGCATAGCGGTCCACCACCAGGCCCGGCAGGCCATCGGCCTCACCGAAGATCCAGCGGCATCCGGCTTCCGGACCATCCAGGTCCAGGGTTTCCCGGAGCGCCACGGCCCGCTGGAGCCGCTCCCGGAACCAGGCCTCATCCAGGGGGGCGTCCTCGAAACGGAAGATACGCACCGTCAGAGGATTGGTGGAGGAAGCCGTCCCCACCCCCAGCACGTTGCCCGAGGCGTCCGCCAAGCGGACCAAGGGGCTGGTGGGTGCCTCCGCCACGGCCCCGGAGAAGACCCAGGGGTGGCGTTTGGAAAAGAGGGCCTCCTTTCCGGGCTTGAGGCGGAGGAGGGGATAGGGCCAGCGGTTTTCACTCATCCTTCCATCGTACGCTCTCGGGAGCCGACATGGGATGGACCTCGTGGATTTTCAGGTTCCGAAGCATGCCGACTATGCTGGGTGATCACGAAACCGGATGCCCAATGGAAACCACCCCTGAAACCCAAGCCCTGCGCCAAGCCCGCCGATGGCCCTACACCCTGGGCCTGACCCTCTGCGTCCTGTGGCCCATCGCCCTGGAAATCCTCCTGACCCGACTCCCCCAGGGAGAGCCCTCGGATCCGGGAGCAGTTCAAAGCCTGGGGCACACCTTAACTGGGATCATCTTCCTGGCGGCGGCCTACACCTACTGGCGCAAGCGGCGTGCCATGGAAGCCCTCCCCAGTCAGGGGCTGCCGGAACGCTGCGCCTCCCTCCGGCAGGAAACCCTCCTGGCCGCCCTGATCTTCGGAGCCTGCTCCCTCCTGGGGCCTCTCTACTATGGGGCCTCGGGCCCCGCAGGGGAGCGCCACGCCCGCTCCTACCTGGCGGCCGTCCCCATCATGTTCTTTGTTTTCGCCCCCCGGCTCAGTTCTTGGAGCCCCGGACCACCAGGACATCCCCGGGAGCGTGCTTGACCACCTTGACCGCAGTGCTGCCGAAGAGGATCCGCTCGAAGGCCGAGTGACCCACATTGGCCACCACCATCAGGGTTTCGGCGTCAGCTTCCGCCGCCATCTTCTCGGCGGGACTGCCCCACTTCACGATAACGGCCGTACCGGGATAGTCCTGGACCCAGAGCCTCAACTGCTCCGTGGCGTGGTCCTCGAGCGCTCGCTGCCACTGGCCGTCCAGGTCCGCCACCATTGTGGCTTCAGGGACGAGAGGGGCCGGAGGCTGAAGGACGTGCATGGCCACCAGCGGGACTTCCAGACGCTTGGCCCAGGCATGGGCCGTTGCCAAGGCCTGCTTCGAGGCCTCGGAAAAATCGATGCCAACAAGGATGCGCTTCACCATGGCGGCCCCCCTTTGCTTGGACAACCTAAAAATAGGTCATTCCAAGGCAGACGCCACGTTCTCGCGCTTTTTATGTCAAATTATAACTTCACTTGTAAATTTATTTTTCACTCAAAATGGCGACACTTTCAGGTCTTGGCACGCCGCACCACCAGAACATCGCAGGGGGCGTGCTTGACTACCTTGACGGCGGTGCTGCCGAAGAGGATCCGCTCAAAAGCGGAGTGACCCACATGGGCCACCACCACCAGGGTGTCGCCATTCGCCTCCGCCACGATCTCCTCGGCGGGACTGCCCCACTTCACCAGCGGGCTCGCCCCCGGGTATTCCTGCAGCAGCAGTCGCAGCTGTTCCAGGGCGTGAATTTCGATCGTATCCAGCCAGGCGGGGTCCGGCATGGCCATCTGGGCCTCCGGCAGCATGGGCGCCGGGGGCTGGAGCACGTGAATGGCCACCAGCGGGACCCCCAGGCGATTGGCCCACTCGTGGGCCTGGGCCAGCGCAATCTTGGAGGCCGGGGAAAAATCAACACCGACAAGGACGCGCTTCACCATCGCAGACTCCTTCCGCAGGGGTTTATCCCAACATAGGGCTGCAAGGGTCCATTGCCAGCACTAATTCCCCAAATAGCTGAACCAGAAGCGGATTCCCAGGGACTTGCCCTCGAAGCCGTCCGGCAGACGGGGCAGCGGGTCCGAGCGTCTCACCGCCAGGAGGGCGCTCTGATCGAGCATGGCATTGCCACTCGGAATCTCGACCCTGACCCCCTCCAAGGACCCGTCCCGGCGGATCCGGAAGTAGATCTGGACCCGGCCTTGGACATTGGTCAGGCGGTTCCAGTTGCCGGTGATGGTGTTCTGGACATTCTGGACGTACCAGACAAAGGGGAAGTTGCTATCCAGCTCGCCCACCAGGCCCGTCCCCCCTTGGACGCCTCCGCTGGCACGCAGCCCAGGAATGCCGCTCCCCACCCCGATGCCGGAGCCGCCCCCCTCCCCAGCGGCGCCGCGGCTGGTGTTGGGGTTGGGATTCTTCCCCTTGGCAGCCACGGGAGCGGTCCCCGTGGAAAGAGGATTGGCGCTGGTGCCCTTGGCGGGATTCCGGGCCTGGGAGCCCCAGGTGTCCGGCGTGGGGCCCGTACGGGGCGCATCGTTCTGGGGCGCAACCTCTTCCACCCGACGCTGGCGCTCCCCCTGGGTCCCCTCCTCCATAGCCGCCGCCCCACCGGAAACGCCGCCCATGCCCGGAAGGCTGACCCAGGTGACCTTCACTTCGGGGACGGCCTCCGCCGGGCGACGCGCCGCCAGGACCAGGATGCCCACGACGAGCCCGTGAAAGGCCAGGCTCAACCCCAGTCCATAGGGCCACCGCATCTGCCCGAGGCGGGCACGCTCATGGAGGATGCTGGCCAGATCCTGGCTCACGATTCCTTCTCGGGGACCGTCGGCGCCCCTTGGGTGACAAAGCCCACCTGTGTGAACCCGGCCTCCCGGATGGCATCCACCACGGCAATCACGCGCCCGTAGGGGATGTTGTGATCCGCCCGCACCATGACCGGGCGCTTGCGGTTGGCCGCGGCCCGCTCCCGGAGTTCCTTCTTGAGCACGCCCTCCTGGACGAAGCGCTTCTCAAACTCGATCTGACCGTCCCGGGCCAGGGTCACCGTCAGGGCTTCGGCCTCCAGGTTCTTGCCCGTGCGGCTTTCGGGCAGACTCACATCCACACCGGTGGTCAGCATGGGTGCCGCCACCATGAAGATGATCAGCAGCACCAGCATGACGTCGATCAGGGGCGTCATGTTGATATCAGCCATCTGCCCGTGTTTGGAACCCGGCGTGAACGCCATGTTGCCTCCGTTCTGCTTAGTCTACCCGCGTCGGACGTAGGGGTTGCTGCGAGCCTCCCTCCCGATGGTGGTCAGGGGCCCGTGTCCGGGCACGGCGATGGTGGCATCATCCAGGGTGAAGAGTTCCCGGCGGATGCTGGCCTCAAGCTGCTCCCAGTGCCCTCCCATCAGGTCCGTGCGTCCCACGCCGCCCTGAAAAAGACTGTCTCCGGTGAAGACGATGGGGCCCTGTTCCACTTCTCCCAGAAAGCAGCAGCCGCCGGGGGAATGGCCGGGTGTGTGGAGCACCTTGAAGCCGAAACGGATCTCTCCGGCCTGCAAGGGCAGCATCTCGGGGCGCTCCACCGGGGGCATCCCGAAAAGGCCAGTCTGCATGTCCAGGTCCGCCAGCAGGAAGTCATCGGCCTCATGAAGGTAGGCCGGGCAGCCCCAGGCAGTCTGGAGGGCCCTGGTGGCCCCGATGTGATCGAAGTGGCCGTGGGTATGCAGGAGCTCCACCACCTGGAAACCGAGTTCCTCAACACGCCGGGCGATGCGGGCCGCGTCTCCGCCGGGATCGATCACCACGCCCTTGGCCTCGGCGGGATCCCATACCAGGGAGCAATTGACACCCAGGGCGCCTGCGGGAAAAGACTCGAACTTCAGCATGACTTCCTCCAACCCTTCCAAACTACCCGGAGCCGCCGGTTCGACATAGGCTCCCGCCGTCTGCAATGATGCAGTATCGCCCCATAGAAAGTCATCGATATGGCCAGGACCCGCTTCCAGAACGCTGGTGAAGACCTGCCCCTGCGCGCCCTCCCGGGCGCGGCCATCCGGGCGGTGTTCGCCGAGGGCTACTCCAAAGCCCAATTCCGGAAGGACCTGGCAGCAGGCTTCCTGGTGGGCATCATCGCTATGCCCCTGGCCATGGCCCTGTCCATTGCGGTGGGAGCCTCGCCCCAGCAGGGCTTGTACACCTCCATCGTGGCGGGCTTCCTGACGGCCCTCCTCGGGGGCTCCCGGATCCAGGTGGTGGGGCCCACGGCGGCCTTCATCGTAGTGCTGGCCCCCATCTATCTCCGCTTCGGATTGGCGGGCCTGCTGCTCTCGGGCCTCATGGCCGGCCTCATCCTGATGGGGATGGGGCTCCTCCGCCTGGGGCGCCTCATCGAGTACATTCCCTTCCCGGTCACCACGGGCTTCACCTCCGGCATCGCTACGGTCATTGCCGCCCTCCAACTCAAAGATCTCTTCGGGCTCCAATTCACCCATACGCCCGAAGGTTTTTTCGAGCGGCTGCTCACCATGTGGCAGGCCCGCGGCACCGCCTCGCCCTGGGGACTCATCTTCGGCCTGGGCACCCTGGCCATCCTGCTGATGCCCCGTCTTCCCAAGCGCTGGCTGGTGCGCCTGCCACGCTTCCTGCGAAAGATCCCGGCTCCCCTGCTGGCCCTGCCCCTGGCGGGCCTGGGTGCCTGGCTGCTGGGACACTACTGCCCGGACATCCGACTGGAAACCATCGGCAGCCGCTTCCACACCCTGGTGGGGGGCCGGATGGTGGAGGGCATCCCCCAGGTGCTTCCGGCCTGGATCTGGCCCTGGTCGGCCCCGGGACCCGAGGGCCAGAAGCTCGCCATCAGCCTGCACACCATCCGCCTGCTCCTGCCCGGCGCCTTCACCGTCGCCATCCTGGGGGCCATCGAATCCCTGCTCTCCGCCGTGGTGGCGGATGGCATGGCCCGCACCCGCCATGACCCGGACGCAGAACTCATCGCCCTCGGCGCGGCCAACGTCGTGACGCCCTTCTTCGGGGGCATCCCCGCAACTGGAGCCATCGCCCGCACCGCCACCAATTTCCGATTCGGCGGCCGCACTCCCGTGGCTTCCATGGTCCACGCCCTGACCATCCTCCTGGCGATTCTCCTGCTGGCCCCGGTGATCCGCTTCCTGCCCATGGCCAGCCTGGCGGCCCTGCTTCTCCTGGTGGCCTGGAACATGTCCGAGGTCGAGCATTTCCTGCACACCGTGAAGGTGGCCCCCCGCAGCGATGTGGCCGTGCTCTTCACCTGCTATGCCCTGACGGTCGTCTTCGATATGGTCATCGCGGTGACGGTGGGGGTCATGCTGGCCTCTCTGCTCTTCATCCGGCGCATGGCCGAGGCCACGGAAGGACGCATCGCCGACCCCGATCACCACAGTCTGCCGGGTCCCCTCCCGGAAGGGGTGATCATCTACGACCTCATCGGCCCCCTCTTCTTCGGCGCGGCGGAGCGGGCCATGCGGGCCATCCGCGCCATCGGCAGCGAGGTGCGCGTGGTGATCTTCCGGATGGAGCAGGTGCCCACCGCAGATATCACGGGCCTGGTGGCCATGGAGGGCGTGATCGAAGAGATGCACCGGCACGGCATCAAGGTGATCCTGGTGGGCCTGCGGGGACAGGCCCGCCATGTCTTCCTGAAAGGCGGCTTCAGGGCCAGGCCAGGCAAGCTGGCCATGTGCCCCACAATGGCTACGGCATTCAAGCACATGAATGCCCGCTTCCACACCTACCACCGTACGGATCGGGGACCCTTGAGGTTCCACGTTCTCCACCGGCAGAAGTTCGTGAACCGCCTTCTGCCTACAGGCTCTTCAACGCCGCCAGTTCATGGGGGGTGAGGAAGCGCCAATCGCCGGGCTTGAGGTAGGGATCGTCCAGGGGGCCGAACTGAATGCGACGCAGCTTGGAGACCGGGTGCCCCACGGCGGCGAACATCTTGCGGATCTGCTGGTTCTTGCCTTCGATCAGGGTCACCTGCATCCAGGGGTTGTCCCCCTTCTCGTGCAGCTCGATGCCGCAGGGCTTGAGGCGGCGGCCGTCCAGGCGGAAACCTCCACGGAGTTCGTCCAGGGTTTCGGGACGGGGGTTCCGGTGGATCTTCACCAGGTACACCTTCGGAACGTGGAATTCGGGCGAGGTGAGACGCTGGGCCAGCTCACCGTCGTTGGTCATCAGCAGCAGGCCTTCCGAATTGAAATCCAGGCGCCCCACGGGGTAGATCCGGGCTGCAACGCCGCCCAGGAGGGCCATCACGGTGGGCCGCCCCTGATCGTCCTTGACCGTCGTCACATAGCCCTTGGGCTTGTTCATAAGGATGTAGACCGGCTGTTCCTTCTGGATGGGATTGAAGTCCACCGTGATTTCATCCCGGTAGGGATCGGCCTTGGCCCCCAGTTCCGTGATGGTCACGCCATTCACCTGGACATGGCCTTCCAGGATCAGCTCTTCGCAGGCACGGCGGCTGGCCACCCCCGCATGGGCCAGGATCTTCTGAAGGCGATCCCCCCCGGTGGATTTTGACGCAGGTCGCTTTTTGGCCTGGAGGGGGCTCACGGCCCGGGCGGGCTTGGGGGCGGCTCCCCTGGTA
>JAFNAB010000053.1 GCA_017859955.1 Holophagaceae bacterium
CACCCCTACCTTTCAAGCCCCGCGGGACCCCATTGGCGCTCCCCCCCCCGAGGCCATCGCCACGGCCGATAGCCTCAAGGAACTGGAAACCCGGATCAACGGCTGCCTGGCCTGCCCCCTGGGCGCCGGACGCATCCGCTTCGTATTCGGGGAGGGCAACCCCAAGGCCCGCATGATGTTCATCGGAGAGGGCCCCGGAAGGGATGAGGATCTCCAGGGCCGCCCCTTCGTCGGGAAGGCAGGGGAACTTCTGGACAAGATGATCGGCGCCCTGGGGTTCCGACGGGAGGATGTCTACATCGCCAATGTGGTGAAGTGCCGCCCCCCGGACAACCGCACCCCCAGCTCCCAGGAGGCCCAGACCTGCCTCGGCTACCTTCGCAGGCAGATCGAGCTGGTCAAACCCGGTGTCATCGTGACCCTGGGGGCCACCCCCTTGCGGGAACTGCTGGGAGTCAGCACCGGGATCACCCGAATCCGAGGCCAGTGGCAGCGCTGGAACGAGATCCCGGTCATGCCCACCTACCACCCCGCGTACGTCCTGCGCCAGTACACCCAGGATGTGCGACGGGCGGTCTGGTCGGATCTTCAGGCCGCTAAGACCTGGCTGGATGAGCACCCCTGAGACATCCGTCCTTGGGTTTCGGCAAAAACTGAGGTAAGCTGGTTCTCCGTCGAAATTGGCCTCAACCCAACGAAGGAACCGGGGCTCCGTAGGACATCGGGGCGCTCTGGCCGGAACAGGTTTCCGACCTAACCAGCGAGGGGACAACGCATACGCGCTGGCCAAACGAAAGGAGTTAACACCATGGAAATTCTGCTCATCGAGAACGTGACTCACCTTGGCGTGCGTGGCGACGTCGTCAACGTCAAGGACGGCTATGCCCGCAACTTCCTGCTGCCCCGCAAGAAGGCCCTTCCCGTGACCGCTGGCAACAAGCGCCAGATCGAGCTCGAGAAGGAGCGCGCCCAGAAGCTCCGCGCCAAGGAACTGGCTGAAGCCCAGGATCTCAAGACCCGCCTGGAGGCCGTGAGCCTCAGCGCCGCCAAGAAGGCCGGCGAGAACGGCCAGCTCTTCGGTTCCGTCACCAATGGCGATATCGCCGATCTCCTCAAGGCCAAGGGCTTCGAGATCGAGAAGCAGGCCATCAGCCTGCCCCACGTCAAGTGCGTCGGCAACTACGACATCGACGTCCGCCTCTACACTGGCGTCCACGCCAAGCTGAGCATCGAAGTCACGGCTCTGGCCGCCGAGTAGGCCACCGTCCGAACCCGAACGGAGCCGGGTCATTCACCCGGCTCCTGAGGGCCCTTTTCATTTTTTTCCGGAGAAGACTCCATGACCAAGTCCGCCGCCAAGCCTGAAACCCTGGGCATCCCCGAGCTGTCCGCTTCCATCGCCGAAGCCCACGACCTCACCAAGGCCCGTGCCAAGGCCATCCTCGACGGCCTGCGTGATGAAATCGTCGAAGCCGTCCTGGCTGGCAAGCGCGTGAACATCTTCGGCCTGGGCACCTTCGAAGTCCGTGCCACCAAGGAGAAGATGGGCCGCAACCCCAAGACCGGCGAATCCATCAAGATCCCCGCCGGCCGCAAGGTCGTCTTCAAGGCCGCCAAGGGTCTGAAGGATCAGATGTAGTTCCCACTACCTCCGGTAGAAGAAGGCCGCCGCAAGGCGGTCTTCGCCGTTTCGGACAGAATCCTACTTCAGCCTCACCTTCCCCCCGCAAGCCAACCGACGCAGCGAGTCACCATCCGACCGCAGCGAAGCGCAGGGAGGATGGGACGGAATGGCCGCAGGCCATTGCCGCCCGAAGGGCGAGGACCGGAGGTCCGAGTCACGATGGCCGAATTCTGACGCCATCCTGCGGGGATTTCCCGGCCCTAGGTTGAGCAAAGCTCCCAAGAATGATGTCAGTGGACCCCCCTAATAATCCCCTCCCATGTTGTAAAGTTTCCCTAGGGCAGTGCCTTCGTTCCAACCAATGCGCCCGCCCGAAACCTTGGTGAACGCATGGACGGCCTGCGCAGGAGACTTTTCTGGACCGGATGGGACCTCGGCATGGGGTCCCTGGTCGGCCTCCTTTCCGGCACCGCTTCCGCCCTCTTCCTCTGGCTCCTCGAACGCACCGTCCTGTTGCGTGTCCAGCACCTCTGGCTCGTCGCCCTCCTTCCCCTTTTCGGCATCCTCGCGACCTGGCTCTACCAGCGCTGGGGCCAGGAGGCTGAACGGGGCGGCACCTTGATCCTGGATGAAGTGATCGAATTCCAGGGACGGGTCCCCACCCGGATGGCCCCCCTGGTGCTCGCGGCCACCCTGCTGTCCCACCTGGGCGGCGGGTCCGTCGGCCGGGAAGGCACCGCCGTCCAGATGGGGGCCAGCCTGGCCCGCACCATCGGCAAACTGCCCTGGCGCTGGCTCAGGCTGACCCGATCCAGGCAGCGACTCCTCCTCATGGCGGGCATTTCCGCGGGTTTCGGCTCGCTTTTCGGCACACCGGTGGCCGGTGCGGTCTTCGGGCTTGAGGCCATCGCCATCGGCAAAATCAAATATGAAGGATTAATCATTTGTGCAACATCCAGCATCATCGGCAATGCCGTATGCCTGGCCTGGGGCACTCATCACAGCCATTTCCATCCGGCAGCCCTGCCCCCGACCCTTCCCCTGGCCATCAAGCTGGCCCTTTTCGCCATCCCTGTGGCACTGGTGGCTGGCGCCTTTTCCGAACTGACCCATGGGCTGGGAGCCTGGAGTAGGAAGCATCTCCGCAACCCCTACCTTAGGGTGGCCATTGGCGGTTTCCTGGTCGTCCTCCTATCCATGGCCCTTCAGACCACCGCCTACATGAATCTTGGCACCGAGTGGCTTCCCAAAGTCTTCCAGGCGGCGGGACCTGTTCCCCCCTGGGCCTTCGCCCTCAAGCTCCTCTTCACGGCCCTGACTCTGGGTTTCGGATTCAAGGGAGGTGAAGTGACCCCCCTCTTCGTCATCGGGGCCCTTCTGGGCGCAACCCTGGCCCCGGTCCTCGGCCTTCCCGTGCCATTCATTGCAGCCGTCGGCTTCGTAGCCGTCTTCGCGGCCGCCAGCAACACCCCCCTCGCCTCCACGCTCCTGGGCGTAGAACTCTTCGGCGCAGGCTTCGCGGCCCCGATCCTCATCACCTGTTTCCTGGCCTACGTCCTGGTGGGACATCGGGGCATCTATGGCGGGCATCGGGTGGATACCCCCAAATAGACCCACAGGAGCTGACCTTGGCCCACCTCGCCCACCACAAGTCCGGTTACTCACAACTGGTCGAGCGCCTCAACCGATTCCCCCAGGGGGCGCCCCCCTCCGAAACGCTTTTCCATATCTTGAAGATGCTCTTCAGCGAACGGGAAGCGACCCTTACCGCCCAACTGCCCATCAAGCCCTTTAAAGCCGAGCGGGCCGCAGCCATCTGGAAGCTCTCCCTCACTGAGACCCGGAAAGTCCTCGACGGCCTTGCCAGCCGCGCGATCCTTCTGGACACCGTCGACCCCGAGGGCGAGACCACCTATGTGTTGCCGCCCCCCATGGCCGGATTTTTCGAATTCGCCATGATGCGCCTGCGGGGAGATATCGACCAGAAGGTCCTGGGAGAGCTGTTCCACCAGTATCTGAACGTTGAGGAGGATTTCGTCCGGGACCTCTTCGCCAACGGGGAGACCCAGGTGGGTCGGGTTTTCGTTCAGGAGCCGACGCTATCCCGGGAGAACACACTCCAGATCCTCGACTACGAGCGCGCCACCGAAGTAATCAAGACTGCCAAGGCCATCGGCGTGGGGATGTGCTACTGCCGACACAAGATGGAACACGTCGGCCAGGCCTGCGATGCCCCCATGGACATCTGCATGACCTTCAATGGCCCAGCGGAATCCCTCATCCGCCATGGCAACACCCGGAGGGTGGATGCGGCCGAATGCCTGGACCTCCTTCAGGAGGCCTACTCGCACAACCTGGTTCAGTTCGGGGACAACGTGCGAGAAGGCGTGGGCTTCATCTGCAACTGCTGCGGGTGCTGTTGCGAGGCACTCCTGGCGGCCCGCCGCTTCGGGCTGGAGGCCCCGGTCTACACCTCCAATTTCCTGCCAAAAATCGACGACACCTGCACCGGCTGCGGCAAGTGCATCCAGGCCTGCCCGGTGGAGGCTCTGGGCCTGGTTTCCGCCAATGACCCCCACAACGCAAAGCGGCGCAAAGCGAGGCTGGACGAGCGCATCTGCCTGGGCTGTGCCGTCTGCGTGCGCAGCTGCGCCCAGAAGAGCATCACCTTGGAGCCCCGCCCCGAGCGAAAACTGACGCCCGTAGACAGCGTCCATCGGGCGGTGCTCATGGCCATCGAACGGGGCAAGCTCCAAAACCTCATCTTCGACAACCACGCCCTGGCGAGCCATCGGGCCATGGCCGCGGTCCTCGGGGCCATCCTGCGCCTATCGCCGATCAAGCGCGCCATGGCCAGCCGACAGATGAAGTCGGTCTACCTGGAAGGGATACTGGCCCGCCTGGGACCAAAATGAATCAACTTCAAAAAAGTATTTGAGCCTTCACCCAATCTGGTCATATGATAAAACCAACCCCCAAATTGGTAGCCGAAATGACTTGGGCACTTCCCTTCTCCTTCCGGCATCCTATATTTCAAGCGACAACCAGATTGGAAAATCCAATGCCAAAGGGAAGAGAAAGGCGATTATTGTACATTCGGGAATACCGCGAAGACGGGAAGCTCGTCGTGCGCGCCATTCCCTGCCAGGACGACAACGCTGGCCAAGGCCAGCCGATCCAGGTCATGGAACTGAAGCAGAAAGTCAGCTGATCAGCCCGCGTGGGATGCCGAGCTGACGGGGGACCACCCCTTCTCGTTGAGCAGTCTCACACCGATGATCCGGCTTAGCCTGAAGGTCATCTCCTCCTGGTGGAGGTGGCAGAAGGCCCGCAGGTGTTCACCCTCGATGGCCTGGGGCGTGACGCGCCGCAACTGGGAGCGATGGGCCGCCAGAGGCATGTAGGTGAGCTCCGTGATGTGATTGAAGCGGGAAGCGTACTCCAGGATCCGCTGGGTTTCGTCCGCCGCCTGGGCACCGCCGCCCAGATGAAGCATGGGCACCCGTCTCAGGATCTCCTGGTAGAGATTGGGATCCTCGTTCTGGACCCGTTGGAGCGCCCCCTGGATCATCTGGCGAACGGGGTCGAGATGATGATTCATCCCCTTCTCGTCGATGAAGGCCAGGCAGGCCAGGGCCCACAAGTAGAGCGACTCATCACCATCCACACTGACCGGCAGGAAGCGACCCGGCTTGGGAAGGAATCCGGCCTGCTTGAGGAGCGCAAAGGCGTTTCCGGGGCCCTTGGCCTCCAGGACCGTGTCCGAAATGGACTTGAGGGAGAGGGAGGACAGCTCGGGCCGAAGCTTGAGTTCCTCGGCCAGCTGAGGTGTCCGGGCCCGCACCAGGCGGACACCCTGCTCGACTTCCACCTCGCCCAGACGCCGCTCCAGATCCCCCAGTAGCTGCTTGAGGGGCTGGGGGAGGAAGCTGGAACCGTCGTTCAGGCGATCCCGGATTTCATCCAGGCTCACTCCAGCATCCAGGGCACGGATGAGCGTATCCGCCCCGATACGGCATGTGACCATGGCATCCATGGTCTCCACCTCGGAGAGCTGGGCCAGGCCCAGGAGCCGGTGGGGATTCTGGAGCATGGGGGTCAGGAGTTCCAGGGTGGGCTGGATGACCAGAGGCTGGTGGATGCAGAGCGGCGCCCAGTGGGCCTCGGTGCCCCGGTGATCCCGCAACAGGTATTCGTGGGCCAGGGCCTCGCCGTGAGGCGTGAGCAAGGCGTGCTCCCGGGCGGCATCCATCACCAGGATGCCCATGCGGCTCAGAAAGGGGAGGAAGACCGACCGGGTCCGTTCCGCATCCAGAGGATGCAGGGTCTGGAGAAAGCTGAGGAAGGGCTGGATGGCAAGGGTCTGGCCTTTGCGTTCCAGGAGATGCTGCATCAGGAAGTGGCGGTCCTCCGCCGGGGGCATGTTCCAGAGCTTGAGGTCATCTTCCAGCAATTTGGCGAAGGCCCGTTCCGCCACCCACCTCGGGGGCTGCGCAGTCACCGCGGGCAGCAGGGTGTCGACCCGGCCTTCCCGGCTCCAGAGCAGGCCCAGACGGTGCAGTAGGGCAAAAAGGAGCGTCGCATCCTTTTCCTCGCTGATGAGGGCATTGCCCCTGATGATCTGCCCCAGTTCCTTCTTGGCGGGCAGCCCCCCCTTGAGGACCCGGATCCCTCCCAGGCAGCGAAGAAGGATGGAACTGAGGGACAGGGCGAAGCTGTACGGTTTGGGTGCCTCAAGGCACACCTCTGCCTCGGCCTGGAAACTGAAGGCGGCGTCGTCGAAATCCGCCAAGGCATCCGCCACCCGCTCCGCGACCCCCAGCCCCCCCGGATGGGGCAGGAGCAGGCCCAGGTCCATCAGATCCTGGCGCACTTTCCCCGAGGGCTCCGTGCCATCTTCGAGGAACAGCTTCAACGCCTTCAGGCAGGACCCGTCCAGGTCCGCCAGGGTATTGGTAAGGTGCCGGTTCTCCTCGAGGTGGAAAACCATGGTCTTCAGCAGGCGCATGCGGCCATCGGGCCCGTCCGCGCAATGCTGCGGAACCGGCAGTTTCCGGCGCTCACATATGCGACGGAGCTGGTCGTCCGTGCAGTGGGATAGCAGCTGGTAGTGGGAAAGCGCCATGGTCCCTCGCCGCCGCCCGGCACACCAGGCGATCGATCAGTTTCCCATGGAAAATCCTGGAGGGCGAGGGGGGATTTACAGCCCTATGGGCGGGTCAGGCCCCCCGAAGCATGGTGAGCAGCCAATGGGAGGGCGCCAAAGCCTTGACTCCGTGGGGAAGCCCCTTGGGCAAAGGGCACTGTGCGCCTGGGGACAGCACCTGGAAGACCCCATCCACCATCACCTCGATGGAGCCGCTCAGGAGCAGCACATGGGCCGGGAATGGGGCGCTATGGGCGCTGATCTCCTGCCCCTGATCCATGGCGAAGAGCACCAGCTTGGTGGAACCCGGCAGATCCATGAGGGGACGGCTGGTGGTGGCGTCCCGGGAGATGGGCATTTCCTGTTCGAGATTCGTGATGGTGGACATGGGGACTCCGGAAAAAAGCTAAAAGAGTCAACACAGAGGGCACGGAGAAAGACAAAAGAGAGGGCACAGAGGAAAAATGGACTGCCGTCAGGCCGATACCGATGTCTCTTTACTCTGTGCCCTCTCTTTTTTGCCTCTGTGCCCTCTGTGTTGACTCAGTTGTTCTTTTGAATCACTTCGCGAAGACGGCTTCCACGTCGGCCTTGCCATCGGTGCCGATGAGCTTGAGGCCATAGGTGTCCTGGAGGATCTTGAAGACATTGGGGGAGATGAAGGCCGGGGCGGTGGGGCCCACGGCGATGTTCTTGACGCCCAGATAGAGCAGGGAGAGCAGGACCACGACGGCCTTCTGCTCGAACCAGCTCAGGACGATCGTGAGAGGCAGGTCGTTCACCCCGCAGCCCACGGCCTTGGCCAGGCCCGCCGCCACCTGGATGGCACCGTAGGCATTGTTGCACTGACCCATGTCCAGGAGTCGGGGCAGCCCCAGGAGGGTGCCGTAGTCGTGGTCCATGATCCGGTACTTGCCGCAGCCCAGGGTAAGGATGAAGGTGGAATCGGGAGCGTTCTTGGCGTAATCGGTGTAGTAGTTGCGACCCACCTTGGCGCCGTCGCAGCCGCCGATAACGAAGAAGCGGGTAATCTGCCCCTTCTGGACGGCGTCCAGGATGGCCGGGGCGGCATTCAGGATCACGCTGTGATGGAAGCCCACGGTGGTCTTGCCGTTATCGCGGGCGGGGATCGGGCCCAGGGCCTTGGCCTTGGCGATGACGGCGCTGAAGTCATCGGTCGTGAGCCTCGTGGCGCCGGGAACGGCGGTCACCCGCAGGGTGAAGAAGCGATCCGCATAGGAAGGCTTGGGGTGCAACACGCAGTTGGTGGTGGCCAGAATGGCGCCGCCGAAGGCCTCGAACTCGTCCTTCTGGAGCTGCCAGGCGCCGCCGAAGTGGCCCGCCAGGTTCGGGTGGGCAGCCAGCTTGGGATACATGAAGGCCGGCAGCATCTCGCCGTGGGTGTAGACCAGGACATCGGTCCCTTCCACCTGCTTGAGGAGGTTCTCGAGGTCCAGCATGTCGTGGCCGGTAATGAGGATGCCGGGCTGGGCCTTGGTGCCCATGAAGACTTCCTGGGGGGCCGGCTGACCGTAGCGCTCCACGTGGGCTTGGTCCAGCAGCTCCATGACCTTGAGGTTGTGCTTGCCGCAATCCAGCACCATCTCCAGCAGGGAGGGGATGTCGAAGTTCACATTGGTCACGGTGGCGAAAAGGGCATCTTCGATGAAGGCGTTCACCGCCTCATCGGTCTTCCCCAGGCGCCGGGCGTGGTGGGCATAGGCGGCCATCCCCTTGAGACCGTATAGCAGGATTTCCTGGAGAGACTGCACATCCGGGTCCTTGCCACAGGCCCCGTAGGTATTGCATCCCGTTCCGTTCACTGTCTGTTCGCACTGATTGCAGAACATCTTTTTTCTCCTGTGAAAGTCCCCTGGGGGATGGTCTGGAGTGAGTCTGGGTTAGGAAGTGGGGACCATCCTTGATGCCCGTCAAGAATCCCGATAAAAATCCCGGTTCCAAGAATCAAGGCCAACTCCCCTGGACCCGAAACGCTTTCCACACGCCTAAGCGCCAAGGGGGCCAAGTGGGTCAAGCGGTTCCAGGCAATCTCCCCATGAAGACCGGGCCGTCCTCCCCCAAGTGGGTCAGACTGGCCCCTCCCCTCCTGTGCGTAGTCACCCCTATCCTGGCGGCAGGGTTCGCTTGGCCTGGCTGGGTTTTGGGCATCATCGGCGGTACCCTGGTCTGGCTCATCCTCGCCCGATCCACGTCGGCCCTCCCGGAGATGGAGCAGGCCCAGCATGCCCCTCAGGAATCCGATCAGCAGCCCGACGTAACCCACGTGGAGCGACTGGCCCAGGCCGTCATCCCCATCTGGGCGGGGCAGACGGCCAATGTGCAGCGCCAGACCGAAGAGGCCATTCAAGGCCTCACCCTGCGCTTCGCCAACATGCAGCGGGAGCTCAGGGAAGCCATGGGGGCCAGCAGCACCGAAGCCACCCAGACCCTTCTTAAAACCCTGGAGGAATGCGAAATCTCCCTGGGAGTGGTTTCCGAAGCCATCCTTCAGACCCGGACGAGCCGGACCCGGATCGTAGAGCGGGTCGCCCAGCTCATGAGCATCACGGACCAGCTGCACGACATGTCCACGGAAGTGGCCGACATCGCCACCCAGACCAACCTCCTGGCCCTCAATGCCGCCATCGAGGCCGCCCACGCCCGGGAACTGGGCAAAGGCTTCGCAGTCGTGGCCGATGAGGTGCGCAAGCTCTCGGACCGCTCCGGCAACACCGGACGCATGATCACGGAGCAGGTGGAAAAGGTGAGTCGGACCATCCGGGCAGGCATGGAGGAGTCCCAGGCCTTCGCCCTGGAGGATGACAAGATCATCGCCAGATCCGAGGCGACGATCCGCCAGGTCCTCGATCGCTTCAGCAGCGCCGCAAGAGGACTCAGCTCTGCCACGGACAACCTCGAGACTGTCAATTCCCAGATGCAGGGAGAGATCTCCGAAACCCTGGTGCACCTTCAGTTCCAGGATCGCATCGGTCAGATCCTCCAGAGCATCGTCCGCGACATGGAGAAGTTCCAGAACCGCCTGGCCCACAACCCCACAGCCCTTGAAGTCGACCAGTGGCTTTCGGAGCTGGAGAACACTTACACCACCGAGGAGCAGAAGGCGATCCACCGGGGGGAGACCTTCAGCAGCGCCTCAGACGAATCCGAAATCACCTTCTTCTAGGAGCTCGCTCCAGCCATGGCAAAAACCATCATGATCATCGATGACTCCGCAAGCCTTCGCCAGGTGGTGAGCATCACGTTGACGGGGGCGGGCTACGAGGTCCTCGAGGCCTGCGATGGCCGGGACGCCCTGGCCAAGCTCACGGGCCAGAAGGTCCACCTCATGATCAGCGACGTCAACATGCCCAACATGGACGGCATCTCCTTCCTCAAGGCCGTCCGGGAGGTTCCAGCCTACCGGTTCACCCCGGTCATCATGCTCACCACCGAGGCGGGGGAGGAGATGAAGAAGGCCGGTCAGGCGGCGGGCGCCAAAGCCTGGGTGGTCAAGCCCTTCAAGCCCGAGATTCTGCTCACGGCCGTTTCCAAGCTCATCCTCCCCTGAACACTCCGAAAGGGGGTCCCATGTTCCAGATCAGCCGAGTCAAGGACAAGGACCGGGAGATCTTCCGTCTCTCTGGAGACCTCACGATCTATGCCGCAGCCGAGGCTCGCAAAGAGTTCGAGAACCTGCTTTCCCCAGGAGAGTCTTTGGTGCTGGATCTCTCTGAGATCGATGAGATTGACACCTCTGGTGTGCAGCTCCTGCTGTGGCTCAAGCGCGAGGTTTCCGCGGGCGGAGGTCAGGCGGCGCTGGTCCGCCACAGCCTGGCGGTGGTCGAAACCTTCGACCTGCTGCACGTTACCGCTATCTTCGGCGACCCCATCCTCATCAGCCCGGAATAGACCCACCCAGAGGGCAGCATGGATCTCGACAGAGCCAAATTGACTTTCATCATTGAGGCCCACGAACTCCTGGATGCCATGGAGACGTCCCTCCTTGCCCCGGATTCCAGCGAATCCGTGAACGCCATGTTCAGGGCGGTCCATACGATCAAGGGCTCGGCCGGGCTGTTCGGGCTGGATTCCATTGTCCGTTTTGCGCATACGGTGGAAAGCGTCATGGACCGGGTGAGAGCAGGCTCCCTGCCCTTCACCCCTTCCCTCGTGGACCTGATCCTGGCCTGCCATGACCACATGGCGAGACAGATCGAGGAACTCCAGGAGGGCGAGGAGAACGGAAGTCCCGGGACCCTGGCTGCAAGCGAGGCCCTCCTGGCGAGGCTCCTCCCCTACATGGAGGAGACCCCCAATCCGCATCAGGCGAACAAGTCGCTGGTCTCACCTAGCTGGCAGCATTCCCCGGAGGAGGAAGAGTCCGGCCAGCCCACCTGGCACATCTCGGTCCGATTCGGAGAGGAGATCCTGCGCCAGGGCATGGATCCATTGTCCTTTCTCCGCTACCTCATGACCCTGGGCACCATCACCCATCTCACCCCTATCCTGGACCGCCTGCCCGCAGGTGCAGCCTTCGACCCGGAACACTGCTACCTTGGCCTCGAAATCGATCTGGATGCCCAGGTGGAGCGCCAGGTCCTGGAGGATGTCTTCGAGTTCGTGCGGGAGGACAGCCAGATCCGCATCATCCCCCCCCATTCCAAAGTGGAGGAGTATCTCAAGCTCATCCGCGAGCTTCCCGAAGGGGATCTCTACCTGGGCGAAATTCTGGTCCAGGGGAAGTGTCTGACCCCGAAGGACCTGGAAGAGGCCCTCAGCACCCAGCGCCAGGAGGCCATGGAGGGCGGCACCGTCCAGGGGCGCCTCCTCGGCACCATTGTGGTCCAGGATCAGGCGCTACCGCCCGCAGTGGTCGCCGCCGCCCTGGACAAACAGAAAAGGGCCAAGGAGAAGCCCAGCCATGAACTCAAGGTGGTCAAGGTGCAGGCTGAAAAGCTGGACCGCCTAGTGGATCTCGTCGGAGAACTGGTGATCGCTGGGGCGAGTGCCAACACCCTGGCGGCCAAATCCATGGACAGCCGCGTCCTGGAAGCCACTGCCGTCATCACCAAGCTGGTGGAGGAGATCCGCGACAACGCTCTGAGCCTTCGAATGGTGCAGATCGGCGAAACCTTCAGCCGCTTCCGGCGAATCGTCCGGGATGTGAGCCAGGAACTCGGCAAATCCATCGAACTGGAGATCCAGGGCGCCGAAACGGAACTGGACAAGTCCATCGTGGAGAAGCTCAGCGATCCCCTCATGCATCTGGTCCGCAATTCCATCGACCACGGCATCGAGCCTCTGGAGATCCGCCGGGCCCGGGGGAAGCCGGACACAGGATCCCTATCCCTCAATGCCTTCCACGAGTCGGGAAGCATCGTGATCGAAGTGGCCGACGACGGGGGAGGCCTCAATCGGCAGCGGATCCTGGCCAAGGCCGTGGAGCGCGGCCTGATCCAGGACCCTGCGGCTTTGACGGATCAGGAGATCAACCTCCTGATTTTCGAGCCCGGGTTCTCGACGGCGGAATCGGTAAGCAAGCTATCTGGCCGTGGCGTTGGCATGGACGTCGTCAAACGCAATATCGATGAACTGCGGGGCACCATCGAAGTGGAAAGCTACGAGGGGGCCGGCACCACCTTCCGCTTCCGCCTTCCCTTGACCCTGGCCATCATCGATGGCTTCCAGGTGCTGGTCGAAGACACCTCCTACGTCATCCCCCTGGACATCGTTCTCGAATGCCTGGATCTCGGCCCCATCCTGGAGTCCGAGCAGAACCACCTGATCAACCTGCGGGGAGAGGCCCTGCCCTTCCTCAGGCTTCGGGAAGTGTTCGAGACCCCGGGTCCCTTCCCTGCCCGGGAGAGGGTGGTGGTTGTCCAGATTGGCGATACCCGCGCGGGTATCGTCGTGGACCGCCTCATGGGGGAATTCCAGACCGTCATCAAGCCCCTGGGCGAGCTCTTCCGCAGCGTCAAGGGCCTGGGGGGCTCCACGATCCTGGGGTCCGGCGAGGTGGCCCTCATCCTCGATGTGAACCAACTCATCCAACTGGCCACGGCGCGACGTCCAAACGCACGCCCCCGCTTATCCACTACCGCCTAAACCCAAGGTAGGAGTCAATCATGAACTGGTACCGAAAGCTCAAACTCTCCACCCAGCTGATTCTGGCCTTTGTCCTCGTCGCGCTCATCTCTGTCATCACAGGCGGTTTCGGTCTGAACGGGACCGCGAAGGTCAGCAATCTGATGGTGGATACCTACCAAAACAATGTCACGGGCATCAAGTACACCGGAAGCATCATCCGGTACCTGGCCTCCTACCAGCTCCGCCTCGTCTACTACACCATGACGCCCAACGCCGAGGAACGGAAAGCCGAGATCGTGCGATTGGAAGAGGGGAGGACAGGCATCCTGGAATGGGTTGCCAAAGAACGCGCCACCAACATGAGCGACGCGGAAAAGAAGCTCTGGACCCAATTCGATGCAGTCTGGCCAGCCTACGTCAGCTCGGCGAAAAAGGTCGTGGAGCTGGCCGAAAGCGGCAAGACCGCAGACATCAACAAGGCCATCCTCAAGGATGTCAGACCGAAATACCTGGAACTGAGGGGCATTGTCGAGAAGATCTCCGAGGACAACCTGAAGCTTGCCGAGGAGGCCAACAAGAACGGTGTCGCGACTTACGTGCGGCTTCGCAACACCACCATCGCGGTCATCATCGTCGGCTTCGCCCTTGCGGTAGGCCTGGGCCTCCTGGTCACCTGGATCATCAAGCGGACCATAGGAGGCGAGCCCAGAGAGGCGACCCGCATCGCAAGAGAGGTTGCGGATGGCAACCTCGCCATCGAGATACAGGTGGCCCCGGGGGATACCACCAGCGCCATGGCCGCGCTCAAGGTGATGGTCACCAAACTCGGAGAAACCATCGGACAGGTCAGAGAGTCCTCGATCACCCTGGTATCCGCCTCGGAACAACTCAGCTCCACCGCCCAGTCCCTGAGCCAGGGGGCCAGCGAACAGGCCGCCAGCGTGGAGGAGACCAGCGCCTCCATGGAAGAGATGAGCGCCTCCATCGCCACCAACAATGAGAACGCCAAGATCACCGGCGACCTGGCCATCAAGACCGCCAAGGAGGCCGTCGAGGGCGGACAGGCTGTTCGCGAGACCGTGGGCGCCATGAAGCAGATCGCCCAGAAGATCGCCATCATCGACGACATCGCCTACCAGACCAACCTGCTGGCCCTCAATGCTGCCATCGAGGCCGGGCGGGCCGGGGAGCATGGCAAGGGCTTCGCCGTGGTGGCCGCCGAGGTTCGCAAACTCGCGGAACGCAGCCAGGTTGCGGCCCAGGAGATCAGCCACCTCGCTACCGGCAGCGTGGACCTCGCGGTTAAGGCCGGAACCCTGCTCGAGGTAATCGTCCCCTCTATCCAGAAGACCGCTGACCTCGTGCAGGAGATCGCCGCAGCCTCCGCCGAACAGAACTCCGGAGTGGGACAGATCAATGGGGCCATCAGCCAGATCAGCCAGGCTATCCAGCAGAATGCCGCCGCATCGGAAGAACTGGCCTCCACCTCTGAGGAGGTCAGCTCCCAGGCCATGGAACTGCAGGGAATGATGGATTTTTTCAACTTGGCCGGTGCCCGGGAGTACCGTCAGCGCCCGCCCCAGAAACCCGGGAGGGCTCAGTTCAAGAGCCAAGGCTTCCGCCCTATGTCTTCCGAAAGCCCCGATGAACGGGAATTCACTCGGTTCTGAAGGGGAGGTACCCTCATGGCAGAACTCATGCAGGTCAGTCAGCGACAGAGCCAGCTCCCGGCAGGCGCCAGGTCCAGCCAAGGCAACCAGTACCTAACCTTCAGCCTGGGCGGGGAAACCTTCGCCATGGAGATCCGGTGCATCCGCGAGGTCATCCAGTTCGGAGGCCTCACCCTGGTCCCCCTCATGCCCGACTTCATCCGGGGGGTCATCAACCTTCGGGGGGCGGTCGTCCCGGTGATCGATCTCTCGGTGAGATTCCATCGCCCTCCCTCAGACCCAAGCAAGCGGACTTGCATCGTGATCCTGGAGGTGGGTGACGAGGAACACCTCTCCACCCTGGGGGTCATGGTGGACAACGTCAGCGAGGTCCTGGAAATCATGAGGGAGGACATCGAACCAGCCCCCAGCTTTGGAAGCACCTTGAGAGCCGACTTCATCCAGGGGGTCGGGAAGGTTGGCGGCCAGTTCGTCATCATCCTTGACGTCAACCAAGTGGTCTCCGTGGAGGAACTGGCCTCTCTGGCAGCCTCCCGGGGGGACGGCGAAGCCACCTAGGCTTCCCGCCGGGCCCCTCCTCCAGAATCAGGACAACCAGGAATGGCAACGACCATGGCCATGATCATCGATGATTCCGAAAGTCTCCGCCGGGTGGTGAGCATCGCCCCGGCTGCGGCAGAAATGAAGGAGGCTGGCCAGATGGCGGAGGTCCGAGCCTTTGTAGCCAAACCCTCCAAGCCGGCCCCCCTCCTGAATGCGGTTTCCAAGCTGACCCTGCCCTGACCGGGAAGGCAATCTCATCCTCACCGGCCGTGCCGGGGAGAGGACCACCATGAATCTCGAACAAGCCAAACAGACCTTCATCATGGAAGCCCAGGAACTCCTGGACGCCATGGAAGAGTCCCTCCTGGCCCCAGGTTCCACCGAGGCGGTCAATGCCATGTTCCGCGCCGTGCACACCATCAAGGGCTCGGCGGGGCTCTTCGGCCTCGACCCCATCGTCCGTTTTGCCCATACCGTGGAGAGCGTCATGGATCGGGTCCGGGCGGGTTCCCTGACCTTCGACGCCGATCTGGTGAACCTGATCCTGACCTGCCACGACCATTTGGCGCGGCAGATCGACGAGGTCCAGGATGGACAGGACCAGGGCTCACCGGAGGCCCAGGCCGAGGGGGATGCTCTACTCGAACGCCTCCTGCCCTACCTGGAGATGGTTCCCAGCCCGCATGCTCCCCCCAGAACGCCGGTCTCCCGGGACAAGCTGCCCTCCCCGCCGGAGGAGGAGCGTTCCAGCTGGCACATCTCGATCCGTTTCGGACCGGGAATCCTGCAGCAGGGCATGGACCCCCTGTCCTGCCTCCGTTATCTCCGCACCCTGGGTACGATCACCCACCTGGCCCCCCTCCTGGATCGCCTGCCTGCGGGTTCCAACTACGATCCAGAGCTTTGCTACCTCGGCCTGGAAATCGATCTGGACACCCAAGTGGAAAGGCAGGCCATCGAGGACGCGTTCGAATTCGTGAAGGAGGATTGCCAACTCCGGATCATCCCCCCCCAGGCCAAAGTCGAGGAATACCTCCAGTTCATCCGGGATATGCCGGAGGGCGATCACTACCTGGGGGAGATCCTGGTGGCGGGGAAGTGCATCACCACGAGCGACCTGGAGGAGGCCCTCGGGACTCAGCGGCAAGCAGCCATGGAAGACGGAGCGGTCCAGGGACGCCTGCTGGGAGCCATCATCATCCAGGACCAGGCGGTTCCGGCGGCAGTAGTTGCCGCCGCCCTGGACAAGCAGAAGAAGGCCAAAGAACGGCCAAGCCACGAGGTCAAAGTGGTCAAGGTCCAGGCCGAGAAGCTGGATCGCCTGGTGGATCTGGTCGGGGAACTGGTCATTGCGGGGGCGACCACCAACGCCCTGGCGTCCCAGGGCACTGACAGCCGCGTCCTGGAGGCCACCGCGGTCATGAACAAGCTGGTGGAGGAGATCCGGGACAATGCCCTCAGCCTCCGGATGGTGCAGATGGGGGAGACCTTCAATCGATTCCGGCGGGTGGTGCGGGATATGGGCCAGGAGCTGGGCAAGCCCATCGAGCTGGAGATCCACGGCGGTGAAACCGAACTCGACAAGAGCATCGTGGAAAAGCTGAGCGACCCCCTCATGCACGTCGTGCGGAATTCCATCGACCATGGCATCGAGCCCCAGGAGATACGCCGCGCCCGGGGGAAACCGGAAACCGGTTCCCTCTCCCTGAACGCCTTCCATGAATCCGGGAGCATTGTCATCGAAGTGGCCGACGACGGCGGTGGCCTGAACCGGAGGAAAATCCTGGCCAAGGCTGTGGAGCAAGGCCTGGTGCAGGATGCCTCGAACTTGACGGATCAGGAGGTCAACAACCTCATTTTCGAGCCGGGCTTTTCCACGGCAGATGCCGTCAGCAACCTCTCGGGACGTGGCGTGGGCATGGATGTGGTGAAACGGAACATCGACGAACTGAGGGGCTCCATCGAGGTGGAGACGCTGGAGGGCTCCGGGACAACCATGCGATTCAGGCTGCCGCTCACCCTCGCCATCATTGATGGGTTCCGGGTCATGGTGGACAACACATCCTACGTCGTCCCCCTGGATATGGTCATCGAGTGCCTGGACCTGGGTCCCTTCCTGGAGTCCGAACAGAATCACCTCATCAACCTCAGGGGCGAAGTGCTTCCCTTCCTGCGCCTGCGTGAAATTTTTGAGACTGAAGGGGCCATCCCTCGCCGGGAACGGGTTGTGGTGGTGCAGTTCGGGGAATTGAGGGCAGGCATCGTAGTGGACCGCCTCATGGGCGAGTTCCAGACGGTCATCAAGCCCCTGGGCGAGCTCTTCCACAGCGTCAGAGGCCTGGGTGGTTCCACCATCCTGGGCTCCGGGGAAGTCGCGCTCATCCTCGATGTGCCTCAGCTGATCCAGCTGGCCATGGCGCGCAGACGCACATCTACTCAGCGAATTTGAACGTTTTCCTGCCCCCACTTCAAGGAGAAGACCATGTTCACGTCCATGACCGTCAAAATGAAGATGCTCCTTCTCTCGGGGGTGGCCATCCTCGGCCTCATCCTTGTGGTGGCCCTCAGTCAGTTCATGACGGCGAAACTCTTCCATTCCGTCAACTACGTCAACGCCAACACCCTCCCAAGCCTGGTGGCCCAGGACAAGGTCAAGGAGTCCTTCCTCACCCTGAGGGTCGCCATCAACCGCCACATCCTGAACACGGACCCCAGCAAGTCTGCGGCCGTGGATGCCGCCGTCCAGAAGGGTCGGGACGACACACGACAGGCTATCGCAAATTACGAATCGCTTATTAGTGATGAGAAAGACCGGAAGATATGGGAGCAGGAGCGGAAAGCCTTCGAGGATTTCGATGAGGTACTCGACACCTCTATCGCACTCTCCAAGGCGAACAAGAAGGCCGAGGCCAACGCGATCGGAGTCAAGATCGCCCCCATTGCCGCCAGGGTGATGGACCTGATCAACCAGAACTATGACTACAACGTCGCACTCGCCAACAAAGGCGCCGCAGAAGCCCTGGCAGACAAAAAATCAACCCTGGTCCTGACCATCATCGTGTCCTTTGTCGTGCTCGTCATTGTCGCCATCATCGCGATACTCATCACCCGCAACCTTCTGAAAACGCTAGGCGGTGAGCCAGCTGACGCTGCGGAAATCGCCCGGCGGGTCGCCGAGGGCGATCTGAACTCGGAGGTCAAGGTGGCTCCAGGCGATACCACCAGCCTCATGGCCTCCATGAAGCGAATGACCGAATCCATCCAGGGCGTCATGGCCGACACCTCACGGTTGGTCCAGAGCGCGGCGGCAAACCAGCTTGATGTGCGGGCGGATGCCAGCAGACATCAGGGGGAATACCGGAATCTCGTCACCGGAATCAACAACACCCTCGACGGCATTGTGACCCCGCTCAAGAGCCTCATCGAGGACGTGAAGATGCTGGCCGACAACGCCATCCAGGGTAACTTCTCCGCAAGGGCCAAGGCCGACCGGCACATCGGGGAATACCGGAGCGTGGTGGAAGGATTCAATGGAACCCTGGATGTCGTCGTGGACAAGCTGGAGTGGTACCGCTCCATCATCGATGCCGTTCCCTTCCCGATCCATGTCACGGACCTGGATATGAAGTGGACCTTCCTCAACAAGCCCTTCGAGAAGCTCATGGTCGAGCAGGGCAATGTGCGCGACCGCCAGGATGCCGTTGGCCGCCCATGCTCCACGGCCAATGCCAACATCTGCAAAACCAAGAACTGCGGCATCCACCAGCTCCGCAACGGCGTGAAGGAGAGCTTCTTCGATTGGTGCGGCATGAGCTGCAAGCAGGACACGGCCCCGGTGCTCAACGCCAAGGGCGAAACCGTGGGCTACGTGGAAACCGTCACCGACCTTACCCCCACCCTGCGCATCAAGAGCTTCACGGAAGCGGAGGTCCAGCGCGTGGCCCAGAACCTGGAGCGACTCAGCAAGGGCGACCTCAATCTGGACCTGGCCTTGCAGGATGCGGATCAGTACACCCAGGAGGTGCGGAGTCAGTTCGACAAGATCAACAGCAGCTTCAAGCAGGTGGGCGCATCCCTCAACGCCCTGGTCAACGATGTCAACAAGCTTTCCATCGACGCCATCCAGGGACAGTTCTCCACCCGCGCCGACATCAAGCTTCACTCCGGGGAATACCGCAAGGTCATCGAAGGCGTCAATGGCACCCTCGACACCGTG
>JAFNAB010000054.1 GCA_017859955.1 Holophagaceae bacterium
CTCCCATAGGTCTTTCAGCTTGCCTTCCCGTAGGCCGAGGAGATAGCTCTCCTCCACCGCGGGGAGAGGCATCCCGAGGGCTTCCTCCAGATTCCCCAGGGCGCTCGCCACGGGCACCACCTTCCAGATCCAGTGCTTGGGGTTGTAATGGGCCTCCGGGCTCCAGGACTTGTTCTCGTACTCCACCCGGATGGTGACGAAGGGGTCATCGGGCGGATCAATGGTGATCACGGCCCCGCCGCCATCCCGCATCCAGCCCTCCTTCAAGGCGTTGTTGAAGAATTGCTCCAGCGACATCTTGGGAATCGACAGGGCGCCCTGATGGCTGCGCCAGATCCCGAAGCGGGTGGGGGGCGCCCAGTTCTGGATGATGAAGCGATCCAGGGTGTCCAGACCCTTGCCCCGCGTGACGGGGCCGTTCTCCACTTTCGGATGGGCAGGCTTCACGGACATGGCGGTCCTCCAAGGGCTCAGGCATGGATGTACGCGGGATGCTGTGGATGCTTTGAGCTGAGCCTAGCATCTGAGCGGCTGAGCTGGGGGACAATACTGGACCTGATGGGCCCGTGAATGCCTGAACACAGCAGAAGCCCGTCGCCGTGAGGCTTCGGGCTTCTGGTCTGGTGGTCCCGGGCAGAATTGAACTGCCGACCTACCGCTTAGGAGGCGTTAATTAATAATTATTGAGAACCGCGACCGAAAATGACTTTCGGGTTCCAGTATAATTGGCGGCGTGATCTCCGCGTGATTCAATGGCATTTTTTGACTTTTTTGAGGTCTTTAAGTGTCCAAACGAATCGACAGTCAAGGATATATACATTATGATGTTGTCGTAAATAAGAAGAGATTTTGTGGGAACACTGGCCATAAGGACAAGCGGCTTGCCGCGATCTGGGTGTCCGATTTCAAGGCCAAGGTTCGGCGGGAGATGGCGAATGAGGTCCTGGGGTTCAGGCCGGAGGTGACCCTGACCTGCGAGGCGCTCCTGGGCGAGTGGTTGGCCCACCATGGCGGGAAGCATGCCCGGAACATCAGGTCGGACTGGGGAAACCACATCCTCCCCTGGATCGGCAACGTCCTGGCCATGAAGGTGACCTCGGGAATGGTTGAGGAGATCCGGACCCGGTTCCTCAACTCCCCCTGCCTCACGAACAACAAGGGGAAGGTAGGGGCGCAGATCCGCGCCAAGGTCGAGAAGGCCAGGTTGGAGGGCAAGAAGGTGACCCTTTCACCCCTCCGGCGGCACTCGAACGCTGGGGCGAACAAGGTGCTCCGGCACCTCTACTTCGTCTTTGGGTGGGCGGTGAAGACGGATCGGCTTCCCAGGCTCCCCTTCCGGAAGTTGAAGGAGCTGGTCGAGCAGGAACCGGTCAGGACCTTCCTCCGCCCCGAGCAGGTGAAGCCCTTCCTGGCAGAGCTGGACTCCCTCCAGAACCTGCCGGTGATGGTGGCGGTCAGGGCGATGCTCTACATGGGGCTCCGGGAGGGTGAGGCCCTGACGATGAAGTGGAGCGGCTTCGATAAGGAACGAAGGGTTTACACGGCAGTGGACACCAAGACCGGGGAGAACACGCCTCTACCAGTGCCGGAGGATTTGAGGGGGCTCCTGGCGCGGTTGCGGGAGGAGGTGCCCGAGGGCTGCTGCTGGGTCCTCCCGGCGGGCTACGACCCCAAGAGACGCGTCTGGAACCACCGGCACAGCCAGTTCACGACCAAGCCGATCAAGCGGGCAGGGGAGAAACTGGGGATCAAGGGTCTCACCCCCCACCGGATGCGGGGTTCCATGGCGACCCTGATGGCCAGGAGTGGGGCGAACGCCTTTGTGATCAAGAAGGCGGGTCGCTGGAAGAGGATGGACACCGCCCTCCGTTACATCCAGATCATGGAGGATGACCTTGTGGAGGCTCAGGCGAAGGCGTTTGGGCTCTAGATGTCTAGTATGGAACTACCATCTCCCGGGAGGGTGTAGCTGGTGAGTCTGGAGGATCTGGTTTTCAGCGGTAGGAGGTCTTCTTGATCATCGACCCAACTTGCTTCTGCACTACCGGACGGTCAGACCGCCTGAGTTTGTGGATGGCGGATGATCAAAGAGACGGAGCTAGATCTTCCTATCGTCTTCGGTAATGCGGGATGCACGGGGGAGATTGGAAGATCATGCTCGCCTAGTTAGTCCGAGTTGAACAGAGGGTTGGTTACTATCTTGTTCACACAGCGAGATATTCCTTCTTGTAAATTTTGTTCTCTAGTTCGTTGCGAAATGTCCTCATCAAACCAATTACACCGTCCACCAAGTCGTCAATTTCCTCTAAAGCAATGACTGAGTCGTCTCCGTGTGCGATTGAGTTTCGTCTTTTAAGCAGTACCACATCGATGAATATCTCTTGGGATGCAAAGATGTTCGCGTCGATGCCGCAGATAAGGCAAATATTCTTAAGAACCTCAAAATTTAGATTAGATCCGGTATTTATGAGGTCAGGGGGAACTTGTGAGAAGCGTCCAGAGTTTGCACCAAGAATTTCTTTTACCAGATCGGATCTGCCTTTGATTCCGGGGCGATTGATGACAAATGCGCCTAGTCTGACCAGAAAAGAGTTAACGTAGAACTGTTGGTGAAGGGCTGAATATTGCAGTCGACGAAGAGCCACGAACTCGAAATACTTGTTCGCGGAGAATTTCACATATCCTTCCCAGTGAGCGTAGGAAAGCGCAATGAGCGCTTTCAGTAGCACACCACGACTGAGGGGGTGTGCATCACGAATTGCGCGTTTTAGATCTGATAGCTCGCGGAGACGGGTTGTAAAATCCCTGTCAAGTTGCTCGGAAAGGTCTGTCTCGGTTCGCGGTTTACTCACGGCTTAAACCATTGCGCTCCAAGTGGGACGCTTCTCGAAATTCTCGTGGTTCCTCGAAGGCCTGACGCGCTCAAGGCGGTTATGTCAGGTGATTCCCAGAGGTCAAATATACGCTGTTTTACAAAAGAAACGGGGTCAGAGGTTGACTGTATGTTCTTGTAGTTCTTGCCTATGCCAACGGCGATACATTCAAATGCGACTAAACCAATCCTGCCACTAGGTTGGCCGTTCACATGTCGTCGCAATGCGTTTGAACCCAATGCTTCGTTGAGAACCCGAAAAGTGAACTCAAAGCAGAGTTTTGCATCAATCGTTTCGCCCGTTGCGGACAAGCTCTGTAGTGCTTCGTCGATGAATTCTTCAACGTCAAGTTTTTCATCGTAAACGGTGTAAGTATGGCTTAAGAAGCGGGATAGGTATTCCATGTGTTTCTGGCGATCTTCTTGCTCTTCTGTTAGCGCGATAACCTTTCGGAAGTCTTCAAGTGAAGCCAATTCGCGAATAAATTTATAATATTCCGGGTTGACCATGATGATCACGCAATTGCGAATTTCTTGTGGGTTGGCAGGTGTTCCACCCGAGTTTAGTCTCTGAAAGAGGTCGAATTTGGTTTTGTTATCACTTGGACGTTTTAATATTTCGACGCCCAATCGAGCGCGGCGGACACTTAATTGGGCGGTCTTGTCTAGTTCTACTTGTTGATCGGTTGAGAGGTCTTCGACTGCTGGAGAATACTCCCATACCGTATTGTGAAGTGATGGTAAGTACTTCGTTGCCTCGAGATACGAGGGTGGTCGCAATTCGCCGTCTTGGTCCCGAAGAATGCCCATGAATTCTAGAATTGTTGATAGTCGTTGAAGTCCGTCAATAAGTTCCCACTTCGCATTTTCACGTTCGAAAACGAAGATTGGAGGAAGAGGTATCCCAAGTAGAATCGATTCGATCAGCCTTGACTTCTGGCTTGCATCCCATCGATAAAGGCGCTGGAAGTCAGGATTGATGACTAGTTCCCCATCCTTGTACATGTTGACGATCTCTCCAATCGACATCTGATATGCGTCAGTGCGCACTAAGCGTTGGGAGACTTCGATTTCTTCACTGAGCATAATTGGCTCCAGGGCTCTCAGATTTGGAAGACTTGGGTTTCAGTATATTCTTTTTAAGATTGTGCGTGGCAGAGCCCTAACAAAGGAAGCTTACCATTCCCGTCTGCACTGGGGCGCTGAACGAGGTTGGCAAGGTGGAGGATGAAGGGTTCTTCCTTCTCCCCCACCTTCCATCCCTGTCTCAAGGGTCTTTGGTCTTCTATGTCTAGTATGGAACCACCATCTCCCAGGGCAGAGGGACAGGGCAGTCGCCGATTTCAGTACCCATGCATGTGGAGGCTCAGAACGACCATGGAAGCAACCAAGCAGTAGGCCCCGAAGCAGTTCCACTCCGGGAAGGAAACCCTGACCCCTGACTCTCTCCCCCCGGCGTCCCCAGATGCTCCAGTGTCTCCAAAGTCCCAAAGGCCTTGGAGCGGAAGCGGAGGTACGGGAGGATCTGGCTACGGGAGGCCGAGGGCAGTTCCCTAACGGCCAGACCCAGTAGGTTACCCCTTGGCCTTGTCCTCTGCTTCTCCGACCACAAGCCAAACGCTCCGTCCCTGCTTCTTCGCTTCACGGATGATGGCCAAGGCTTCCTTCAGGTCCACCAATTCCGAATCAAGGCTATCGGTGTCCACCTGGAGGATCTCGCCGACCTTGAGCTTTGGGAGAAGCCCGCGCAGGTCTTCCATCTCGCGTTTACTCATGAGGCCCCCATTGGGCCGTGCGTCGGGGGGCTCTGGGATCTTGAACCCCTCGCCGGTCTCCAGCGCGGTTTGGGAGACTCTGAAGAGTTTCGCCAGGGCCGTCAGTGGTGCGCCTGAGGGCTTGCCGATGTCTTTCTCCCACTCGCTGACCAAGCTTTGGGCGCTTCCTAGGGTCTGGGCAAGAGTCTTCTGGGTCCAGCCCCAGGCAAGGCGGATGGAGCGGATTCGTTCGCCCAATGTCGAAGGGATCCCAGCTGACCCCTTGCCTCTGTAAGCGCCTCGACGTGTGCTCATAGACACGTCCGGTCGGCGGGTGTAAAATCGGAATTCGATAATTCATCTGTTCCACCCTCCTCCCCCTTTGGATGGGGGTGAGTTCGGTGGGCCAAAGCCATACCTCCAACTTATCAGAGAGGAATAACTTCAGCCCACCCGATCCGCTTGTTCATGACGTAAGGGCCGACTTGACCGACTCTTGTGAAAAAATAGCTAAAAATTTGATTTTACACAAAATAAATACAACCCAAAACCCTCAATGGAGACCCGTAATGGACGACCACCGGTGGTATTACATGATTGGCGAGGAACGGAAGGGGCCTGTTGAATGGGACTTTCTGTTGAAGGAGTTGGGGCAGGGGCGGCTCCAGGAGAACTCTCTGGTGTGGGCTGCTCATCTGGCTGAATGGTCTCCTCTGGGTGAGCAGATCAAGGCCCGTGACAAGGAGGGACTTCCCGTTTTGCCTGTGGTCTCGACCGCAGCCGAGGTTCCCCAATGGCAACCAACCATCCCAAGTCCTCCCCTGGAATCTTGGGAATCAGAAAAGCCCAAGAGTTCTCTTGGGAAGAAGATTTTGATTGGGGTTTGCATCTGGATTGGGGTAAGTGGAGTGATCGGAGGGATCGCAGCTATTGGGAACAGTAGTCCCACCGATAGCGTTAAGCAGGTTGAAGGTAAATCGGTCGGAAGTCGCAATTCTGGCGAAAAATCACTTACAACGGATGAATTTGCGAAAAGGTGGAATGCTGTCCTCCGGGTGGAAGGACAGCGCTATTTGGACGCCGAAAATCTGTCACAAGGAGATCACTTAATTGCCTTTGCTGTAGCAAATTCATTTATTAAGTCTTTTGGGAATTTTGAGCTAAATAATGATGGAACTAGAGAAGTTGGTCTGATTGATTTTAAGGCAACACGCTTTATTGGGGTGGCGTCAGTAGATCATGCATCGAAGATGGTAAAGGCTATTACATTGACAGTTCCATCTGGAGAAAACGATAACGCAGAGTTGATACAAATGGCTGGAGCATGTTGGAAGTTGTTTGCTGTAAATTTGCTAGATGTATTTCAAGTTGAGACAGATGGAACACGTCTGAATGAAGCCAATTCATTGATAAGGGAAGTTACAAATAACGGGGGTCGTCCCGTCCAGAAGACCTATCATTGCGAGTTTGGTGATTGTAAGGTCACTCTTGGGGTGCTTAATGTTTCAATTGAGTTGATTTAATTGAATTACTATAGTCTATCTTGGTTAATTGATTTAATTATATAGTTGTAATTACTGCGGAGGTGATCGGTGGACTCCAGTGCCAAAGGTAAAGGCCTTGGTGGTGTCATTCTGGTTGGTGCCATTCTTGGTGTCATCTTTGGGATAAAGGGTATCGTTAAAGAAGAGAATGCCAAAAATGGCAGCGGAAGCGACTCCTCCTCGTCTTCATCGAGAAGAGGCGATGATGAAGACCAAGCTAGCGTGAATGCTCAATTTCGTTTTAATCAAGCTGAAATGGCCCTCAGTCTGAAACGATTTCGAGAAGGCGATTCGTTTGATATTCGAAGATACAAGAATAGCCGTGAAGGCACGACTTTTATCATCACCAAGCCTGATGGTCTTCGATACACGATGACTGCCATATGGGAGGGGGATCAAATTGTAAGGTGGGAGCGTTCCAGGGGGAGCTATAGCCCTTGAGGGCTGGTCGTGGGGTGCAGATCCTCCAGTGCCTCCAGGTTCTACGGGTGAAGGGGGTGGTTTTGGAGGGTTTGCTCTCTGGTCACCCCAGGCAGCAGCCCTTCAGATTCTGGGGTTTGGATCAAGGGTCTCTTTTTTGTCTAGTATGGATCCACTCCCCCCCCGTAGGCCCCTTGAAGCTAGCCCGGCTTCCCCTTGGGATCTTTAGAGACCTTGGTTTTCTCCTTGGTGGTTGTTTCTGTTGGAGTGCCAGGCCCAGATTCTTTTCATCTGCTTTTCTCTGTCTTCCTTGTTCCAACCCGGTAGGGAGTAAAACCACCCTTCATAGGATTCCTGGTTCCGGTGGTAGTTGGCCTCTCTGAGGAGATCCTTGTTCCATTCGTGATTCTCGATGGATTCTGGTGACTGGTGGACCTTGGTGGGATGGGACTTCAGGATCTCCATGGCCATTTCCCTCAGTGGTCCGGCGGCTTTGTAGGTCTTTGCCAGGGCTCCAGGGATGAAAGTTGGGTTGACCACCTCCAGCCAGCCACGGTCCTTAAAGCTGCGAATGATCCGGGAGATCTGCTTCTGACCGGCTGCCGGGGAGGTGAAGGAGAATCCGTAGAGTTCTGCCTGGGCCAAAATGAGGAGCTGGGGGAGGGCAAGCTCCTCCAGGGAGCGTTTGGAAGCCCCCAGGATGAATCGGACCAAGAAGTCCTCCAGTGGGGACAGGCCTAAATCCGGCAGATCCTCCGCGAACACCCACCAACGGAAGGGCTCTTTCTGGTCCGGAAGAGAGTCAAAGACGGCGGGGAACACGGGGAGGGCGTTCAGGTGCTCGCGGAGCAAGAGAAACCCCTTCTCCCTCAAGAAGAACTGGCTCAGGGCGGAGGGGCTGCGGTCAATCTGGGGTCTCTCCTCCTCGTCCAGGAGGTGGTCCAGGGTGTCGAGGGCGATCTCCGAGGTCATCGTTCCGCCCGACTCGACCACGAACACGACTTTGGACTTCCCGGAGGGGGACTCCAGGACTAGCCCCATCCGTCCGTACTTGTAGGTCAGGATTTCCCGGTGCTGTTCCCATGACTCGAAGCCCTCCGGGAGGTGGTCGAAGTCAGCCACGACGAGTTTCAGGATGCCTGACCAGAGGTCGAGGCAGGGCAGGGACTCCTTGCTGGGTTTCCTGAGGCAGTCCTGGAAGAGGGGGTTGAACAGGGTCCTCCAGGAGCCACGGCTGCTGCTGGCCGCTAGGGAGTAGCGGAGTGGCACGCCCCCAAGGGAGAGGGCATTTTCGTTGGTGAGGTCGTCGAGAACCTCATCAAAGGTTTTTTGGCCAGGGCCAGGCTGGAAGGGGAAGGGCAGATGCATGGGAGTCTCCTCCCATCGGATAACCAGCCCTCGTTTGCTCCGGTCTGGCTGGCTTCACCTGGTGGGTGGCGCCCTCGGCTCGGAGGCCAAAAAGTCGCAGCCGCTCCTGCCCTTCCGGGTCTCCCTGTATCCCTGGGGGAGCTGCCGCACCTAGAGGATCTAGGTTTCTGCGCTCAAACATCGGGAAAAGCCTTGCTGTGCGAAGACCCTATTCCACGGGGCTAAGAGAGAGCCGATGGTCCCCTTTGAAGTGGAACCCTCCCTTACAGTTCTCAGAATCCTGACGCGAAACATGCTCTACGTGGTCGGTGGGTCCATGGTCTACGTGCTTCCTGTGGATCCTCACGACTCCATGACAGTAGGCGCACCGGACCTCTGGGGGATTTTCGGAAGGAATATCGGCCACGTTTGCAATGATCCAGTCTTTGACCTTTTTGCCATCTCTGGCAAAGAGGGCCTTCCTCTCGCATTTGGTCATCAGCAAGCCTGCTTCATCCGACATTGCCCCACCTCGATGGGTTAATACTGCCGCAGTACCACCTCTCTTTCCAAAGGGCTTAGCTCGCTTGGGTTCGGCTTCGATCCTAATGATGGCCACCCATTTGGGTGAGTGACTTCCAGTGTAATAGTTGCAAATATTAAAATAAAAAGATTTGGAATCGAGGCTGCCATGGACAGGCCCTACCGGTTGACCACCTTTGATCAGGCTGGAAGAGTGCTCAGTCAGCATAGCTTTTTCACCTTGGTAGCCGCCAACGAGGAGGCCAAGGCCGACAGCAGGTGCATGGGGTTCACCATCACTGGCCCGGAGTGGACCCGGAACTGGGTGTGGCGATACAACCCCAACACGGGGCGAGGTGTGTGGCGGCTGTTGAGATACCAGATCGGCTACCCGTAGATGCGCAAACTCGTCAGAACCTCCATCTCTAGCTAAGGAGCTCATGGTGGAGCCGGTGAGCTTGGAGGATCTGTCTGGTGGCGTTGCTGTTTTGTGGACGGTTGAAATAAAACCTGGAGATCTCTAATGGACAAGCCATACCTTCTGACCACCTTTGATCAAGCTGGGCAGATTCTAGGGGAGGCACGGTTCTTTTCCCACTCGGCTGCCCACCTGGAGGCCGCTGCTGATGCTCGATGCAGGGAATACACCATTGTTGGCCCTGGATGGGCCAGGTCTTGGGCTCGCCGCTATATTCCTGGCCTGGGGAGAGAAAAATGGCGACTGTATCGGGATGAGAATTGCTAAAAAGCCCTGCGGGCTGTTTGCTGGTTGCGTGGGAGTTGGGATCACCGGGAACTGGGTGCTCCAGCTCCACCCGTGTCACTGGGGGGTGGTCGGTGGAGGCCAGAGAATCTAAAGGATTTGGGGAACCGTGATCCTCCGCAACACTAGACCATGTGTATTTGACTGAAGGTGGAGGGCTTGAATGTGATAGGACCGGCCTTGATTGGCCGGTCCTATTATCTATTTGGCCTCTCGTGGTTGCTCTACAAACGCTCGTGCGCCGAAGGTGGGGTGGGGGGCAGCTTGGGCGCTTCAGGGACATCTACGGTTGGGGCGGCAGGGGGAACTGCGGTTCTACCGGTAAGCGATGCCGGGAGCGAGAAGTCCACACGGGTAGTCTGCGCCACCGAAAGACTGTTGAAGCTGAAGTTGGGCTGGAGATCCACTTCGGGGAGCCTGGGCGTCAGGGGGTCCCGATGGCCCACCTGGACGATCCGGTAGACCATTCCCTGCTTCCCGCCGGTACTACCTTTGAGGACAAGACCGTTGAAGGTTCGATCTCGACGAGAGCGAAGCAGATTCCCCAGGCTACGGGCGTTCAGACCGCGAGGGTTGGTGTTGATGGTGTCGAGGGCTTCGCGGAGTCCGGGATAGGCCCAACCACCGATCGACCTTTCTTCGTAGGCCGTGAGGATATCGGAAGCCAGAAACGTCCGCTCCTCGGGGAAGAGGTCGGCGAGTTGGTCGATCAAGAGGGCTGACATTTCTCGGGCGGGGTCGGAAGTTGCCGTCAGTTCCTTGCGGGTGTCGCAGTCGATGCCCGTGCACCAGTAGACGCACTCCCTGATGAGCTTCGACCATTCCTCGAAGGAGCCCCAGGGAGTCAGGTCGTTCTGGGGCTTCCCGGCCAGGACGTAGGCCCGGAGAATGGTGAGGACATGGCCGAGAAGTTCCACCCGGTGCTTCTTGGTGTGGGCTACGATGTCGGCGATCTTGAACCCGCCACGTTCCTCTGGACGCTCTTCGGAAGGCTCAAGGCGAACATGAACGCAGCGCCGAGGGGTGTCAGAGGCCAACTGGACGTTGTTGCCGGTTACCACCCATACCGTGAAGTGGGGGCCTTCCCAGGTCTTTGACTCGCCCAAAATTCTGCCCTGGTGGGTTGTGCTGGTCATCAACCCATTCCACTTGGGCCCGCCGAATGGGGACTGTGCCTCATCAAGCCAGGCGAGACGAGCTCCGTTCATCAGTGTGCAGAGTAGGTTCTTCCCGAACTCTTCCTGATCTCTGCTGCCAACCATGGCCACCGGATCTCTGCCCATGGTGATGATGCTCGTGAGATAGGTAAGGAGCCCTTTGCCAGCACTCTGGCCATTCGCATCGATCAGCCAGAAGGGAACGGGACCAGGGATGGCGAACCGAGCGGGCATGGTCAGGAGGAGAGCCAACCAAGCGGCCTTATGCTTGTCGGTGGCGAAGGGGAAGTCCGACACGAGATCAAAGATGGCAGCCGATGCCGCTTGGGCATCCTCCATGGTCGGATTGGCTTTGACAGACGGGATCTGTCCCAGTGGGGCGTAGAAAACGCCCGTCGAAGGATCGTAGCCAGGGGTGTCATGGACCGTCCCATCAGGCAGGACAATCGGTGTCTCGGTCAAGGTATGGAGGCGGAGGACACTTGGGTCTTCGATCATCTCCAGGGAAAGTTTGGAGAGCCAGTCGGGCACCAATGTTCTGCCAAATCCATCCTTCTTGGCCTGGTAAATTGAAGCCACGCGGCTGATCTCAAGACGCATCATCGGAACGCTGATCGGCAGAATTGAGGGGCGTGCAGGCTCGCGAGACCCCAGATTTCCGAGATTCTGAGCGACTCGTGCGAAACGGTTGCCGTGCCGGAAGATCCGGCGTTGCTTGGACAGTAGGCCAAGCACCTCAGACACGACCTTGTGTTCAGGCGCTCCGTCAAGATAGACACGAGGCAAATTGTCTTGCTCTTCCGTTCGAATCTGCTTCTGGATGCAGTCCGCCACGGCTTCGAGTCCTTGTGCTTTGGCTAGGTCGTTGAAGTCGGTCGCGCCCTCAGGGCGCTCCTCTCCAAAGTCCGGGATCACCACCAAGCCTCCCACAGACTCGGCGGCAGCTTTGGCTTTCGTCAGCCCAGGATTCCCCTCGGTTCTATAATCGTCATCGGCGGCAATCACAATGGGGGTGTCGGGATAGAAGGCATGGGCTGCCTCTGCCACCGCCTGGAGGTTTCCGCAGTCGAAGGCTACAAGGACGCCTTCGCCGGTGGCTTCATGAATGCTGGCTGCGGTGGCAAACCCCTCTGCGATAAAGATGCATTGGACCAGCTGTCCGATGGGGAAGTAGCAGCCCCTCTTGCGCCCCCCGGCTACAAATCGCTTTTCGCCATCATGGCTAATGTACTGAAGCGTGTGGATCGTGGATTTGGTGTCAATGGCGGGGACCACCAATTTGCCCTCATGTACACCGAAGGATGCGATGCGGACTCCGTGGGGGCTAATTCCTTTGGTAGTCAGATAGGGGTGTTCAGAACAGGGTTTGGCGAAATGCCACACTCGCTGAGCCCACTTTTGGGCTTTCTCTCTCGCCATTTCTCCCTCGGCTTTCCGCAAAGCCCTGGCATTGCGCTCCATCTCGTCCAATTTCTCGGGAGCGATCATTGCTCCAGGGGCGGTTTTGAAGCTCCAGTTTTCCCAACCCTTGCCATCCTTCCAGTTCCGGAAGCTACCGAGCGGGATTTCGTCCATGCAGAGCCGATAGCAGGCGTCATTCTCGCCCCCCGTGCCCTTAACATTGCACCGGTAGGAACCTCCGTCTGCGATGAGGGTAGCGGGAAGGAGGATGCCTCGGGCTGCGGCGGCACCCCTGAACGCCTGAATGACTTGATCCTCGTAGGCCAAGGGGTCAAGTGCTACCACACCGCTTATCGCCTTGTGGTCATTTGGCATAGTGTTGGAGTCATGCTCAATCTCGCAGCAGCCATCGATGTCCTCGCATGGCTCTTCCGGGTCAGGCCACTCGGGAATCGGGATGACGTCCGAGGGCTCCCCCTCATCGAATGCTACGTCCAGGCTCTCAAGCCTATCCTCGAAGCTGTTGCCATCGGATGGGCGTAGGTAGGCCGGGAGATTCTCAAGGACGGACGGTTGGTCATTCTGGCGGGCCCCGGTCGCCTCCAGGAGGTGGGCAGTGGCAGAGACCCCGCTTTCTTCGGCGGCGGTGGCGGGAACCTCCAGAACCTCTGGACTTGCTTCTGCGCTCGCGGAGGTTCTGGAGGGTTCGGGGTCCTCCAACCCCCCGTCAAAGACGTTGGCTCCGAGGATATGGAAAACACCGTCCAAGGAGTCCTGGGGGATGGTGAACTCTCTGAACTCGGCATCGAATCTTTCAAGCGTTTCAGGGCTTGGGGTAATCCCTGGGTCGGCGGACAACTCTTCTGAGCTCGGCTCACCATCGGCTGGGTCATTCTCCGAGGTGAAACTCTCCATGGCATCGTCAAAAAGCAACTGGCCAGGGGCCCCGTAGACGTGAAAGTCGGTCGTTGTTGGGCGGTCGTTGGGTTCTTCGGGGATAGGTGTTTCGGTGAATTCGTTCATGCTATTTCTCCTAATGTGAGTGGAGTGAAAGGCAAGCCGATGGCCGCGTGGCTTCAAACCACGGCCTGCCGGTGTGTCGAACTGCGGGTGGAGCTACGCCGCCAAGGAGGTTTTTTCCTGCCTCCCAAGCCATGAACCGGAGAGGTCCTGGCCACTGGCGCTAGCCATACTCTGATTGTCTATTCTTCGGTGTGGTCCTTATGGATCAAGAGCGACGTGGTGCCTTTCACCACCATGCGAACACCATGAGCGCTGGGTATCTTGGAATCGCCGGGGCCGAAAAGTAAGCCAACACCTTGTCCTCCGAAAACTCCTTCTCGGTTCAAAGCGTCCACGGGTTGTATTGGCAGGGGGGGCCAGGCTTGATGAAGTTCTTCACCGTCCGGTAGGTGGCTTTCTTGCCTGTCGATACCGATAGGACGATTTGGAATTCCTGCTGGTTGGAGATGGTGTTCTCATGTGCCATTGCTTGGCCTCCTTAGGTTAACGGGCTGGGTTGCTCCCTGCCGGTTTGAAAATCCTAAGGGGATTCACTTTGACGCCATAGGCTCTGGTACACCTTGGTCGGTCAAAGCAAGAATGGCTTCATTACTACATTTGTGCGTCCACGACTGCTGCTGCACTTTGGATTGCCTTCACCCTTCGGATGACCTGGAGCCCGGTTTGCGCTCCGACCTTATTCCACTCCGCCTTGTAGACGGCCTTGAACACTCTCATGACATGAGTTTCTATTTGGCAACCATGCCTCTCCGCAAACTCCAAGCACTTTTTTGCTAGCGCATGGTCGCGCTTCTCCCCAGTAATGCCCGTGAAAAAGTCGGGGTCATTCTTGGTGTTCAATCGTTTGAAGTTCTTGACTCCCTGCTTGGCTCGCTCCTCTAGGTCGGTCAGATTCTTCATCAATTTTTGCAAATGGTCTGGCTTCACATCGAACCCATAACAAAGCGCCAGAGCTCCCCAGGTCATCCTTCGGAGTTCACCAACGAGCGACTGGGCCTTGTTCTCGATCTCATCCAGGTTTTGGATAATGTCTTGGCTGGATACACCCTTCTTGCTGATACCCCTGATGGTGTGGTTCGAGTAGTAGGAACGATCTACAAGGCGGTGATAGTCTTTCCAGATGTGCAATAGCTCAGCGCAGAATTGGTCTGCAGTGATGCCGAATATTTCATAGAGAGCCACGCCCTTGATTTCGGTTTCTGCGGTTCTTCTGAAGATCTTTTGTATTTGATCTATTGTCAGGTTTCCTCTGGACATCTTTCCCTTCTTCACAATCATTGTTCTGACCGGCACGCTCTGGTTTTGCCTGGTTTCTGCTTGAAAGGGTAACCGGCTAGATTTCCCCAGGGAGCAGAAATCCTGGGTAAGTCGAGGCGATAAAAAATTCGTGCTCCAGCTCCACCAGTGCCTCATGTGTTAGGGCGTTGGCGAGGCTGTTGGACCTGTGGCACCTGGCTTGAACTAGGTTGATGGTTGGCGGGAAACAGACCCTCCAGGTTCTCTGGCTCTACTCGCAGGAGACCTGGAGCCTCTGGAGCAACTGAACTCTGGCTGAAGGACATGGGGCCACCGCCAAAACCACGGAGGCGACAAGGTCACCAGTGGTGACCAGTGAGGCCAAGTTTCAGCTGTGCAGGATCAAATCTGCCTTCTCCCCAGGTTTATGGCACCCGGCTACCAGGGGTAGAAACGCTCCAGTGCCTCCAGGTTTTCAGTGGTTTCTTGGGGTTGGGGAGCTGGAGGTACCGGAGGGTTTAAAGGAGGTCTTCCAGGTGAGGGTGAGGGTGAGCCGGGACTGACGGGAGCTCCTCGGGGGATGGTGGTTCTATACTAGACAAAGAGAACCAGTTCCTACGTGAGGGCCTCGCACTCCTCTTCGACCAAGTCGGCCCGGGAATCATAGAGGGCTTGGCTCTCAAGCCATCGATTGCCCTTCTCGGGGTCTTCCTTTAGTGCCCGTTCGATAGCTAGCGTCTCGTGGTATTCCCTGGCCTCTGCCGTCATCGTCCATTGGGCCTTGATGCCTAGCTGGTCCAATTCCTCCCGGATGACTCTGATTGGAACTCGGAAGAACTCTTTGCGGGGGTTGACCTTGTTGACCTGGGCGGTCGTGAAGTGGCGATGGAGTGCTGTTTCCAGGGCAGGGGCGTCCTCGTTGAAGATCATCGCGTGGACATCAAAGCTGAAAGGGACACTGGCATCGCCCAGCTCTCGAACCCGGTCTAAGGGTTCGAGACGCCGAGTGAGCCCGATTTTGAACACATCCTCTCCAAATGACCCGATGTTCGAGATCACGTAGACGTGCCCGCTCTTGGTTTGCTGGGCCATGGACAGAGCGCGTTGGCTCCTCTCCTCTGCTTGGCGCAGCTTTTCGGCCATCTCGGCCAACTGTGCCTCGAATTTCTCCTTCTGCTCTGTGGAAGCCTTGTCCACCTGGGCCTGGATCTTCTCCATGGCCTTGCGCAGGGAATCCTCCTCTTTTGCAGCCTCACGCATGGCTCGTTCGAACTCGCGTTGTGCCCGTTCCTCTTCACGAATCTGCTCTTTGATCCTGCGCTGCTCCTCCTTATCGCGGAGCTTGATCTCCTGAACGGTAGCCGCCCACCTCAATTCGGTTAGGCGAGCCTCAAGGTATTCGGTATGGATTCTGGCGTTTCGGAATGCTGCGCCGTTAAAGTTGACCAGATTGAAGGCGTCCCGGATCTCCTGCTCAAGCTTGCCGACGTTATCGCCTTTGACCCTGGAGAGGATACTGTCGACTTTGCCGTTGAATGCGTCACCGACGAAACGGATTGCTGTTTCACGCCGGTTTGCCTCCACGTAATCGCAGGTGGCAGCCATGTTGCTCTTGACCATCAACCGAGACCGTTCCCTGGCGTTTTTTAGCTCCTCGCCCGCCTCAGTAAAGCTGTAGTCGTCGGCGAATTCATCCAAGAGGCTACGGGAGGGGACCAGGTACTGGTCGCCATAACCCTCGATGAGGTTCTTCATGGCCTTGGCGATCTGTTCGTACCGCTCCGCATCACGGACGGCCTCGAAGGCGCTCCCAGCGATCTCCTCACCGCGCTTGGTCGCGTTGTCGATGATGGTTTTTGCCTCATAGTGGGCAGATCGCATGATCGACTCCACCTTGGCTTGGGCGTCTGCCAGGATCTGGTTGGCCTTAGCCCGGAGGTCCTTGCCTTCCGTCTCGATGCCCTGCCGGAGCAACTCTGCTCCACGCCGAATCTCGTTAGCCTGGGCGGTTGCCTCTTTGATGATCCTTGTGGCTTCGGCTCGGGCGTCGAGGATGGCCCTGAACTGGGCGAGAACCTGATTCTCTGCCTGGAGACTCGCATTCGTGGCGGCGCTAGATTCCAGTTCGGTCTTCAGCCGTAACTGCTCCTTCTTGGCCTTCTTCTTCGAGGTGAAGAGAACGACGGCAAGGCATAGTGCGACCAGGAAGAAGACGAAATCCATCAGCTCACCTAAACGGAAGTTTCCTGTCTGGAAGGATACACCCCAAATCGGTCAAAAATGCCCACCCAAAGGTGTCTAGTTTGATTTCAACCAACCAGGCTGGTGGCAAATCCTCCACATCCCTCACAAGCACCTTCTTTCCCAGGACCATGTCACCTATCCAGAGGGGTGATGTGGTTGAGAGGGATCTAACCTTCCTGCTCTTCGGGATATGGCAGGGGGGCAACGGCAGTCCAACCTTCACGCTTTGGCGCGTTCTTTGATGTGCGGATGTCCTGGCCTTGGTTTGTAATCACGCGTCCTCCCCGATGGATCATGGCCCGGATTACCGCTTTTCGCGGGTGGTCCTCATCAGCCTTGGCCGCGCTGATGATGGTCGTGAACTTCGTCTCCCCGTCCTTTGGCTGTTGTGGGAGAGGCGTTCCAAGCCATCGGTTGAGCACTTCTGTTGAGACGTTTCTGCGCGATCCGTGATGGGGGACCTGAAATCGGTCAATTCCGGGTAAGGCCAAGCCAATGCTTGGGGCAAAATCCGCAGCTTCCTCTAGTCCGCGCCGCCCAACATCTCCTGTCAGAAGAATCTTCTGTCCAGCTATCTCGGCGAATTGAACTACGCTCATCTCGTTTTCGGCAGATGTCTCGTCTGAAGGGAACGATTCATCCCCCCATAGTGAGCGAACGAATTCGATTACCGCCGCAGCCTTTTCTGCGAAATAGCTTGCTATCGAGTTCTTTCCCTGTGATATAGGCGCTTTTTGGGGAGTCTTTTCGGATTCGACGACCAAGTCCAGATAGGTCGCCTTTGAAGGCGACATTACCCGGAATGCTCCGATCGAAGCCCCCTGGAATGGATTAAAAATCGTGACTTTCTTCTTCACTGCCACTTCTTCTAAGGCGGCGATGTTCGGGAAGGCCTCCTTCAATCGTTTTTGCAATCCATCCACGGAACTAAATCTGGCGAATCTCGGAAGAAGCTCCTCTGCAAAGTCCCATGGACGCAGCATCCACAATTCCTTGACTTCGAATTCTTCGAATACCTGACACAACCCCCCTGCGTGGTCCCCATCGTTGTGTGTCAGAACTACACAGTCGATGACTTTCGGAGCCCCGTAATGTGAGCGGATATGCTTCACCAGCTTGTCTCCGGTTACCTGGAATCCACCATCTACCACGTGAATGAATGTTTTTCCGACAATGGAATACCGAAGTGCTATCGCGTCACCACTTTTTTTCGTCTCAACGTCCAGGAAATCGAGTTCGAAAAAATCGGCCATTTCTATTCCCTACAAAGAATGATGGTTTGTGCCCATTGGTGTCAGCACGATGGAGCGCCAAGCTGGCGGTCTATGGGGCCTTGGTAAGAATGGTTGGAGGCTCCAGTCAAATGGCACAGCATGAATCGCCATCGGCCTCCAGGTATACTCATACCCGTCCGAATGGTCAAGATTTCTATCAGTGCATTGTATTTTTGCGTGTATAAGCCGGAGTTTGCTATGGGTGAAACCAGGAATCTCAAGGAAGGTAATAAAGCCTTATTGGCCATTTACCTTGTGGCTCACGGGTTTGCGCTGGCATTGGCCATCCTGGGGTGGCCCTCCTCTATTCAACATGTCAAAGCCATCGCGGGAGCTGAATGGGGGAAGGCTGCCGTCCCCATACTGATCACACTCGTAGTCACATTCATGAACCGGATCGGGAAGGACCAGGTGAAATTGGCCTTGGTTTTCTGGCGGATAAACAACGCCTTGCCGGGGTGCCGCGCTTTCTCGGAACACGCACACCGGGATCTACGAATCGATTTGGGAAGTCTTAAGAAGGCTGTGGGTGGCGAGTTCCCAACAGATCCCGGTGAACAGAACAGGGCTTGGTATCGGCTGTACCAACAGGTGCGGGATTCTCCCTCTATTGAGGACGCCCACAAGGAATATCTCCTATTCAGGGATATCGTCTGGCTGACGATCCCCTCGGCCATCATGTGCCAAGGATTCCTATTGTATGTTCGGCATTTCAAGATTGGGGTTGTCTACTTTCTTGCATGCGGAGCGATTTACCTTCTTGCACGCATGGCGGCGATTTTGGCTGCAAAGTCGTTTGTTCGGTCGGTCATGGCTGCAGCCAGCGCGGCTCACGAGCCGTCCAAAAGTCAAATCATCTCACTATAGGACAGACGGCTACGCTCTATCCTTCGGACGCTCAAGGTATGGGTGCCAGTGGGGTCCTTTTCATTCGACGGAAAGCAAGGCTCACATGCTGAAAAATCCGTGAATGGGGTGTTTCATTCGTTTACCTCTTTGACCCCATCTTGAGTCGGAACCCAGGTCTTGATAGGGAGCAGGCCGGGGCTGGCGCTTAGAATTCCCTCTGTCCAAGTACCAGTGCGATCCCTCAAAAGCTCGATGGCATGTTCTTCGTTCTCCACTGGAACCGCCATCACCCCTCCCGCACCCATCACAAAGGTGAGGAAAAGTGGGGTTGGGATTGTTTCGTTTGGGGTAAACATTGGGTCTCCTCTGATTATCATCTCTCATTTCATGTGTTGAGTCACTTCATGTTGTTCGGTTTTTGAGGGGAGGAGGGGCTCGGGGGAATTACTTCCTAGCCAAAAGGCCATGCGCCTCATCCCAATGTTGGCGACTTCCATTGGGGCAGTCGGAAATGCTCCGGTACCTTCCGCTTCCCCCCGAGCTCCTTGGCGTGACTCCGGCGTGACCTCTGGGCACCCCGAGACCTCTTCGGCATTCCTGGACCTGATGGGCCCGTGAATGTCTGAACGCAGCAGAAGCCCGTCGCCTTGCGGCTTCGGGCTTCTGGACTGGTGGTCCCGGGCAGAATTGAACTGCCGACCTACCGCTTAGGAGGCGGTCGCTCTATCCCCTGAGCTACGGGACCGGAGGGGCTATTTTGCCAGCAGGGGGCTGGTTCAGCAAGGGAGGGGGAGCTAGTGGCGCCCATGCGTGCCATCGGCTCCCCCTCCCTCGCTGAACGCGGGCGGCCCCGCCGTCCGCCCCCGCACAGCGGGGCAGACCCGGGTGCCCCACCCGTAGACCATTTCCGTATCCGCGTTTATCTCATCCATCCGCGGCCGGTTCTGCTTTTCCTGCCCATCCCGTCCAGGGTGACTACCCCTGGGCCGCCAGCTCCTGGCTGAGGAGCTTGATGTGCCCCATCTCCTCCTGGATGATCTCGTCCACGCGCTGGCGGCCCAGGGCCTCCGGCACGATGCCCTTCAGGCCCAGATAGAAGGCGATGGAGTCTTTCTCGGCCTGGATGGCCTTCCTGAGGATGGATTTCATGGAGCTGAAGTCCACCACCTCCTCCTCCAGGAAGACCTGGGCGTCGGCCATGGCGCGGAGGTACAGGACCGCCTCGTCGTTCGGGTCGAACACGGTGGGCGCCTTCTCGCTCTCCTTCAGTTCCCTGCGGAGGTCCGCGTAGGTCTGTTCATGCTCATCCTCCATGTCCGCCAGTTGGGTCAGGAACTGCTTGGACTGGGGGTCGGACACCCCCAGGGAGGCCTCCCGGTAGAATCTGGCGCCGTTGCGCTCGATCTGTTCGGCCATTTCCAGGATGTCGTCGGCGTTGAAGTCAAAGCTCACGATGGTTTCCCTTTCAACAAAAGGTCCTGCGGAGGTTGAATTGCAGAGTCAAAAAGTCTGATGCCTTGGGGTGCGGAGATGATCCAAGGGGAAGGGACTTTGCCTTCCAGTTATACGCATTCGCAAGCAAAAGAACAGATTCCACCACCAGACAATCCGCGCCGCGGGCTTGCCTGGTGGTGGAATTGGCTTTTGAAACCTTAGGCTTGATGCCCGGCGCTATCAGGCGTGCTTGGCCTGGAACTCCTCGTAGGTCCCCTGGAAGTCCTCGAAGCCCCTGTCGGAGAAGCTCCAGATGCGGGTGGCGACTTCATCGATCAGGTCTTCGTCGTGGGTCACGAGGAAGACGGTGCCCTCGTAGCTCTGGAGGGCGGTGTTCAGGGCGATGACGGCCTCGAGGTCCAAGTGGTTGGTGGGCTCGTCCAGCACCAGAATGTTGGGCTTCTGGAGCATGAGCTTGGAGAACATCAGGCGGCAACCCTCGCCGCCGGAGAGGACTTCGGTCTTCTTCATGCCTTCCTCGCCCCGGAAGAGCATCTGTCCGAGCACGCCGCGGATCTCCTCCACGAGGGCTTCGGGATCGAACTGGCGCAGCCAGTCCGCCAGGGTGTACCCGGGGTCGATGGATTCCCGGAAATCCTGGGCAAAGTAGCCCACATTGGCCTCGTGGCCCCACTTGACGGAGCCGGCATCGATGCTGCGGTCAGCTTCGGTGACGTTGGGGGCGTTGGCCAGGAGGGCCTTGAGCAGGGTCGACTTGCCGGCGCCGTTGCGCCCGATGATGGCGATCTTTTCGCCACGGCTCACGTTGGCGGTCAGGTTCTCGAGGACCTTCAGGGTGGCGCCTTCCACTTCATAGGCCTTGCACACGCCCTCGAACTCCAGGGCGTGGCGGCCACTGGGGCGCCGCTGCTCGAACTTGATGAAGGGGCGCTGGATGTTGCTGCGGGCCAGGTCGCCGGGCTGGAGGCGCTCCACTTCCTTGCGGCGGCTGTTCACCTGGCTCGAGCGGGTGCCCGCGGCGAAGCGCTGGATGAACTCATTGAGCTGGGCGATCTTCTTCTCGCGCTGGGCATTCTCGGACTCGATGCGGGAGCGCACCTGGGTCTTCTGCATGACCATGTCGTCGTAACCGCCGGTGTACTGGATGATGGTCTGGTAGTCGATGTCGGCGATGTGGGTGCAGACCCCGTTCAGGAAGTGGCGATCGTGGCTGATGACGATGACCGAGCCGTTGTAGCGGCTGAGGAAGTTCTCCAGCCAGTGGATGGACTCCAGATCCAAGTGGTTGGTGGGCTCGTCCAGCAGCAGGGATTCGGGGTTGCCGAAGAGGGCCTGGGCCAGCAGCACACGCACCTTCTGACCACCCTGGAGCTCCGACATCTTGCGCTCGTGGAGTTCCTCGGGGATGTCCAGGCCGTCCAGAAGCACGGCCGCATCGCTCTCGGCGGTGTAGCCGTCCTCGTCGGCGACCACACCTTCGAGTTCGCCCAGGCGCATGCCGTCCTCGTCGGTCATCTCGGGCTTCTCGTAAATGGCATCCCGCTCCTGGAGGGCGGCCCAGAGGCCCTTGTTGCCCATGATCACGGTGTCGATGACCCGGTACTGGTCAAAGGCGAACTGATCCTGGCGCAGGATGCCCATCTTGCGGGGGCGCTGGATCAGGCCGCTGGTGGGCTCCAGTTCGCCGCTCAGGATCTTCATGAAGGTGGATTTGCCGGCCCCGTTGGGACCCGTCAGGCCATAGCGGCGTCCCGGCGTGAAGGTCGTGGTCACCTCCTCGAACAGGATCCTGGAACCATAACGCATCGTGACATTCTGAACCGCCAGCATCCGAGTCCTCCAAACCTTCCATTTTAACCTGAGAGGGGAAATATGGCGATGGTGAGTCCCGTGGGGGGAGTGGGGGCAATCGAGAAAATGCTATCGTTAAATTAATATTTTTCAACATTTGCGATTTTGTGAAAATGCCTGTGAACATTGGTTTTCCATGCCCAATCTGTCACGCATTCGTGACCTAGTGTCTTTTGGGGGGATGGACCCCCTTTCCCTCAGACCCCAAAATGGGGGTGGAGGCAAGTGATGGCGGAAGCTAAGTGGGTGGATCAGGCAGATGTGGTGCTGGTGGGCGCTGGGATCATGAGCGCAACCCTGGCGGCCCTGCTGCGCGAGCTTCAGCCCGACATGAGCATCCGGGTCATCGAACGGCTGGAGGGCGTGGCCCTGGAGAGCAGCCTGGCCACGAACAATGCGGGCACCGGGCACGCCGCCAATTGCGAGCTGAACTACACCCCCGAGCAGGGCGACGGCAGCGTCGAAACCTCCAAGGCCTTCAAGATCAACGAGTCTTTCGAGATCTCCCTCCAGTTCTGGAGCCATCTGGTGGGGAAGGGGCTGCTGCCGCAGCCCGGGGCCTTCCTTTCACCGGTACCTCACCTGAGCTTTGTCTGGGGAGAGGACTCGGTTCGCTTCCTGCGGACTCGGCACGCAGCCCTCCAGGCCCACCCGATGTTCGTCGACATGCGCTACAGCGAGGATCCTGCCCAGCTCCGGGAGTGGATGCCCCTGGTGATGGAGGGGAGGGACCCCAAGCAGGCCATGGCCGCCACCCGGGTGGCCCGGGGCACCGATGTGGATTTCGGACGTCTGGCCATCCAGCTCTTTGCTGGACTGGGGCAGGGGGCGGACTTCGGCATCCTGGCGAATCACCACGTCCAGGATCTGGTCCGGGAGGCCGATGGACGTTGGCGGGTGGTGGTCCGGGACCAGGTCGGTGGCCAGACCCGGGAGATCAAGGCCAAGTTCGTCTTCCTGGGGGCGGGGGGTGGCGCCCTGCCGCTGCTGCTCAAGTCCGGCATCCCCGAAGGGTGCGGCTACGGCGGCTTCCCCGTGAGCGGGCAGTGGCTCATCTGCACCAATCCAGAGGTCATCGCCCGCCACCATGCCAAGGTCTATGGCAAGGCATCCGTGGGTGCGCCCCCCATGTCCGTGCCCCATCTCGACACCCGGATGGTGGACGGCAAACCCGCCCTCCTCTTCGGACCCTACGCCGGATTCACGACCAAGTTCCTCAAGCAGGGCTCCTTCCTGGATCTCCCGCTTTCCCTGCGGCCCCACAACCTCTATCCGATGATGGCCGCGGGTTGGCAGAACCTGGACCTGACCCGCTACCTCATCGGGCAGGTGCTCCAGTCCCGGGAGGCCCGCCTGGAGACCCTCCGGACCTTCGTGCCGACGGCCCGCATGGAGGACTGGGAGCTGGAGATCGCGGGTCAGCGTGTGCAGATCATCAAGAAGGATCCCGTGCACGGGGGCAAGTTGGAGTTCGGCACTGAAGTCGTGTCGGCGGCCGATGGCTCCCTGGCGGCCCTCCTGGGGGCTTCCCCCGGCGCTTCCACGGCGGTGGCCACCATGCTGGAGATGCTCCTCAAGTGCTTCCCGGAACGCGCCAAGTCCGAGGCTTGGCAAAGGACCATTCAGCAGATGGTCCCCTCCTTCGGGACCAATCTGGTCAAGGATGCCGACCTGCTGGCAAGGGTCCGGGCCCGCAACTCGGAAATGCTGGGACTCAAGGCAGAGTAATTTCCGGCAGATGGATATCATGGGTCTTTGTTCGGAATTTCCATGCCTGAAGAACCCTCGACCATCGGCCGCTACCAGGTCCAGCGCCAAATCGGGCGCGGGGCCATGGGGGCGGTGTACCTGGGCCATGATCCTCTCCTCAAACGCCCCGTGGCCATCAAGGTGGTCCACCCCGGTGGCGAGGATCGGGGGACGACCCTGGCCCGCTTCCAGCGGGAAGCGGAGATCTCGGCCCGGCTGAACCACCCCAACATCGTGACCGTCTTCGATGTGGGCGAGGACCCGGACATGGGTCCCTTCATCGCCATGGAGTTCATCGAGGGTTCCAGCCTCACCACCCTCATCCGTTCGGGGTTGGGCCTGGAGGCCGGCATCCGTCTGATGATCCAGGGAATGGGTGCCATGATGGCGGCGGAGGCGGCCGGGATCGTCCACCGGGACATCAAGCCCGACAATATCCTGGTGAGCCGGGACGGCCGCTTCAAGCTCATGGATTTCGGCATCGCCCGCCGGGATGAGTCCCACCTGACCCAGGCCGGAATGATCTTCGGCACCCCTTTCTATACCGCCCCCGAGCTTCTGGTGGGCGGTGAGGCCTCTTCGGTCACGGATCGGTATGCCTATGCGGTCACCGTCTTCGAGGTGGTGACCGGCACCCTGCCCTTCCAGGGGAGCACCGTGGGATCCACCCTCTACCGGATCGTGCACGAGCCCCCGGAGATGCCGGCGAGTCTTCCCAAGGCGGTGGCAGAGATATTCCTGAAGGCCCTGGCCAAGAAGCCGGAGGACCGCTACCCCGATTTGCCTTCCTTCCTGGGAGCCCTGGTGGACGGCCTCGAGCTGGCGCCGGAGGTGCGGGCCCGCTTCCAGGCTCTCTTGGTGGGGGATGCCCCTTTCGTCAGCACCCATCCCTTCCCCGTGACGGCCCCCAGGCCTTCGGATCCCATTACGCTTGCCGAAGAGCTTTCCTTCCTGGATATGGGGGAGGTCTTCCCCCAGCAGAACGCGGGAAGCCCCACGGTCCTGACCGCATCGGGCCCCCGGCCAATCGATCCCTCCGCCCCTCAGCAGCCTCGGCCTGACGCGCCTCCCCAGCGCCGCCGTTACGTTCCCTTTCTCGTGGCCGCCGCTCTTGTCGTAGCACTGGGTGGCGCATGGGTGGCTGCCCGCCACCTGCGTTTCCAATCGAGTCTGGTTTCGGTGGAAAGCACCCCCTCCGGGGCCGATGTCTCTCTGGACGGGGAATACGTTGGACGCACTCCTTTGCGCATCAAGATCGCCAAGCCCGTGGGACGCCGGATCCACCTCGGCCTCGAGGGCTATCAGCCGGAGGATCGGGTCTTCGAGGGGGGCGAAACGCGTCTGGATGTCCCCTTGAAGGTCATCCCCTTCACCATCTCCGTGGTGACGGATCCCCCAGGGGCCACGGTGATTCTCAACCAGTCCGAAGTGGGGACGACGCCCCTTGCGGCCTTGCAGATCCCCAAGGTGGGCACCCAGGAACTCCGGATCCGCGCCAAGGGCTACCAGGAATGGTCCGCCCTGGTGGACAAGGATGCGCCTTTTCCGGCTCTTATCCGGCTCACGCCGGAGAAGTGAAGCTCAGCTCCGGGCAAGGATGGTTTCTGCCTCGTCCTGCATGTGGGGGAAGAGGTCCGGGGGGACCGCGGGCTTTCCCAGCTTCAGGAAGACCTGGTGGCGGGCGCAGGGGACATTGTCCTCATGGCAATAGATGAGCTTGTACATCGCCGCGAGGGCGGGGGTAGTGGTCATGCGGCCATTGAAGAATGGACATTCCGCGATGAGTTCGCAGTCCGGCACGTTGGACTCCTGTGAGCAGGACAAGTCTAGCCCTGTTGGCGACCGCCGGGGATCGCTTTCCCTCCCGGATTTGCCAGGATCAGGGCCGCAAGGGCCAGCATTCCCAGGTCCCGCAGGATGGCCAGGCGCATGTCTCTCAGGCGTTCCTCGGTGCTGCTGGGGCTGATGCCCACATTGAAACAGCCGCAGTCCACCGGATGCCGACGGGCCAGATTGATGGAGAGCGCCAGGGTGAAGCCCAGAAGCAGAAGGCCCAACCAGGCGGTGGCGGCCTTCACCCAGAGACCCAGGGCCAGCATCGCGCCACAGACCAGTTCCAGCCAGGGCAGCACCAGGGCCAGGGGAAGGATGCTCCAGGCGGGGAAGAGGGAGTAGGCCCAGAGGGCCTTGGCGAAGCCCGGAGGGTCCATCAGCTTGGGCCAGGCCGCCAGGATGAAGAGCCCCCCCAGCAGGAACTGGGCGCGCTGGGTAAGCCAGGGGTGGCAGAGGAATGCTTTGAGGGGCTTCACGGCTGAGCTCCCCGGTGGATGGGGCGGCCCTTGGTGGCCCAGTCTGGGTATCCTCCCCGGTAGATGAGCAGGTGGCGGTAACCCAGGGCCACGAGCTTGGAGGCCAGGAGTTCGGAATCCTGGCAGTCCCCTCCGCTGCAGTAGAGCACGACCGGGGATTTGAGAGGGTGGCCCGAGGCATCGAAGCGGGTCAGCCGCTCATCCATGTCGGCCTCCCATACGGGCATGGCCAGCGCACCCCGGATATGCCCCGCCTGGTAGTCCTCTGTCCGGCGGGCGTCCAGGAAAGGAATGCCCTGGCGGAAGGCTTCGGCGGCCTCCTGGGAACTGATCTCCCGGCTGGGTTCTCCGGCC
>JAFNAB010000055.1 GCA_017859955.1 Holophagaceae bacterium
CCTCCGGGCTCCACCCCGGATGAGGATCTGGTCCTGGGGGTGGGGGAACCTTTCAAGGTGCGCCACCTGAGCCCCCATGAGGACCGTCTGGCCCGCAAGGGATCAGGGCACCGTCAGCGCACCCGCAGTGCCGACCGGCGGGGGCGCTATGTGCGCTCCCGCCCCTGCCATCACGGCCTTGATCTGGCCATTGACGCCACCTTGCGGGCCTCGGCGCCCCATCAGCTCCATCGCCGGAGCACCAGCAGCATGAAGCTGGTGGTCAAGCGGGAGGACTGGCAGGCCAAGGTGCGGGAGCGCCGCACCGGTTCCTTCATTCTTTTCGTAGTGGACGCCAGCGGCTCCATGGGGGCCCGGGGCCGCATGGTGGCCTCCAAAGGCGCCATCCTGAGCCTGCTCCTGGACGCCTACCAGAAACGGGACAAGGTGGGCCTCATCGCCTTCCGCCGCCGTGAGGCTGAGCTGGTACTGCCCCCCACCGCTTCCATCGATCTGGCCAGCCGCATCCTCAAGGATCTTCCCGTCGGGGGCCGCACCCCCCTGGCCTCGGCCCTCGTCAAGGCCTATGAAACCCTCCGCCCCCTCCTCACCCGGGAGCCCAACCTCCGCCCCCTGGCCATTCTCATCAGTGACGGGCGGGCCAATGCCGGACTGGAGGGTCCCGGGAGCATGGAGGAGGCCTGCCGCATCGCTGCCCGTGTGGCCCAGGACGAACGCATCCGCTGGATCGTCGTGGACACCGAAGACACCCGGGGCGTCCGCCTCCGCCAGGCTCCCAAAGTGGCTGCGGCCCTGGGTGCCCAATGCCTGCCCGTGGAAGATCTGCGGGCTGAAGACCTCGTTCGCATCGTGAAAGGAAACCAAGCTTGAGCCATCGAACTCCCTACCCCTTCGCGGCCATCGTCGGCCAGGAGCCCATGAAGCTGGGCCTCATCCTGGCCGTCATCTCCCCCACGCTCTCAGGCATCCTCATCCGGGGCGAAAAGGGCACCGCCAAGTCCACCGCCGTGCGAGCCCTGGCGGAAATCCTTCCGGAGCAGGAACTCGTCACCGGCTGCCCATTCCGCCTCGCCCCCACGGAACGCGGAACCCTGTGTGAGACCTGTCCACGGGAACATTGCCGGAACACCTTCACCTCCCACCTAGGCCACGTTCCCGTCGTGGAGCTCCCCGTGGGGGCCACAGAAGACCGGGTAGCAGGCACCATGGACCTGGAGCGAGCCCTTCGGGAAGGCATTCGAGCCTTCGAGCCAGGCCTTCTGGCCGCCGCCCACCGGGGCATCCTCTATGTGGATGAGGTGAATCTCCTGGATGACCACGTAGTGGATCTCCTCCTGGACAGCGCCGCCATGGGCGTCAACACCGTGGAGCGGGAGGGCGTCAGTCTCGCCCACCCGGCCCGCTTCTCCCTGGTGGGCACCATGAACCCTGAGGAAGGAGAACTGCGCCCCCAGCTCCTGGACCGATTCGGCCTCTGCGTCACCGTGGAGGGTTCCAAGGATCCCCATGAGCGGGTGGAAATCATGGAGCGCCGGGCGGCCTTCGAGGCTTCTCCAGAGGCCTTTGCCGCCAAGTGGGCGGGTGAGGCCCAGGACATCGCTCAGCGCATCCGCGAGGCCATCAACCTCTTCCCCACCGTAGGAGCGGAGCGCAACCTGCTCTTCGATATCGCCAACACCAGTCTGGAACTCGGCGTGGACGGCCATCGTGGCGACCTCATGATGCTGCGGGCGGCCAAGGCCCTGGCGGCCTGGCACGGCCGGGACCGGGTCACCAGGGACGATGTGCAGGAGGGCGCCAGCTTCGTCCTCCCCCATCGCATGCGCCGCCAACCCCTCCAGGACATCGCCCGGGAGGTCAAGCTCCCGGCACTGACAGGGGTGGGACGATGATTCTGGGAACCTTCTACGAGGGGCTGGAACTCCACCGGGAGGACCGGATTGTCTACGGTCGATTCCTGGCGCCCCACCGCGTGGTCTCCACCTGCCAGATGGCAGGAGGTGTGCGGGAGGATCTCCAGGTCGTCTACAACCACCAGAGCTGCGAGCCAGCCTTCCATTGTGAGCGGGTGGGGCACAAGCTGGCCAAGGACTTCCGGGAAAGCCAACGCCAGGTTTGCGAGCGCCACGAACTTCCTCTGGAGGCAAGTGCGACCCTGGGCACCGCCGCCAACATGCACTGTCTGGGCCTCCAGGAACGACGTTTCCGGGACCTGATCGTAGTGGCGGCCTGCACCGCTGGCGTTGAAGGCAATGCGGGCCGCGCTGGCGATCCTGCTGCGGCCTACGAGTGGGAAGGGCGCTTCGAGCGGGTCAGCCCCGTGATGGTGCCCTCCCATGGCACCATCAATACCCTCCTCTTCTTCAACCAGGAACTCACTCCGGGGGCCCTGGTCCGATCGATCATGACGGCGACCGAGGCCAAGAGTGCCGCCCTCCAGGACCTAGTGGTGGGTTCCAAATATTCCCTCGGAAGGGCGACCGGCACCGGCACCGACCAGATCGCGAGCTGCTCCCGGTTGGGCACAGGCATTCCCCTCACCAGCGCAGGCAAGCACAGTGTCCTGGGACAGATGATCGGCGAGGCGGTCCAGGCGGCCATCAAGGAAGCCCTGGCCCTCCAGAATGGGCTGACTCCAGACAGCCAGCGTTCGGTGCTCCAGCAGCTCAAGCGCTTCGGTCTGACTCGCGGGCACCTGGAGGAAGCCGCCAGGAAACACTTGCCAGACTATGAGGCAGAGCTCTTCCTACGCAATCTCCACGTCATCGACCCAGACCCCATGGTTGTGGCGACCGCCGCAGCCGTCGCGGAGGTGGCGGACCAGCTACGGACGGGCATCCTGCCCCAGAGCTGCGCCCGGGAGATGGCGGCCACCCTGGCTGCCCAGATGGCCTGTGCGGTTTCCGGCGATTACACATCTTTCGAGACCGTGCGCGGCCAGGCCGGACAAACCCTCCAGGGATTCGACCCATTGAATCTCACCACCCTTGCCCTGCCCCTGGGCTACGGAGCCAAGTGGCGGACCCTGCATTCGTCCATGGAAGAAGGAGGAAGTGAATGATCATTCTTGAAGACTTGGTCAAACGGTTCGGTGAAATCACCGCCGTGGACCACCTGAGCCTGCACCTGGAGAAGGGGAAGATTCACGGCCTGCTGGGCCCCAATGGTGCCGGGAAGACAACCCTGGTGCGCATGATGTCCACCCTCACCCGGCCCACGGCCGGAAAGGCCTTCGTGGCGGGCTGCAACGTTGAGCGGGATCCCATGGGCGTGAAGCGCTCCATCGGCGTTGTCCACCAGACCCTCAACTTCGACCCCGAACTCACGGCCCGGGAGGCCCTGGTCGTGCACGGTCATCTCCACGGCATGCCCAAGGCCCGGATGGAGAAACGTGTCCAGGAGATGCTGGCCTTCGCGGGATTGGAGAAGGAGGCAAACCGCATGGTGCCCACCTTCTCGGGCGGAATGAAGCGACGGCTCTCCATCGCCCGGGCCATGCTCCACGACCCCGAGGTGATCCTGATGGATGAACCCAGCGTGGGTCTGGACGCCCACGCCCGCCGCAAGGTATGGGATCTGGTCCGAAAACTCCGGGAGGCCGGGCGGACCCTGATCCTGACCACCCACTATATGGAAGAGGCCCAGGCCCTCTCGGACCGCGTCATCATCGTGGACCACGGCAAGGTCATCGCCGATGGCAATCCGGAAGGGCTCATCTCAGAGGCGGGACGGGTGGCTGTGGACCACCCCGGCCACGCCGGAACCCTCACCAAGTTCTTCGAGAACCGGGAAGAAGCCGCTCAATTCTTGGCCTCGCTGGACGAGCCTGCCACCGTCCGGGCCGCCAACCTGGAGGACGTCTTCCTCAAACTCACCGGACGCCACGTCAACCCCAAGGAACAGGAAGGAGTCGCTGCCAATGCAAGCCGTCATGGCCATTCTGCTGCGCGAAAACATCATTCTTAAGCGCAAATTCTGGAAATACCTCGCGTCGTGGGTGGTCTCGCCCCTCCTCTACTTCGTGGCCTTCGGGTGGGCTGGCCGGGGGCGCATGGTTGGTGCCGGAGTCGACTATGCGGCTTTCCTCCTGCCGGGCCTTGTGGCCATGAGCGCCATGACCCACAGTTTCGGCATCAGCACCGAGATCAACATCAGCCGCTTTTACTGGAAAACCTTCGATGAGATCCGCACAGCTCCCATCTCGGACTGGGTCTATGTGGTAGGCGAAACCATGAGCGGGGCTGTACGCGGGATTCTCGCGGCCTGCGTAGTTGTCCTCCTGGGGCTCATTTTCAGGGTGGACTTCGCCCTCAACCCGGGTCTGTTCTTTGCAGTAGTGCTGACATCTCTCGTTTTCTCCGCCCTGGCCATCAGCACCGCCATGCTGGCCAAGACCCACGCCGACCAGGGACTGATCTCCAGCTTCATCATCACGCCCATGGCCTTCCTCTGCGGCACATTCTTCCCATTAGGGGCCTACCCTGGATGGCTCCGGAGCATCATCCAGTGCCTGCCACTCTCTCCGGCGGCTAATCTGGTGCGCGCCGCAGCCCACCATCAGTCCCTGCCCTGGCTCCAGGCCCTCTACCTGGCCGCAGTGGGAGGTGTGTTTCTGGTCGCAGCCATGGTCGTCGTGAAAAGGGCCAAGGATTAGGGAGGAGGCAATGTCCCAGGAAACCATCGGAAAACGACTCAAGCACGTGCGCATGTCCCATGGATGGACTCAGGGAGAACTGGGGGACAAGCTTGGCGTAGGCCAGTCCCAGATTTCCCGCTGGGAGAGGGACCAGGGGGAGATGTGGCCCGCCACGCGGCGAGAGATCAGTGCCATCCTGGGCATCTCCCCGGAGTGGCTAAGTACTGGCAACGACCCCTCGGCGAAGAAGGAAGAACCTGATCCCAATGGGATCCTCCCCTTGCAGGCCCTCCGCAAGTCCATCCACGCCCTGGCCCATGCCGCCGCAGCCCAGCAGGTAGTGCTTGACTTGGATCTGGCCCTTGGGGTCATCAGATGTCTCGCCCAGGAGACCCTGAAGAACCAGCAACCGCCCATTACGGAAGATGCGGCCCGGATCCTAAGAAAACACCTTCAAACCAGATAGGCAAGCCGCAAGGGCGCGAAGCCCCACTGCAGAATCGATTGAACCCAAGGAAGGCCACCACCTGGAAGCGGGCATCAATGCTCGTCTCTGGCTATCTATGCCCTGTTGCAGGGTTCCAACTGCAACAGACTCCCACCCACTCCAACCCAAATCATTAAGGATTAGACATGACGGTCGCTTGCCCAACCCCACACTCCCTGCCAAGGGGCCCGAGGATTCTCTTCCTCCTGGCCGCCTTCTCCAGCCCATCTCTCCTACCAGCGGCCACTCCGGATGATGATGTCCATACCCTGCGTGAGGTCGTGGTGACCTCCACCCGCACGGAGAAGGAGGTCGGTGACTCCCCGGGGACTGTCAACATCATCACCGCAGACAGCATGAAGAAACGCGGGGTCAAGTCTGTGGACGAGGCCCTGAACACCACGGCAGGTGTTATCACCTCACGGTCCAAGGGCCCCATGGACACCATCGCCGGCATTGCGCTGCGTGGCATTCCCGACAGCGGGAGGACCCTGGTGCTCGTGGATGGACTCACCCTCAACGATCCCTATTCGAACGGGGTCAACTTTGCGGGCATCGCCACCGAGGATCTGGAGCGGATCGAGGTCGTGAAGGGCCCCTTTTCCAGCCTCTACGGCGGCAACGCCATGGGCGGGGTCATCAACATCCTCACCCGGATGCCCACGAAACGTGAGATCGCGTTCAAGACCGGCTATGGCTCCGCCTGGGACCGGAGCGCCGACAACGCGCCAAAGGACTACCGAACTGTATATGCCTCGTACGGCGACCGCTTCGGGGCCTTCAGCTTACTCGCCAGCTACGACTACCGGACGACCAACGGCTATGCAGCTAACCAGGTCGTGGCCTCCGCCAAGCCGACTTCCGGCCTCACTGGCTGGAGCACGACCCAGAGCACCACAGGGGCCACCCGCTACTTGGTTGGTGACAAGGGCGACAACAACTGGAGCAACGACAACCTCCGGATAAAGGGACGCTACGACTTCTCGGACCGGACGAATCTGATGCTCTCCTACGCCCGAACCTCGGCCGAATCGGACTATGGCACACCTCATTCCTACCTCCGCAATGCCAGTGGTGCCGAGGTGTGGTCGTACGGCACTTCCGTGACCCAGAAGTCCTTCCTGGGCAACCCCCTGTCCACCGCCAAGAACACCTACAGCGCCTCCTTTGAAACGGCCCTGTCCCTGGCGAAAATCAAGGCCACCATGGGTTACACGGACCTCACCGAGAACTGGTACACAACTCCCGGTACGGGTGCGACGGCTACCAGCGGTGTCGGCACCCTGACCAGCTACCCCTCCAACGTGTGGAACGGCGACCTTCAAGTAACCCTCCCGGTACTCGACAAGCAAGTCCTCACCATCGGCGCGGCATTCCGCAAGGGGAGCATCGATCGGCAGGACCACAAGCTGACCTACTGGCGTGACGAGGGCGGCCAGACCGATCTGACCTACGTGGTTACCGGCGAGGATCGGACCCTTGCCCTCTTCATGGATGACGAGATCGCCATCCATGACAAGCTCACGGCCTTCATCGGCCTCAGAGCTGACTGGTGGAAGACAGACTCCGGCTCCGCCACCCAGTATGGGACCGCAGCTTTCTCGGAGACATACGGCAGCCGGAGTCAGGCCTGCCTGAGTCCCAAGATCGCCGTGGTCTATAAGCCCACCTCCACCACGACCTTGCGAGGCTCAGCAGGACAGGCATTCCGTGCCCCAAGCCTCTACAGTCTCTACGCTTCCACGACCATGGGCACCTCTACGACCCTCTACGCTTGCAACCCCAATCTGGCCCCCGAGAAGGTGAGGGCCTGGGATCTCAGCCTGGAGCAGAAGGTCGGGGTCGGCGGCAAGTTCAGGGCAACCTACTTCGAAAACCACCTCACCGACATGATCTATTCCACCACTGGGGCAATCGTCAACGGCCTGCAAGAGATTAACAAGGTCAATGCAGGAAAGGGCCAGAGCAAGGGGGTGGAACTGGAAGCCGAGCAGCGCTTCGGCTTCGGGCTCCGATGCTTCGCCAACTTCACCTACACCGATTCCGAAATCATAGAGAACACCGCTAAACCGGCCTCAGTCGGGAAGCAGTTTACGTACGTGCCTCGCCGGATGTTCAATTTCGGGGGTGACTACGAGCAAGGGCCTCTGAGTGTCAATCTCACCGGACGCTACATGAGCAAACGCTTTGGTTCAGACGACAACAGCGATACGGTCAACGGTGTGTACGGGTCCTATGACCCCTTCTTCACCATCGACGCCACATTCCGCTACCGCGCCGCCTCTTGGGCCACGTTCTCTCTCTCCGGCAACAATCTGAATGGAAAGCGCTACTACGTCAGTTCTTCCCTGGCCCCCGGGAGATCCTACTTCCTCGAAATGGCTTTGAAGTTCTGAGACCCAAGAGGAGGAGAGCCCAGATGAGCGAAAAGAAAAGGTTATGGCAGCCCACCATCGACGAAACCCGCTGCACCGCCTGCAGGATCTGCCACGACTTCTGTCCCAAGGGCGTCTACGGGTTCACCCCAGGAGGAAAGGTAGTCGTGAAGAACGGCGAACAGTGCGTGGATGGGTGCCATGGCTGTGAGTGGCAATGTCCATCCTGGGCCATCACCTTCCCTGAGCCCATCACCGCGGACTACATCGCAAAGGCAGTGGACTACTACGGGAAAAAGGGGAAGCCTGTTCCTTCGACCTTCACCACCTATGTCAAGGGTCGTTACGGGCTGGAATTCCCCTAACCCCCTTCCCGCAGAGACAGAGCAACCTGCTTGTCCCCCCAGTCCACACTTTGGGGGGAAGTTGCCCCCGCTATTTTCATGCACGGCGCCCCATGGAGATGGTTGTACCGCGATGGAGTGACTCCTGCTGGTGTCGTACGTCGGTTTCTTGAATCGAAGGGCGGTGATGCCGATGGCGCAATGGAGACTCTTCTCACTGACGGGAGCTGTTTATGAAAAAGCAGCAACTTACAACTGCAGCCGGAGCCCCGGTTCCAGATAACCAAAACGTGATGACCGCAGGCAAACGAGGTCCCCAACTCCTCCAGGACTTCTGGTTCCTGGAAAAGCTCGCCCACTTCGACCGAGAGGTGATCCCTGAGCGCCGCATGCATGCCAAAGGCTCCGGGGCTTTCGGCACCTTCACAGTGACCCACGACATCACCCGTTACACCAAGGCGAAGATCTTCTCCCAGGTAGGCAAGAAGACAGACTGCTTCGTCCGATTCTCCACCGTTGCGGGCGAGCGCGGGGCGGCGGATGCAGAACGGGATATCCGTGGCTTCGCCATGAAGTTCTATACGGAGGAAGGCAACTGGGATCTGGTGGGCAACAACACACCAGTCTTCTTCCTGCGGGACCCCCTCAAGTTTCCTGACCTGAACCATGCCGTGAAGCGCGATCCCAGGACCAACCTGCGGAGCGCAAGGAACAACTGGGATTTCTGGACGAACCTGCCGGAGGCGTTACACCAGGTCACCATCACCATGAGCGACCGGGGCATTCCGGCTTCTTACCGGCACATGCATGGTTTCGGCAGCCATACCTTCAGTTTCATCAACGCCAAGAACGAGCGTACCTGGGTCAAGTTCCACCTAGTCTGCCAGCAGGGGATCAAGAACCTGACGGATGCCGAGGCTGAGGCTATCGTGGCCAAGGACCGGGAAAGCCATCAGCGGGATCTCTTCGACGCCATTGAGCGGGGAGACTTCCCCAGGTGGACCCTCTTCATTCAGGTGATGACTGAAGAGGAAGCCCGGAAGTTCCCCATCAACCCCTTCGACTTGACGAAGGTCTGGCCCCACAAGACCCACTCCTTGATTGAGGTGGGGGTCATGGAGCTGAACCGCAATCCGGAGAACTACTTTGCCGATGTGGAGCAGGCGGCCTTCAATCCAGCCAATGTGGTGCCCGGCATCAGTTTCTCCCCCGACAAGATGCTTCAGGGGCGCCTTTTCTCCTATGGAGATGCCCAGCGCTACCGCCTGGGAGTGAACCACCACTCGATTCCCGTAAATGCGCCTCGTTGCCCCTTCCATGCCTATCACCGGGATGGTCAGATGCGGGTGGATGGGAACTATGGTGGCACCTTGGGGTATGAGCCGAACAGCTATGACGAGTGGCAACAGCAGCCGGATTTTGCCGAGCCTCCCCTGGCCTTGGAGGGGGCAGCGGCTCACTATGACCCCAGACCGGAGTCGGATGACTTCACCCAGGCCGGAGACCTTTTCCGCCTCATGAAGCCCGACGAGCAGCAGCGCCTCTTCCAGAACACTGCCCGAGCCATGGGTGACGCGCCAGCAGCGATCAAGCAGCGCCACATCAACAACTGCTCGAAGGCCGACCCTGCCTATGGAGCAGGCGTGGCAAAAGCACTTGGGGTGATTTTCTCATAGAGGCTTGGAATCATCCCTAAACCCATAAAGAGTCAAGGGCGGCCATCACTTCCGCCCTTGACTCTTTACACCTTGCCCCACGTAAACAGATTACGGTTTATAACCATCAAATAAATACGCACCTCATTATAATTCCGAATCATCCGTCACCACATCGCCCCCCCACAGCCTGACCCCTGCCATAACTCTTTGTTAGGTCGGTTACCTGGATCATCTCAAATCCGTACCGAAGGGGTGTGCTGTCCGTGCTGCCATGAGCCGTTCTCGGAATGGGGAAGGGTGGGATGCAATCGCATTCAGGCGATCTGACTTTTATTTACCACTTCATACAAACCTTCCTGCGCGCCCTCCCCAGTGTAGGTTGACCCAAGGGTGTGTATAAGTAAGTATAACGCAAGACACCCTGTCTCCGGAGCCCCCATGCCCACCTACATTGCAACCGTAACTCCAAAGGAAGGTGGCTTCCTTGCCACCTTCCCCGATTTCCCCGGCCTGGAAGCCGAAGGGCCAAGCCTGGACCTCGTCCGCATCGAAGCCCAGGGAGCCCTCGAAGAGCACCTGGCGACTTCTTTCGATGAAACGAACAGGCAGGCCCCCCACTCCCTTGACGAGATCTCTGCCCAGGCCCCCGGAGCAATTCTGCTAGCCCTCGGGGTGCAGTTGCCCAAGAGCAAGGCGGTCCGCATCAACATCACCCTGCAAGAGGATCTCCTCCATGCCGTGGATCGCTCCGCCGCGGCCCACGGCATGAGCCGAAGCCGTTTCCTGGCTAAAGCTGTGGAATCCCTTGTGACAGGTCGCGGTCACGGCGGCATCAAGCTCCTGCTGAAGGACGAGGTCCTGGCTGCCGTGGACAAAGCAGCTCAGGCGCACAACATGGATCAATCCACCTTCCTGGCAGGTCTCGTCGAAGTGGGGCTGGGACTCAAAAAGGGCCACTGCAAGGGACACGGGCACCACGGAGCCAAGTAGCCCGAGATCTTCTGAACAGAGATGCTCCTTCCCAAAGGGAGCCCAACCAGGTTGTTCCACCTGGATGGGCTCCCTGGCTTCTTTGTGGAGCACAATATATTGGGTTGACTCATTGCCGCGACTACCACATATTGAGTCCTTCCTCGATGTCCAGATCTCTCTGAACTGAAACAAGGGAACCCGGTGGGAATCCGGGACTGCCCCGCAGCGGTGAGCGCGCGATCTGCACGCGAGTCCGAATACCTGTCGAGGACCGCATACGAATCAACGTGTGCGTTTGACCTGTGCGCCTCGCGGGAGGGCGGGAAGGTCGAGGAATCCCTCGTCGCAGGACTTCCTTGATTCCCCTTCGAACCCCCGAGGCCCACCACCAACCAGCCCCGAGGGGGGCGGAACAGGGGAAACAAGATGAAGGAAGCCACGCAGCCCTCTACGCGGATGGGATTCCGAGAGCCGGGCTTGGTGAGGAAGCGGGAGGGGCACCTCGTCCCCTTCGATCCAGTCAAGATCGAATCCGCCCTCCAGAAGGCCGGAGCCGCCACCGGGGAGTTCGGCCCCGAGGAGGCCCGCCTCCTGGCGGCCCAGGTGTTCAAGGTGCTGGGCCACCGCTATCGCAGCACCCCCCCCGAAGTGGAAGGCATCCAGGACGTGGTGGAGCAGGCTCTGATCACGGCCAACCACTTCCGCACCTCCCGGGCCTATGCCGTCTACCGGGAGCAGCGGGCACGCCTCCGCAAGGACAAGCAGACCGTGGTGGACGTGGCTTCTTCCATCAACGAGTACCTGGACCGCATGGACTGGAGGGTGAACGCCAACGCCAACCAGGGCTACTCCCTGGGGGGCCTGATCCTCAACGTCTCCGGCAAGGTGGTGGCCAACTACTGGCTGAGTCATGTGTACCCCTCGGAGGCGGGCAAGGCCCATCGCGAGGGCGACCTCCACATCCACGACCTGGACATGCTGGCGGGCTACTGTGCGGGCTGGTCCCTGAAGACCCTCCTCCGGGAGGGCCTCAACGGGGTGCCGGACAAGGTGGAAGCCGCCCCTCCGAAGCACCTCTCCAGCGCCGTGGGCCAGATCGTGAACTTCCTGGGCACCCTCCAGAACGAATGGGCCGGGGCTCAGGCCTTCAGTTCCTTCGACACCTACATGGCCCCCTTCATCCGCAAGGACAGCCTGGACTATCAAGAAGTCCACCAGTCCATCCAGGAACTCATTTACAACCTGAACGTCCCTTCCCGCTGGGGCACCCAGACCCCCTTCACCAACCTGACCTTCGACTGGACCTGCCCGGACGATCTGGCCCAGGAGCACCCCCTGATCGGTGGCGAAGAGATGCCCTTCACCTACGGCGAACTCCAGGTCGAAATGGACATGATCAACCGCGCCTACATCGAGGTGATGACCGGCGGGGACGCCAAGGGGCGGGTCTTCACCTTCCCCATTCCCACCTACAACATCACGAAGGATTTCCCCTGGGAATCGGAGAATGCAGAGCGCCTCTTCGAGATGACCGCAAAATACGGGCTCCCCTATTTCCAGAACTTCCTGAACTCGGATCTGGAACCCAAGATGGTGCGCTCCATGTGCTGCCGCCTCCAGCTTGATTTGCGGGAACTCCTCAAGCGGGGCAACGGGCTCTTCGGCAGCGCCGAGCAGACGGGCTCCGTCGGAGTGGTGACCCTCAACTGCGCCCGCATGGGGCATGTCCATACTGGCGACGAGACTGCCCTCTTCCGCCGCCTGGATGAACTGGTGGCCATCGCCAGCCAGACCCTGGAGATCAAGCGTAAGGAGATCCAGCGCCTCATGGACGCGGGCCTCTTCCCCTACACCCGGCGCTACCTGGGCACTCTGCGGAATCATTTCTCCACCCTGGGGATCAACGGCCTCAACGAAATGATCCGCAATTTCACCGAAGACGCCCATGACATCACCACCCCTTGGGGCCACACCTTTGCCCTACGCTTTCTGGACCACCTGCGAACTCGGATGACGGAACTCCAGGAGAGCACCGGCCACCTCTACAACCTGGAGGCCACCCCGGCGGAGGGCACCACCTATCGATTCGCCAAGGAGGACCAGAAGCGCTTCCCCGGCATCCTGCAGGCGGGCACCTCCGAACAGCCCTACTACACCAATAGCTCCCAGCTCCCAGTGGGTTTCACGGAGGACCCCTTCGAGGCCCTGGAACGCCAGGAACCCCTCCAGCGCAAGTACACCGGGGGCACAGTGCTGCACCTCTACATGGCCGAGCGCATCTCCAGCGCAGAGAGCTGCCGGAAGCTGGTGAAAACGGCCCTCTCCCGCTTTGCACTGCCCTACATCACGATCACCCCGACCTTCTCCATCTGCCCCTCCCACGGTTACCTCACGGGGGAGCAGGAGACCTGCCCCAAATGCGCCGCCGAGGGGCGGGAGCAGGCCTGCGAAGTGTGGACCCGGGTGATGGGTTACCACCGACCCAAGTCATCCTTCAACACGGGCAAGAAGGGCGAGTATGCCGAGCGGGTCTGCTTCCAGGAAGATCCGGAGCCCTGCCTTGTCTGAGCTGCTCACCCTGGGAGGCTTGGCTCCTTTCAGTACGGTGGACTATCCAGGAGCCTTGGCGGCCGTAGTGTTCTGCCAGGGCTGTCCCTGGCGCTGCCCCTACTGCCACAATGCCCACCTCCAAACTGGACGAGGTGAGGGTCCGGCCTGGTCCTCGGTCCTCGCTTGGTTGAAGACCCGCCAGGGGCTTCTGAATGCCGTGGTCTTCTCCGGCGGCGAACCCACCATCCAGTCGGGCCTGCCTATCGCCATGACTCAGGTCCGGGCTATGGGCTACCAGGTGGGGCTCCACACCGCTGGTTGCGCCCCAAAGGCCCTGAAGGAGCTGCTCCCCCTGATCGATTGGGTCGGCTTGGACATCAAAGCCCCCCGGGCACTCTATGACCAGATCACGGGCCAGCCGGGCAGCGCCGCTTTGGCTTGGGAAAGCCTGGAAGCCGTTCACACCAGTGGAGGCCCCTACCAGGTGCGGACCACCGTGCATCCAGAATGGCTCCCACCCCAAGCCATCCAGCAACTCCAGCTCGAACTACTCCTGATCGGCGTTGCTTCCCCCACCTTGCAAGCCTTCCGCTCTCTGGGTGTCGGCTTGGGCTCTGGCCCTTTCAGAGGTGGGCCAAACCTCGATGGACCGCCCAAAAACTGAGCGATCCCAGGCTCGCCCAAAGAAGGATCCCCAGCAGGAATGGACGGAATCCCACCCTGCGGAGGGTCTCCCGGTCAAGACCGGCACCGATCAGGACAAGGTGGACGGCAAGCTCCTCTCCATGGACTTTGCCCCTCCCATGGCCACGGGAGACACCCTTGCCGGTGTGGCTTCTGCCGCCAAGATCATGGGCATCAAGAACTATGTGCCGGTCACCGGTTGGCAGACCGTCTACTTCGGAAGCAATCACCAGGTCGCGCCCAAGGACAAAGCGCTGAATTGTTACAACTGCCACGCCCCCAATGGGGTCCTGAATTTCCAGGAGTTGGGTTATACCAGCAAGGAAATCAAGAGGCTGACCAGCCCCGAACGGTATTTCAACAAAATGGCCGAGAAGATGCGGGAAGAGTGGTGAGCTTACGCAAGTTGGCCTATCCTAGTCACCCACCCTTCCAAAGAAGCTAGAGTAGAGCCATGGCTCAAAACACCCCGTCGAAACCCTTCACGATGGAACAGGCAAAGCGCATTGCCGCCCGCAAGGGGGAAGAGGTCGTCCCGACCTTTTGCGCGATGTGTGGTCCCGGCCCCTTCGCTTGCGGCATCTATGCCTTTGTCAAGGACGGTCGCTTCGTCCGCGTGGCGGGCATGGCCGAGTCCCCCGTGAACCGCGGGGCCCTCTGCCCCAAAGCTCATGCGGCACCCCAATGGGTCTATTCCCCTGACCGCCTGCAATACCCGCTCAAACGCGTGGGCGAAAAGGGCGAAGGAAAGTTCGAGCGCATCTCCTGGGATGAGGCAATCCAGATCATCGCCGACACCCTGAAGCGGCAGAAGGCTGCCTATGGTCCGGAATCCCTGGCCATCCTCTCCCCGGCCCTCCGCACCTACAGCGACTACCTGCGCCGTTTCCTGACCGTCCACGGCAGCCCCAACTACGGCCACAGCGGCATCTGTGCCATGCAGCGGGCCTTCGCCTTCATGTATACCCTGGGGGATTGGCCCGGCCCCGATCTGGGGAAAAGCGATCTCATCATCTACTGGGGACGCCAACCCATCTACTCCGGTCCCGCCACACCCGGCCCCAAGATGCTCGTGGGCGCCAAGGCCAGAGGCGCCAAGATCATCGCCATCAAGCCCTCAGTGGAGCCGGACTCGGGCATGGCGGACATCTGGGTCCCCCTCCGGCCGGGCACCGATGCGGCACTCGCCCTGGCGATGCTCCACGTCGTGGTGGAGGAGAAGCTCATCGACGAGGCCTTCGTCGAAAAATGGTGCTACGGCTACGAGCAGTTGAAGAGCCATGTCCGCCAGTATCCTCCGGAATGGGCGGAACCGATTACCGGGGTGAGCGCTCAGCAGATCCGGGAGGTGGCGCGCCTGTACGCCACCACCCCCAGGGCATCCATCGATCTGGGGAACGGTGTGGAGCACGCCCCCTCCTCCAATGACGCCATCCGGGCGGTGGCGATCCTCATCGCCATCACGGGTCACCTCGACCGCCCCGGCGGGAACCTCTTCGGAGGCCCCTTCGGGGTCCCCAGCACCATGCCCACTCCCAAGGACATCACCCTGCGTGAACGATTCACTCAGGAGATGGTGGAGAAACTGGTGGGGCCTGAATTCCCCCGCCCCTTCCAGCCCTTTGCGGAAGGCCTCTCATCCGCCTACTACCGGATCTTCGACAGCATCCTCACGGAAAAGCCCTATCCCATCCGGACGGTCATCGCCCCTGGCACCCAGCCGTCCGTGAGTACCCGTGGCTCGCAGAATGTCATCGAGGCCCTGAAAAAGCTCGAATTCTACGTAGTGGTCGACGTGACCCGCACCGCCGATATGGCCTACGCCGATATTGTGCTGCCGACCACCACCCCCTATGAGTCCGACCATCCCTTCGATGGCCGAGGTGGCTGGCTCATGGCCAGGAACAAGGTCATCGAACCCCTGGGAGACTACAAGTCGATCTACGAGTTCTTCCTCGAACTCGGCGTGGCCATGGGCTATGGCGCGGACTTCTGGCACGGCGACATGACCGAGGCCATGAACGACCAGCTCCAGCCTTTCGGCATGAACATCGATGGGCTGCGGGAGCACCCTGTGGGCCTCACCTACCCCCCTTTGCCCAGAACCTACGAGAACTATGAAAGGTGTTTCCAGCGCCGCAGCCCCCGCCTAACGGGTGCCCCCTTCCTTCCCCAGGGGAAAGTCGCGATCTACAACACCTCCTTTGAGGCTGAGGGGTTCAGCCCCATGCCGGAGTGGAGGGAACCCCCGGAAAGCCTGACGGCCACACCCGCGCTGGCAGACAGATTCCCGCTGATCCTGTCGGACTACCACACCTCGAAGAACTACACCGCCTCCTGGCAGCGCAATGTCCCCCTGCTCAGAGAGCTGGAACCCCATCCTCTGCTCCATATCCACCCCGACACGGCCGGTGCGCGGGGCATCACCCAGGGGGACTGGGTCATCGTCGAATCCCCCCACGCCTCCATCAGGGTCAAGGCGGAGCTTTATCCTGGCATCCGACCCGATACGGTCATGGTTCTTCATGGCTGGTGGCAAGGTTGCAAGGAACTGGGGCTTGCGGATACCCCGCTCCTCGCGGGTGGCGCCAACGTAAACACGATGTACAGCGTGGAGGAAGGCAAGGCCTATGACCCCCTTGTCACCGCCATGACCAGTCAAACCCTCGTCGAAGTCAGGAGGGCATGACCATGGGATACGGGTTTTCATTCAATCAGGCGCAATGCATCCAGTGTCACGCTTGTGAAGTCGCATGCAAAAGCTGGCGCAGCACCGAACCGGGAGTCCGATACCGCTGGGTCACGAACATCTGGCAGGGCACCTATCCCGAGGTCAAGTGCACCTCGACCACTACGGCCTGCAGCCAGTGCGCCCATCCCGCCTGCGTGGACGCTTGCCCCGAGGGGGCCATCACCAAGCGTGCTCAGGATGGGATTGTGGTCGTAGACAAGAACCTTTGCACCGGCTGCCAGGCCTGCTTCGGCGCCTGTCCGGATGCCATCCCGCAATTCGGAAAAGACGGGAAGATGCAGAAGTGCGATCAATGCTTGGGGCAGATCGATCCAGTCCTTGAAGAGCCCCCCTGTGTCGCCACCTGCCCCACCCAGGCCCTGGGATTCGGACGTTCTTGAAAGTGAGCCAAACCCGAGTGGCGCCTCGTTCAGGGCGTGACGGAGAAATCAATGGCCGAGGCGTCCCAGTTCGGCAAGGGCTCCTGGAGCAGGATCCGGCCCTCCTCCCGAGGTAGTGCGCGTTCGCCAAGCATTTCATGTGCAGAACGTCAACGCCTACCACAGCCGCATGAAGACCTGGATTCGACGGTTTCACGGCGTTGGCACCTACTACCTGCCGAACTACCTCGGCTGGCACCGCCTTCTCGATGGCCATGCCGATACGCTCACCCCTACCAAACTGATCCGTGTCTCCCTCGGATTGGACCACTACCAACGAATAACGGGGACATAGCCAAAGAGGAACTCCAGATACCTACTTGCTATCACGCTCCCCCATCATCCGACCGATTCTGCGCCCCACGGTGTTGACCCCCCTCTGAGCCGCCTCCTCCAGGAGATGGGCATAGCGCTGGGTCGAGGCCACGGATCTGTGTCCCAGGAGCTGCCCGATCTGGGCCAGTTCCAGCCCCTCCGCCAGGGCCACCGAGGCAAAGGAGTGGCGCAGGTCGTGGAGCCTGATATCCGCACACTTGGCCTCTACCCGGATCACCTGCCACATCTTGGCCGGGGACTGGATCCCGCAGATCGTCCCCGTCGTCCTCGGCAAGGACTTGATCACAGCCATGGCCTCCGGGTTGAGCTGGATTATCCGATCTTCACCGTCCTTGCCCCCCGTCTTGTGCTGCTCGGGCGGAAGCACGATGCGGTTCCCCTTGATCTGGTCCCACCGGGCTGACCCGATCTCACTGAGACGCGCTCCAGTCAGGATCAGGAGCTTAATGAAGGCCACTGCGGACTGGTTGGATGTTTTCAGGGCTTCATGCTTTGCAAGGGTCGCGGCGATCCGCGCTACTTCCACCGGGGTAGCGTACCTCCGGCGCTTTTTCTCAGGGTTCCGCTTCACCTTGAGACAGGGGTTCCGCTCGATCCACCCCAAGGGCCCTTCGGCAAAACTGAGCATTGCAGACAGAAGGGCCAGGAGCCGGTTGGCTGCCGTCTTGGCCTTGATGCTCTTATGAAGGTCATCCATCGCCTGGTAGTCGAGTTCAGAGAGCCGCTTACGCGTCCAGGCGGCAAGCTGGGGTTTATGAGCGGCTCTTTTGTCTTCCTTCGGAAATCCGCCCAGGAAATACCGCCATTGCCTCAGGTCCTCATCTGCGCTCTTCTTCCCGGAACCATGTCGCTTCCACCACTCATTCCAGAGGTCCAGCAGGGTGGGCTCACTCTTGGCCTCAGTCCAGGCCCCGACAGGATCAGCGCCCCCGGCGACCTCCCCAAGCAATTTCTTCGCCGCATCTCGGGCTTGAGTGAGGGTGATGGAACCCTGATCCCCGAGCTTCGGCTTACGCTGGCGGCCCGTCTTGGTCCGATAGTAGAGGTAGAAGCTCTTTCGCCCCTCGAAACAGCGACAATGAAGACCCTTGATGGACTCGTCCCAGAGCACCTCGCCCACAGCCATGGACTTGATGTTTTCTACACAGAGCCCCTTCGTGTCCTCTGCTTCCGCTGGTAGCACACTGGTAGCAACGGGGGATTTTTTAGGCATCTCACCATCCACATTAAGTTACCTATTTTCAACCAGCATTGATTATACCAGACTCAGAATTACACACATTAAACAGATTCGTAATCAGCAGGTCGCAGGTTCAAGTCCTGTAGTTGGCTCCAGTAATATCAAGCACTTAGCCCCCGGTTGGGGGCTTTCTTGTATACGAGTAATTGCCACTTTTTGCCCGTTTTTTGGGGTATTCTCGGGCAAAAACCGGGTACTTGATTGCTTGCGAGCCCGCGCCACGACTATCACCCCGCCATCTCCACCCTCCCGGCGACGATCTCTTCCAGCATCCTCTCGGCTGCGGCCTCGGACCCAGCCAGGATGACGCCGAAGTCGTGTTCCTCGCACGGAGGCCAATAGAGGGTCGCGTCATCCGGCAGTTCAGCAACCAAACTGACCCGCATTCTATACATCGACCATGCCTTTTTGGTGATGGTGTCCATTGGTGCTCCCACAATATTCGAGATTGCAACCATCCTGTCATGAGGGTTGTATAACCGTGCCAAACTGGGAATGACAACTTTTTACAAGTCGCAACCCATTGGGAAAACATTGCTTACTCCTTTACGGGTGGGAAGGTCGATAAAATAGGTTCTTCACGGATCTGCGGGGTGTAACGAGGTAGGCAGCGAACTTCCTGAGATTCTGTGTTTGTCGAGAACGCAGAACGTGGAGGCTCGCTGCCTAT
>JAFNAB010000056.1 GCA_017859955.1 Holophagaceae bacterium
AGGTCCTGAAGCGCACAGCATATGGCTATCGAGATGACGCCTACTTCTTCCTCAAGATCAGATCAGCCTTCCCCGGAATTCCGTGAAGAACCAAAAAATTTAATACAGGATAAATAGGATGGGCAGGATAAAAGCAGCAAGATGAGAATTATTAATTAATTTTTTCGTCTTTTGTTGTAGCTTCAGCATTGCCCTTCCCTTGTTGTGGGTCGCGCAGATGTCTTCCTCGGATGAAGTCTCCGGGCCATTTCCGGCTTGTTTGTGCGAATGCGCCATGTCTGAGGGCGCTTTCGCATCAGAACATGACCCCCAGCCCGAAGGTCCACATCCGCTCGAATTCCTGACCGCTGCCCTGGGCCTTCAGGTAGCCCTGGACGTCCGCGGTGCTCTGGAGCTTGACGGGCTGGTCCTTGGTGATGGGCTGCTGGTAGCTCGCGGCAAGGTAGGGGGCGAAGGGCAGGGGCAGGCGGTAGCGCAGGCCCACGCGCAGCCAGGGGCGAGCCAGGGTTTCGGTCTGCTTTTCGCCAGCGGCCTCAAAGGAGTAGTGCTGGACCCGTTCGATAAGGCCCAGTTCCCCGGCGGCGCCGGTGAAGGGCAGCCAGAACTGGGCGTTGAGCCCCAGGCCCAGGCCGGTCTGGCGGAGCTGGGTCGAGGAGATGGCGGTGCCGTTGAGAAGCTGGCCATCGGCCTGCCAGTGGGAGAATTCCGTCCCCCACTCCAGCTTGAGGACGGGGCCGACCCTTATCAGGCGGTGGCTGGCGCTGAGGATGTACCCGTGTCCTGTGTCCAGGCCGCCCCGCACCAGTTCGCCACTACCGGAGATCAGGGTCTGGGGGAGGTTCTGGCCTTTGGGGAAAGGAAGCTCCAGGCGGAGGTCCCAGGTCTGGGCGGCCAGGGGCAGGGCAGCGGTGAGGGCGAGGGCTTTGAGGCGGGACATGGGAAAACCTCATTCAGGGTTGAAGGGATAAGTTTCGCATGGGCGCTGAATCCTTGGGTTCGTCCGGGGCGTCAACTTTTTGACTTTGAACCCTAGCTGTTTGGTTCTAGGCTGGTTCTAACTCGAATCAAAGGTCTGGATGAACACACTGCCCCGCCTCCATTGGTCCACTCTAGGCGAGCCCACCCATGGGCTGGAGCAGCGTTGGGCTGCGGTCTGGGGGGTGAGCCTGGACAAGGGCGCCACGCCGGCCCTGCCTCCTGTGGAGGCGGATCTCTGGGCCATCAGCGCCGAGGCCCCCGAGCCTCCCCCGGCCCTGGCCCGGGCGGTGGCGGAGGTGGGGGCCCTGCCCATTCTCCTCCTCCGGTCGAAGCCCCTGCCTCCGGAATCCCTGGCGGCGTGGGCCGCCCTGGGTTCGGTGCGATGGAGCCTCCTGCGGGAGGATCCGCCCACGCCCGGGCTCCGTCCCCTGGCTCTGCCCCAGGCTCCCCTCACAGCCAGCCAGGCCCTGGGGCTGGGGCTGGTGGGCATCAGCGCCGCCATGCAGGATGTCCTGGCCAAGGCCCGGGCCGCTGCGGCCACCCGGGCCACCGTGCTCCTGACGGGGGAGAGCGGCACCGGCAAGGAGGTCATCGCCCGGGCCATCCACCGCATGAGCAACGAGGCGGATCAGCCCTTCGTGCCGGTCCACTGCGGCGCCATCCCCGAAAACCTGCTGGAATCCGAACTCTTCGGCTACACCAAGGGGGCCTTCACCGATGCCCGCAAAGACACGCCGGGCAAGTTCCGTGAGGCCAATGGCGGGACCATCTTCCTGGACGAGGTGGGCACCATGCCGCTTGCGGCCCAGGTCCGCCTGCTGCGGGTACTCCAGGAGTGGGAGGTCCAGCCCCTCGGGGGCGGGGGCCCCATCAAGGTGGATGTGCGGGTGGTGGTGGCCACCAATCAGGATCTCTGGAAGAAGGTGCAGGACGGCTCTTTCCGGGAGGATCTCTTCTACCGCCTGGAGGTGGTGCCCATTGCCCTTCCGCCCCTGCGCCAGCGCCGGGACGAGGTCCCCTTCCTGGCCCAGCACTTCCTCAATCGCAAAGCCCGCCAGCACGGGCTCTATCCCAAGGCCCTCCACCCTTCGGTGGATCCGCTCCTCATGGCCCTTCCCTGGCCCGGCAATGTGCGTCAGCTGGAGAACGCCGTGGAGCGAGCCCTCGTCCTTTCGGCTTCCCGGCCCGTCTTGACCCGGGAGGACTTCGCCTTCCTGGCGGAGCGCATGGGCGACTACGTGCCCGAGCTTTCGACCCCCAGCCCGGTGAACGCGCTCTTCACGACCCCCCAGTCCGCTCCCTCGAGCCTGGAGTTGCCCCCGGACGGCCTGGACCTCAATCAGGTGGTGTCGGAGATGGAGAAGAAGCTGATGCTCCAGAGCCTCCAGATCACCCGGGGGAACAAGAAGCGGGCCGCCGAGCTCCTCGGCCTCAAGCGCACCACCTTCCTGGAGAAGATGAAGCGCCTGGATCTGGAGGATGTAGAGTTGAGTGCCACCGAGGAGGAATGACATGCAGGGATTCACCAAGTCCGGGGTCGATGGCTTCCACGAGAACCCCTTCGCCCTGATCGGACACCAGTGGATGCTCATCACCGCCGGCACCCCCGAGGCCCATAACGCCATGACGGCGAGCTGGGGCGGCCTGGGTGTGCTCTGGCAGAAGAACGTGGCCACCATTTACATCCGGCCCACCCGTTACACCCTGGAGTTCGTGGAGAAGCATGAGGTCTTCACCCTTTCCTTCTTCTCCCATGAGCACCGGGGCGCCCTGAATATCTTCGGCACCGAGTCCGGACGCCACGTGGACAAGACCCAGAAGACCGGCTTCACGCCCATTCCCACGGAAGAGGGCGGCACGACCTTTGAGCAGGCGGAACTGGTGATCCAGTGCCGGAAGCTCTACCACCAGGACCTCGACCCCGCAGGCTTCCTGGATCCCTCCATCGAAGCCCTCTACCCCCTCAAGGACTACCATCGGGTCTTCGTCGGGGAGATTCAGGCGATCTACCGAAGGGGGTGAGTCGAATGCATCCGGCCTTCTGGTTTGCATTCGGGCTTTGCGCCCTGGCTGGTTTGAGCACCGGGGTGGGGAGCCTCCTGGGGATCTTCGCCAAACGCACCAACACGCGCTTCCTCTCGGTGGCTCTGGGCTTTTCCGCGGGGGTCATGATCTACATCTCCATGGTGGAGTTGCTGGTGGATGCCCAGCATCGCCTGGTGCATGTGTGGGGCGTGCGTAGCGGGGGCTGGCTGGCTGCGGGGGCCTTTTTCGGCGGGATGCTCCTCATTGCGGTCATTGACCGCCTGGTGCCCCATGTGATCAACCCTCACGAGGTTCACACCGCCAACGAGATGGCGGCTGATCCCGCGCGGCACAAGCTGCTGAAGACCGGGCTCATGACCGGGCTTGCGGTGGGCATCCACAACTTCCCCGAGGGAATGGCCACCCTCTTCTCGGCCCTTAACGATCCCGCACTGGGGGTGTTCATCGCCGTGGCGGTGGCTGTCCACAACATTCCCGAAGGCATCGCGGTTTCCGTGCCCATCTACTTTGCTACCGGGAACCGCAAGAAGGCCTTTGGCTATTCCTTTCTTTCCGGCGTGGCCGAACCCATCGGGGCCCTCCTCGGTTACCTCCTTCTGGCCCCCTACCTCAGTGAAACCCTCTTCGGTCTCGTCTTTGCCGGGATTGCCGGGGTCATGGTCTTCATTTCGCTGGACGAACTGCTTCCCACGGCCCGGGAATACGGCGAGCACCACTACGCCATCAGCGGGGTGGTCTCGGGCATGGCGGTAATGGCCGTCAGCATGCTCCTCGCCAGGTGATAACCTTGACCTATGGTTGAGAACACGCTTCACACGAGATGGCGCCTCGAGGTGCCCGTTGCCGCCGAGGATCGCCTCTGCGCCTGGCTGGATGAGCAGGGCGCCAGCGCCTACTACCGCGAGGTGGACGCTCCCTTCACCTTCTACGCCTACTTCCCGCCCCACCTGGAGGTGCCCAGTGCCGATGGCCTGAAGGCCTTTGAGGGCGTGAAGCTCCAGGAGGCCGAGACCTTTGCAGACGAGGACTGGCTCGAAAAGAGCCGTGAAGGCTTCGGCTCCTTCGATGTGGCCAAGGGTTTCTACATCAAGCCCCTCTGGGACGAAGCCCCTTCCCCGGTCGGGCGCACCCCCATCGTCGTCAACCCCGGCCTGGCCTTCGGCACCGGGGGCCATGAGACCACCCGGCTTTGCATGGAACACCTGGAGACCCTGGCGGAAGCGGGTCGCCTGGAGGGGCCGATCCTGGACATCGGAGCGGGCACCGGCATTCTGGCCCTCACGGCCTTCCTGCTGGGAGCCAAGGATGTCACGGCCTTCGATGCGGACCCCGATTGCGGTCCCGCCATGGAAGAGCTGGTGGAGCTCAATCAGGACGTGCTCCAGGGCCGGAAGCCCTATGACAGCTTCGTGGGCCTGCTGGACAATCCGAGGGTCAATGGCCCCTACAGCGGTCTCCTGGCCAATATCCTCCTCATCACCATCCAGGAACTCCTGCCCCGGATGGCCGAGATCACCCGGCCAGGCTCCTGGCTGGTGGCCTCGGGCATCCTGGCCGAGCAGCAGGACGAGGCCCTGTTGAGCCTGGTCTCCCAGGGCTTCCAGCCCAAAAAGATGCTTCAGGAAGGCGCCTGGGTAGCCATCCTGGCGGAGCGGATGCCATGAACCGGCCCGATCGCCCCATCGGTGTCTTTGACTCCGGCGTGGGCGGGCTGACGGTGGTGCGGGCGCTCCGGCGCCTCCTGCCGGGGGAGGCCATCGTCTACCTGGGGGATACCGCCCGGGTGCCCTACGGCAGCAAGTCGCCGGAAACGGTGGCCCGCTACGCCCTCCAGGCCGGGGAGATCCTTCAGCGCTTCGACCCCAAGCTCCTGGTCATCGCCTGCAACACGGCCTCGGCCCTGGGCCTGGGGGCCCTGCAGGCCGTGAGCCCCTGCCCGGTGCTGGGCGTGATCGAGCCTGGGGCCGAAGCGGCGGCGACGGTCTCGGGACCCATTGGAGTCATCGGCACCATGGCGACGGTCCAGAGCGGAGCCTACGAGACGGCGATCCGGCGTCGCAAGCCCGACGCGGTGATCCACAGCCTGGCCTGCCCGCTCTTGGTGGCGCTGGCGGAGGAGGGTTGGCTGGATGACCCTATCACCGATAGCGTGTGTCGCCGCTACCTCAACCAGCTTCCCTTCGAGGTGAAGACCCTCATCCTGGGCTGCACCCATTACCCCCTGCTGCTGCCCGCCCTGACGCGGGTCCGTCCCGATACGACCTGGATCGACAGCGGCGAGGTCACGGCCCGGAGCGTGGATCGCCTCCTCCAGGGCTCCCTGGGCTTCCGCACCGCCAGTGCCCAGGGCCCCCTTAAGATCCTGCTGACGGATGCCGGTTCCCGCCTCAAGGAGATCGGTGAACGCTGCCTGGGCGAGACCCTGGACGGCGTGGAACTGGTGGGGATGTAAGGTCCGGACGCATGGATTGCAGAATCAGCATGCGATGTTTGAAAATCCAACATTAGGTGTTAGATTTGCAAACATGTACGCCAGAGCCCTTTCCTCTAAGCTTTGCGACGCCTTGGGGGACACACCTGTGGTCTTCCTGGCCGGGGCCCGCCAGACAGGCAAAAGCACCTTGGTCCAGACGCTGGAGGGGGGTATCGATTTCCGCACCTTCGACGATCTGGGAACGCTTTCATCCGCCAAGGCGGATCCGGAGGGATTCGTGGCCTCCCTCGGGGAGCGTGCGGTGCTGGACGAGGTGCAGCGCGCCCCGGAGCTTCTGCTGCCCATCAAGGCATCCGTCGATCGGAACCGTCGGGCCGGCCGTTTCGTGCTCACGGGTTCGGCGAACATCCTCGCGCTGCCGAAGGTGTCGGAAAGCCTTGCGGGCAGAATGGAGGTCTTGACGCTCTGGCCCCTCGCCCAAGCCGAGATGGAGGGGAAGTATCCCGCTTTCGTGGACGCCTGCTTCGGAGGCGGGGTCCAGCACCTGCAACCGGCCCGGCTGGATCGCGAGGAACTCATGGAGCGTACGCTCTGCGGAGGCTACCCGGAAGTGACTACCCGGAGGAGCCCTGAGGCGCGCACTCGCTGGTTCGAGGCCTATCTGACGACGCTGATCCAGCGGGATGTGCGGGACCTTGCGGCCATCGAGGGGGTGGCTCATCTTCCCAGGCTCCTCCAGTCCGTGGCGACAAGAGCCGGAAGCCCCATGAACATTGCCGACCTGGGCCGAAGCCTGGGACTCAATCAGGTGACCTTGAAGCGCTACCTGATCCTGCTTGAGACCCTTTTCCTTCTGGTCCAGCTGCCTCCCTGGTTTGAGAACCTGGGAAAGCGTCTGGCCAAGACTCCGAAGCTCTATTTCAACGATTCTGGATTGCTCGCCCACCTCCTGGGCCTGGACCGCGATGGGATGGTGCGGAACCCCAGTACCTGGGGTCCCGTGCTGGAGAACTTCGTGGTCATGGAACTTGTGAAGATGGCCGCCTGGTCGAAGGCCAGGCCGAGCCTCTTCCACATGAGGACGAGCACCGGCCTTGAGGTGGACCTCGTCATGGAGAATCGGAGACGGGAATTGGTGGGCCTGGAGGTCAAGGCGGCTTCAACGGTATCAGAAGGCGATTTCAAGGCACTGCGGCTGTTCAGGGACTCGGTGGGGGAACGCCTGAAGTGCGGTGTTGTGCTCTACGCTGGGAGAGAAGTCCTGCCCTTTGGTTCCGGGCTCTGGGCGGTGCCCCTACAGGCCCTTTGGGCTTAGCTTCGGCATCCCGGGCAGGCTGAAGCAGATCCGCGTTCCGCCGCTTTCCGGGGCTTCGATGCTGATCTCGCCGCCATGGGCGCGGATGATCTCCCGGCAGATGGAGAGCCCCAGCCCCGTGCCCTTGCCCTCGGGCTTGGTGGTGAACATGGGCCGGAAGACCATGGGCAGCAGCTCTTCGGGGATGCCGGAGCCCGTGTCCTCCAGGATCACCTGCCAGCGGTTGCCTTCATTGGGCGCCAGCGCCCGGGCGATGATGCTCCCGCCCTGGGGCATGGCGTCCATGGCGTTGTTGACCAGATTTATGAATAATTGTTCCATTTGTTTGTGATCCGCCAACAGGGTGCATTCTGCGGGGACCTCGGTCTCGAAGGCGATGTGGCGGGCCGTGAAGGTGGGGAGCCAGAGCCGATGGAGTTCGGCAAGGAGGCTCTCCAGGGCGACGGGTTCCGGCTGGAGCTGGGGCCGCCGCACCAGGCCCAGCATGCGGCGGACGATGTCCCCCACCCGCTCGATCTGGGCCTGGATCAGGTTCAGGCGCTCCCGGGTCCGGTCCCCCAGGTCGGTCTGGCTATGGAGAAGCTGGAGATGGGCGTTCACCAGGTTGAGGGGCGTGCCGACTTCATGGGCGAAGGCTGTTGTGAGCTGGCCCGCCACCGCGAGCCGTTCCTGTTGGCCAAGCTCCTCCCGCAGGACCGCATTGCGTTCCACCAGTTGTTCCAGTTCCTGATTCTTGGCCTGGAGTTCCGCCAGGGCAGAGTCGATGCGGTCCTGGAGGTGGGTGTTCAGGCCCCTCACCTCTTCGATCAGGAACTCCTTCTCCCGGGTGGCACGCCGGAGTTCCACGGCCATGGTGTTGAAGCTCTGGGCGATCTGGCCCAGCTCATCGGCCCTGCGGATCTCGGCCTTGGCTTCGGGATCGCCCTCCTGGAGCCTGGCCATGGCACTGGTGATGGCTCGCACCGGGTCGCTGACGACGGTGCCCAGCACAACCCAGAGGAGGATGAACTCCCCCATGAGGATGAAGGGCAGGATGGTGTAGGTGCGCCGGAGGTTCTTGGCCCAGATGGATTCCCAGTGCTCCAGGTCGCAGTAGACCCGGATGATGCCCAGGTTGCCTTTGCGGCCTTTGGGGGGGCGGATGGGCAGGTAGACCTTCCAGGCCTTGTTGCCGGTATTGAGGTCCACCAGTTCGGGCTGGGGGGCCTGGAGTGTGAGGTAGCTGCCCAGCTGGGCCCCGGAATCCACGGACTCCTCGGCCACGGAGGAGGCTACGAGAGCCACCTTCTTGTCGGCCACTCGCTTGAAGACGTCGATCTGGAAGATGATCCGGTCTTCCCCGGAAAGGGTCTGGAGGAATTCCCCCAGGGCCTCTGGGTCCTTGAAGTCGTGGAAGTCCAGGTCCCAGCGCTGCTGGATCTCCGATTCCACCGCCAGCCCGTTCTGGATCGCCATCCGCTTGGTGTAGAGGAGCATCTCCTTGCGGCTGTTGTTGGTGATGGAGGCCGCCACCAGGATGGTTACGACGCTGGTGACCAGCGCCGTGAGCAGGAAGAGCTTGGCGTGGAGGCTCTTGATCCAGGAGATGACCCGTCGGCTCATGCCTGGGTCTCTGAAAGGCCCAGCCGGTTGTGCAGCTCCCGGGTGAAGCCCGGAGGGGCGAAGAGATCCGCGATTTCACGGAAGCGATCGTACTGGGTGGCCCGCTCCAGGGAGAGGTGCAGGAGGATCTCCTGAAGCCCTTCGGCCAGCACCCGGCGGCTGCGGAGCTCCAACCCTTCCAGCAGTTCCTGGAGGCCTGACTCCAGCGCGGCATAGTCATGGTGGTCGCCGAGGACGGTCTGAAGGGCCCGCAGCTCCTTGAGGGGGGACTGGGGCTGGTTGGCGAAGATCGGGGCCAGGATTTCCAGGGTGTAGCGGAGCTTCTTGGTGTAGATGCGCAACTGGTGAAGGGCCGTAGGATCCTCCTCGCGCTGCTGCTCCGGCAGCAGTGCCGCGATGGCCTCCAGGTGGGGTGCCATGAGGGCCCAGGCCGCTTCAGGGGCCTCCTGGGCATGGAAGGGGTAGGGCCATTCCGGGCTGGGCAGCAGGGAGGCCACCTTGCCCAGTTCCAGTTCCTGCACCAGGGAGGGTAGGCGCTTTCTCGCCCGGCGACGTCTGGCCTCCACCAGTTCCAGGGCGTGCTCCAGGGCGGCCCAGCCATGGGGGCCCGGCAGTTCGGGGCCGAGTTCCTCCAGGATCTGGTTGTGCACATCCAGTTCCCGGATCTCCCCCAGCAGTTCGGTGAAGCGCTCAAGGCGCTTCTGGTGGCGCTTTAGGCCGGGATAGGCTTCAGGATCCACCAGCCGCAGGACCGCGCGAAGGCGACGGGCGGCCACCCGCGCCTGATGGAGGGCCTCGACGTCCTCCCACCAGGCCTCCGGTGAAGTAAGTTCCATCAGGCGGCCGACCCGGAGTTCCAGGGCCTGATGCAGGAGGATGGACAAGGGTAGGGGGTGCATGGGCTCCATCATAGTGCCGATGGGGGCGCTGTCTCTTCCTTTCCTTTCAATCCGTAGCGGTCCATCCTTCCCCAGCTTCGCTTGCCCCGGATGAAGTCCAGGGCGCCTTTGACGCGCCACAGGAGGGTGAGCTGGCGATAGCCGAAGTTCTCCAGGACCGAGGTCAGGAGCAGGCGGCTCCAGGCCCCCAGACCCTGGTAGCGATGCAGGGTGATCTCCTGGAGCACTACTGCCACCACGGAGTTGAAGATACCCAGCAACAGAGCCATCCAGAGGAAGAGCAGGGCGAAGGGGGTATTGATGGTGTGGGTCCAGACGGCCCAGAGGGCGATCCCGTAGCCCAGGAGCTCCACGAAGGGGGCCAGGGCCTCGAAGAGCAGGAAGTAGGGCATGGAGAAGAGGCCGATCAATCCGTAACCGGGGTTGAACCACATGCGACGGTGCATCCAGAGGGTTTCCATAAGGCCCCGCTGCCATCGGCTACGCTGGCGCCGGAGGATGTTGAAGTGCTCCGGCGCCTCGGTCCAGCAGATGGGATCGGGCACCAGGCTGATATGGTAGGGCTTCTTCTCGTCCAGCATGAGGCGGTGGAGGCGCACCACCATCTCGAAGTCCTCTCCGACGATATCGGTGCAGAAGCCCCCGGAGCGGACCAGGATGTCCTTCCGGAAGAGCCCGAAGGCTCCGGAGACGATGAAGAGGGCCCCCAGGCTGGAGAGCCCCATGCGCCCGAAGAGGAAGGCCCGGAGGTACTCCACCACCTGGAAGCGGGCCAGCCAGGAGTCCGGCATGAAGATGCCCCGGATGCCCATGGAGGTGACCCGGCATCCATTGAGGGGCCGGATCACCCCTCCACATGCGGCGGTGTTGGGCTCATCCAGGAAGGGGCGCACCACCCTCAGCAGGGCATCGGGTTCCAGGAGGCTATCGGCGTCCATGCAGCAGACCAGGTGGTAGCGGGCGACGTTGATGCCGCAGTTCAGGGCATCCGCTTTGCCACCATTGGCCTTGTCCACCACCACGAGGTTCCGGACATAGGGGCTTTCGTAGATCGCCCGGATCTCCTGAGTGGGAATGAGCTGGCGGATGACCCGCTTGGTGGGCTTCATGCGGAAGGCCGCCACCAGCTGGGCCACCGTATCATCCGTCGAGCCATCATTGACCACCACTACCTGGAACTCCGGGTACCGGAGGCTGATCAGGCTGGAGACGCTGGCCACCACCCCGGCGCTTTCGTTGAAAGCGGGGCAGACCAGGGTGATGGGAAGGGCGTGGGTGGTCTCGAAGAGGTTGTCCAGGGGGTCGGCTTCGGTGCGCCCCTGGTAGTTACGGATGGCGAAGAAGGCCTTGAGGATCAGGAGAAACTGGATGCCATGGAGGAGCAGGAAATAGGTGAGGATGCCCCACTGGGCCGCCATGAGGATGAATTCGCCGACCAGGCTCACGGGCGCCCCCAATCCAGCCGGTCCAGGGCCATATCCCGGGCGAATCGGTCCGCGCTGGGGTCATCTGCAATCCACTCCAGGGCTTCCCAGCCCACATTCCCGAGGGCCATCAGGGAGGTACCGGCCTCCCGCCTAACCTCGTAGACGGGGTCCGCCAGGAGTATCACCAGCTCATCTACTGCCGGGATGTGCCCCAGGAGCCCTGCGGCCCGTGCGGCATGCAGACGCAGGGCGGGAGCCGAGGCATGGAAGAAGGGGCGGACCTCCTCCCAGACCGATAGGTCCCCGAGGGCTCCCATGGCCCTCAGGACCGCCGCCTGGAGTTCCACTTCCGGCACTTTGAGCAGGCCGCGCAGGGTGGGGAGGGATTCCTCGTCCCTCATGCCAGCGGCCAGCAGGGCGTACAGGCGCCAGGGTGTGGGGTTGCTTCCAGTGGGTTCAAGGTTCATCTCCAGCCAACGAAGGAGATCCGGTCCAAAGCCTTCAAGGAGCTCCAGGAGGCGGTCCTGTTGATAGTCCTCCTGACGCTGCACCCAATCGAAGACGTGGGGAGCGTAGTCGATCCCGTGCAGGGCCCCGAGGGTCCGGGCAGCGGCGAAGGCCACGAAGGGTTTGGGATCATCCAGCAGCTTCTCCACCAGGCCAAGGTGCTCCGCATAGCCGTAGGATTGGATTTCCATGGCCGCCTGCGCCCGCACCACCGGATTCCGGTGGGTCAAGCGCCTGGGGAGGTCCTTCTCCAGACCCAGGTCGCGGTAGAGGGTGCGCAATCGCTTGGCGTCCTCACCCCCCAGGGTGTTGCGGTAGCGGCCCAGGAAGGTCTGGAAGAAGCCCAGGTCCTTCGCTTCGATCCGCCCGAAGGCTTCCTCCCGGGTCTGGCCCTGGTAGAGATAGTTTGGGAGACCCTCCTCCCATTCCTGGAAGAGCAGGATCCGCCGGTTGTTGATCCTGTCCGCCCGGGTCTGGACGCCTGCGCTGAGGAGGATCAGGAGCAGCAGCAGCGCTGCCATGGCAAGGGTAGCCCAGAGCAGGACGTGCAGCAGGACCGCGTGCTCCAGGGAAAGGGTCGGCAGCGTCATGTGACCCGGTTGCTGCGGCGCAGGAGCCGGTAGATTCGTTCAACGAGGAGGGGCAGGGAAATGGGTTTGGTCATGTATTCGTCCGCCCCGGCTTCAAAGCAGCGGACCTGTTCGGACTCACGCTGGTTGGAGGAGACCACGATGATCGGCATGGAGGCCAGAGGCTGGGCCATCTGCCGGATCTCCCGCACCAGTCGGTAGCCGTCCATGCCCGGCATCATGAGGTCGGTCACCACGATCGAGATGGGTTCCAGCTTCAGGACTTCCAGGGCCTCCAGGCCGTTCCGTGCCGTCAGGACATCGATGCCCTCCATCTTGAGTCGGGCACTGAACAGGTGGGCCGTGGCGGCGGAGTCCTCCACCACCAGAACCTTGGTGCCCTCGGGCCAGTGTTTGCCAGTTCCTATCGCCATCCTGCTCCCGCCTGCCGTTCCACTGTTTCCATATCCATTCATTTCCCCTAGAACCGGTATTCCAGGCCCATGCTTGCCGTGAAGTGCCCGCGCTTGGTGCCTGCGGAGAGTTCCTGGTCCTCAAAGGCCAGCGAAGATGAAGCTATCCACGCCCGACCGATCCGGGCCTGTCCGCCCACTGAGACCTTCCGGGACTGCAGGCGCAGGACTTCCGCCGTGGGAGAGCTCTGGTCGGGGGAGATGCCCGTGCCCACGGAAAGGCTCAGGTAGGTATCGGGGTCGTTGAAATAACGCCGGGCCGCCAGGCTCCCGGAGAGGGAGGAGCCGATGGCGCTGGGGGTGAGGTAGGTCCGGAGGGTGAAGAGGTAGTCCCGGTAGTACTTCCCGATGGAGCCGGTGTAGATGGTGACGCTGGAGGCATCGAAGCTCAGGCGCCGGAATCCCAGGGAGCCTTCTATTCCCGCCGGGAAGTTGTGGTAGATCTCCGCCCCGAAGCGGTTCCTGGGGAAGATGGGGGCGCTCGAAAAGCCTGCGTTCAGGTAGAAGTAGGTGCCGGGCTTCCATTTCGGGTAGGCGTCCACCTCGTACTGGGTGCCGGTCTCACCGTATCGCCAGCCCTGGCTTACCCGCGCGGTGACCGATCCAAAGTCGAAGCGGTGTCCCAGGCTGAGGGCCGCGAGGTGCCAGGGAGCGCTGAAGGTCTTGTCATAGTGCTCATAGCTGTAGTCGAGGCCGACCTTGGATCGCTGGTTGAGCTCAATGAGGTCATCCCTCAGGAGCCGGGCCTCATGGAGATCGGGGTCCGACTGGAGGGCCAAGGTGCTGGATTTCAGGGCGGATTCATACTGTCCCAGGGTCTTCTGGAAGCGGGCGCGCCGGTAGAGGAGCCTAGCCTGTCCGGGGAGCAGGCGGAGCCCCTCCTCGCAGGACGCCAGGCCCTCCTGGGGGCGGTCCGACCAGGATTCCACATCCAGGAGGGCCTCCCGGGCTTCCAGGTTCTTCGGCTCCCGCTCGAGTACGTAGCGCAGCTCTGTGCGGGCCTCGTCGTACCTGCCATCCCAGGCGAAGGTGCGGGCCATGAAGATCCGGATGTCGTGGTAGTCAGGGCTGCGCTGGAGGGCTTGGCGGCAGAGGGCACGGGCTTCGTCCCGGTGGCGCTCCGAGCTGAGCTTGCGGGCCCTGAGGAAAAGCTCGTCGGAGTTCTCCTGGGCATGCAGGGCGCTGGCCACCACAATCAGGGCGGGCAGAAGGGCGAGGGTGGGCCGGATCATGGACATCCTATCGGGGAGGGGTGAAGCGGTAATAGGTATTGACGGCCTGGATCTGTTCCAGGATCAGCTTGTCGTAGCGGGCCTTGTCTGAAGCCCCGAGGGGCTTCCTGACCGGGCGATCCCCCAGGGAGTAGAGGTGGTCCGCGAAGTTCACACCATCGGAGATGTAGAGGCGATGCTTGGCCTGGTCGAGGATGCCGAAGACCGCGCCATAGCTGGAGGCCAGCAGGAAGTGCTCCTGGCGGTAGGCCTGGGCCTCGGCTGAGGATTCCAGGAAGAGGGGGCGGCCCATGATGGGGCTGGGCTTCACGGGCCGGTGTCCCAGGAGGTAGTAGAGACTGGGCGTGATGTCCGAATTGAAGGCGACCTGTTCGGGATCCCGCCAGAGGCCCTGCATGCGCCGGGGCAGGTGGATCAGGAGGGGGATCTGAACGATCTCCGGGTAGAGGGTGTAGGCGTGGCCGAAGCGGCCCTCCTCCCCCAGGGAATCGCCGTGGTCGGAGGTAAGCACCACCACGCTGTCCTCGTAGATCCCTCGGTCCTTGAGGTCCTGGATGAAGCGCCCGAAGGCCTCATCCATGCGTTTCACCCGGCTGGCGTAAGGGGCATAGAAGCCCGGGAAGGTCTCCCCCGGGGGCGTCCCCTCCCGATTGATCACGGATACGTGGATGTCCTGGGGCTGAAGGTAGGCGAAGAGGGGGCCCTGCTGGGCCTCCCCGAGATGGCTCTGGAGTTCCCCGAGGCTGCGGGCCAGGCGAAGGCTCTGGGTGCCCACGCCCACGTCCATGTGGCGGAGGGAAGGCCCGGGCTTGACCACCACATCCAGGATGGAGTCGTCGGAGACGTAGGCCCGGTAGCCATCGATCTCGATCAGCTTCTGGAGGGCGTTCATGGGGTAGAAGGGGGTCACGTACTGCTTGTGGAGGAGCATACCCCCCACCCAGATGGAGGGCTCCGCAAGTCCCGTGGCGCCGTACCGCGTGTAGGCGTTCCGCATCACCACGCTTTCCCGGGCGAAGGCGTCCATTCTCGGCGTGAAGGCCACCTCCCGGTTGTAGGCGCCCAGGTAGTCCCGTCGGAGGCTGTCGATGACGACGATGAAGATGTGGGGCCGCCAGCCGGTGGCCGGGCTCAGGTGCTCTACATGGTTCACCTCGACGGGATCCGTTCGCACGGCCTGGGAGATGTTGCTGTTGGCCTGGAGGGTCTTGTAGATGGAGCCCTGACTCGAGGATCCTTGGCTGAAGAGTTCCCGCAGCAGCTTGGTGGAGACGTTGGATCCGGACTGGAGTTCCAGGGCGGATTCCAGGCCCGGGGCCCAGGGCGACCAGGCCTGAAGGCGCAGGACCACCAGAACCAGCAGGGTGGAAGCGAAGAGGAGGCGCCCGCGATTCCGGGCACGGTGGGAAACCAATCGGTGGCAGCCTGCGAAGCCCAGGGCCCAGGCCAGGATCACCAGCAGCTTCTGGAAGAGGAAGTTCCAGTCGAAGACCTGGGCCTTGCGGGAGAGCCCCAGAAGCAGGAGGGTGACCAGGGCACCCCAGAGGAGTCGGGACCAGAGGCCCTTTCCCATGAAACCTTGGAGGGGGCGCAGGAGGATCGTCAGGGGATCTCCGCTGGTCCCCGGCCGGAGGCTCAGGGTCATCCAGGCCAGGCCGGCCATAACGGCAAGGAGGAGGGCGTGGAGCCAGGCGAGGGGACCCTGGAAGGCCATGGCGGCATAGATCAGGTCATAGATGATCCAGGTCAGCCCCAGGATTCCGATGGCCACCAGGAGGGACATCTCCCGGGGGCCTGGGCGGCGGGAGGCCCGCCCCACGGAGCGGAGGAGGGTGAACACGACCCCCACCAGGAGGAATAGCAGGAGCTGGGCCCCGAGGTTCCAGGCCGCCCCCACCATTGGGGTCCAGTGGCGGGAGATGATCAGGAAAAGGCCCCAGACGTAGAGCCCGGCCAACAGACTGGCGAGGAGGAGCCCTTCGGTTTCATCGCCATCCTGGGGCTCCAGGGCCACGGTCGGGATGACCCGCCCCAGATCCAGGAAGGCAAGCCACAGGGAGGATCCCAGGAAGCAGAGGCTGGCGGCGAAGCTGAAGGTCCCGTTCTCCAGTCCCGGCAGCAGGGGGCGGAGGACCAGCGCCAGTCCAGCCAGGCTGTGGCAGGCGAAGAAGCTTCGCGCAGCGAGGTCCGACGTTCGGCGTGGGCCCGCGGCCCAGGTCAGGATCAGAACGACCCAGAAGATTCCCCCATGCCAGTGGGCGAAGGTCAGGAGCCAGGGCACCAGGTGCCCCCGGATGACCTCCTGGTAGGTGAAGGGGATGTAGGCGATCAGGGCATAGGCCGCCGAGAGCAGCATGAAGAGGTGGAAGGCCAGCCGGGATAGGGTCCAGAGGGTGCGGCGCATCAGGACTTCCCCTTCTGGAGCTTCTGGAGGCGCTGGGCCACATCGGCCTTTCCGGGGTTCAGTTCCAGGGCCTTGGTGTAGTAGACGATGGCGTCCCTGGAGCGGTTCTCATGTTCCGCGATGCCTCCCAGGACGATATAGAAGTCCGTATAGCCGGGCTTGCGTCGCAGTCCCTTCTCCAGGACCTCCTTGGCCTTGGTGCTGTCCCCCAGGCTCCGGAGGACCATGCCGTAGACCAGCAGGGCATCCGCATTCTCCGGGGACTTGGCGAGCACCTCCTGGATGAGGAGCTTGGCCTTCTCGGTGCTGCCGTAGAAGAACTCCAGGCGGGCGAAGCCGATCTTGAAGTCGGGGTAGCCAGGATTGCTCTGCATCCACTGGGCATACATAGCCTTGGCCTTGGCGGTCTGCTTGGCGGATTCATAGGAGCGGGCCAACTGGAAGGCCAGGTCCGGGTTCTTGGGCTCCATGGCTTGGCAGCGCTCGTACGCGTGGACGGATTCCGGGATCATGCCCAGGTTCTCGTAGGCGATCCCGATGGCGGGGCAGGCATCGGCGGGAGAGGGGGCCACCACAAGGTATTTCTCCCAGAGGGCCGCTTCCTCCCGGAAGTTGCCGAGGTGATTCTGGATTTTGGCCAGGCGTTCGATGTAGATGTGGTTGTCCGGGAATTCCTGGTGGAGGCGCTGGGTGGGGACCAGGGCCTCTGTGAATTTCCCTGCCCTGAAGAGGGTCTGGCTTTGCTCCTGGAGCCCGTGGGCTCGGGCCTGCTCCCGGCTTGCGGCGGTGGGCGAGTCCAGGACGTAAAGCCCCCAGTAGGCGAGGGCGAGGGTGAGAAGGGCGAGGAGGATGCGGCGGGCGTTTGGATTCATAGTTGAGGCTAAATTGTAGTTTAGGGGGGGTGAATGTGCGGAGAATCTTGGCAGTCTTGGCTTTACTCAGCTTCCTGGGCTGCCGGACCCCTGCATCGTTGCCTGCTGGCCCCTTGCCCGGGGTTGTGGCGGTCTACGTATACGCCGATGTGGTCCGGAAGCCTCAAGACGCGCAAGCCTTTCTGGCCTTTGCCCGCCAGTGCAAGCTGAGCCAGGTCTATCTCCAGAGCGCCCATCTGGTTCGGGAGTGCCCGGAGGCTCTGGGGGCATTCTGCTCCCAGGCCCGGGAGGCCGGTGTGTCCGTTACGCTGCTGGCCGGGCGCTCCGCCTGGGCCCTGGAGCCGGGCCAGGCCGAAGCCCTTCAGGTGGCCCGGGAGGCGCGCATCTTCACAGAAGGCCTGAGAGAGAAGGGCAAACCTGCTCCGGAGGCCATCCAGTTCGATGTGGAGCCCTACCTGCTGCCCCGATGGAAGGTGGACCCCCAGGGGGTGGCGAACCAGTACCTCGACCTTTTCGAGAAGCTGCGGGAGACCCTTGGCGGAAGGCTGCGCCTCCAGGCCTGCATCCCCTTCTGGTTCGACCGGGTGAAGGTGCGGCGGCGGGGGCTCACCCGCCCCTTGAGCGAATGGATCCTGGATGCCAGTGACGGGGCGGTGCTGATGGACTACCGGGACACAGCCCAGCGCCTGGTCAGCGGGGTCGAGGGGGAGCTGGCCTATGCCAGCCGCATCGGCAAGCCTCTGGTGGTCGCCGTGAATATCGCTCCCAGCGATGAGAAGCGCACCAGCTTTCATGGGCAGTCCGAGGCCAAGCTCCGTCGGGTGTTGGAGGATGCCAGGGCCCCTATGCTGTCCTATGGATCTTTTGATGGAATCGCGGTTTTTCACTACGAATTCCTGGGTGGCAAAGGCCTGGACTGATTCGGTTAAGCCATAGGATCTTGCATCTTCAGGGGCGGCGGCCTAGACTGGGTCGTTCGATAGGCCTTGAATGGCTTTTTTTGATTAATAATTAATAAAATTACGCTGCCCCAATCATCGTCGAAATCCCCTTTCTTTACTGTCGGACGGAGGTCGACCATGGATTCTGTGGCAGCACTATCGAAGTCGCTGGCTGGCTGTGGCCTTGTTCTGGCCTTGGCCTGCGGTGGGGGAGGCGGATCGGAGGGACCCACACCCCCTTCTGCTCCCCAGAAACTCACCGCCATTGGCGTAGACCGCCAGGTATCCCTCGCGTGGGACGCCAGCACCGGGGCCACCAGCTACAACATCAAGCGCGGCAGCAGCACTGGGTCTTACACCCAGTTGGCCACTTCCACAGCGACCACCTACAGGGACACCGGCCTCAACAACGGCACGACCTACTTCTACGTGGTTTCGGCCCTGAGCAGTGCCGGTGAGGGCAGCAACTCCGCTGAGGTCTCGGCTACGCCATCGACGGCCCTGCCGCTGCTTCCGGAAGATGATGCCACCAAGAACCACGTAGGGATGAATACCTGGTTCCTGAACGACTGGGATGAGAGTTTCGCCTTCGTGGACGCGGTCAAGCATGCGCGGGCATGGCAGGATGGGGCCAACTGGAATACGGCGGTGGGCGGGATCGATGATCTGGGCTGGCCCACGGCGGACGCCTCCACGGTGTTCTGGACCGGCACCCCCGCCCAGGTGAACGGCACCTACAGACTTTCCTTCAAGGGCCAGGCGGACGTATCGGTGATGTGGTACGGCGGATCTGTCTCAAACAAGATCTATGACTCCGCCACCAACACCACCACCGCCGATGTGACAATCAGCGCTTCGGGCAGCGGTTCTGGGGGGCTCAGGCTCACCAACACGAAACGGACAGCCACCAGCGCCACGAACACGGGCTTCACGGATCTCCACCTCTACCGTCCGGGTTACGCCACGGACGGCAGCGATGTTTTCACCAGTCCCTTCCTGGCGGCCCTGGGGAAGGTCAGTGTGGTGAGGATGATGGACTGGACCGCCACCAACTCGAACCTGACCCAGAACTGGTCGGATCGGAGGACCCCCCTTCACATGTACAAGGCCGGTCCTGCCTATAACGGCCCTGGCGGAGGGGTGTGGTCAAGCTCGGTGACGGGGGTGGCCCTGGAACATCAGATCCAGCTCTGCAACGCCCTGAAGGCTGACTTCTGGGTGAATATCCCGGTGGTTGCGGATGACGACTATGTCCGAAAGATCGCCCTTGCCTGCCGCTATGGCACCGATGGGACGAACCCCTACACCAGCTACGAGGCGAATCCGGTATACCCGCCTCTGGACCCGACGCTGCATGTCTACCTCGAGTACGCCAACGAGATCTGGAATTCCGCCGGAGGCTTCACCTGTTTTGGTCTGGGCGGGCAATTACGGGCTGAAGCACATCGCCTACGAGGGCGGACCCAGCCTGGATTCCTACGATGCCGGTACGGACTACGGCCAAGCCATGGCCATCAATGCCGATGCCCGGATGCAGGACATGGTGGTGAAGACCCACGAGGCCTGGTCGAATCAGGGCGGGGATCTCCTGGTGTATTACGCCCTGGTGGGGCCCAGCAAGTGGGAGTTCACTCCTGACATCACGAACACAAGCACCCCCAAGTTCAAGGCCCTGGACCAACTCAACGGTCAGAGCCGGGCCTCCGTGACCCTGGGGCAGGCCCTGCCCGGGTCCATCATCGCCAGTGATTGGCGCGGGAGCGGCTACCAGATTCGGGAAGGCTATGACTACGCTACCACCATCGACTCCCTCTCCTGTGTAGCAGGCAACGATCCCGGAGAGTGGGTGGCCTATCCTGCCCACTCGGACGCAGCCTTCACGGGCTCCCTCAGTATTCGGGGCAAGGCCACAGACGGGACGACCCTCGCGGTCTGGCTCAATGGCGTCAGGCAGGGAGAAGTGACCCTTCCCAGCAGCACGGGCCTGACGGATAGCACGGGCCTGAGCGTGTCCATCCCCAAAGGGCTGGCCGTGATTCGGCTGGAGAACGTGGGGGCCAACGGTCTGGCGCTCTACTCGGTGAGCGTGAACTGATTCCCGCCTGAATGGCTGCCTCCTCCCCTCGCCCCTTGCGGGTTCAGCGGGGAGGAGGCAGAATTTAAGCGAAACGCGCCCCCGCCTCCGACGGCATCCAAAGGGGATCGGTCGAGGAATCCATGGAATTCATCAACATCAAGGGCGCACGGGAACACAACCTCAAGAACATCGATCTCCGGATTCCCCGCAATCAGCTGGTGGTGATCACGGGGCTTTCGGGGAGCGGCAAGTCCTCCCTGGCCTTCGACACCCTCTACGCCGAGGGGCAGCGGCGCTACGTCGAGAGCCTCTCGGCCTACGCCCGGCAGTTCCTGGATCAGATGGAAAAGCCCGATGTGGACAGCATCGAGGGACTCTCCCCGGCCATCTCCATCGAGCAGAAGACCACCAGCCGCAACCCCCGCTCCACCGTGGCCACGGTGACGGAGATCTACGACTACCTGCGCCTCCTCTACGCCCGCACCGGCAAGCCCATCTGCATGGCCTGCGGTCAGCCCATCGCCAGTCAGACCATCCAGGAAATGGCGGACCAGATCCTGGCCCACCCCGAGGGCAGCCGGGTGCAGATCCTGGCCCCGGTGGTGCGGGCCCGCAAGGGCGAGTACAAGAAGATGCTCCAGGACCTCATGAAGCGGGGCTACATCCGGGCCCGGGTCAACGGCGAGATGCTGGACCTCACCGAGGGGCTGCCGGACCTGGACAAGCAGAAGAAGCACACCATCGAAGTGGTCATCGACCGCCTGAAGGTGAGCCCCGCCATCCAGAGCCGGCTGGCGGACAGCCTGGAGATCGCCTGCAACCTGGCGGAGGGCTCGGCGCTGCTTGATGTGGATGGAACCGAAAAGCTCCTCTCCTCCAAACTGGCCTGCAACAACGTCAAATGCACCCGTTTCGGCCTTGGCCTTCCCGACCTTGAGCCCCGCAGCTTCTCCTTCAACTCCCCCTTCGGAGCCTGCCCCACCTGCGATGGCCTGGGTTTCAAGCGCCAGTTCGCCGAAGAGCTGATCGTCCCCAACCCCGAATTGAGCATCAACCAGGGAGCCATCCAGGCCTCGGGGTGGAAGAGTGTCAAGGACGACGGCTGGCGGGCCCAGATGATGGAGCAGCTGGCCCTGGCCATGCGCTTCAGCCTGGACACCCCCTGGAAGAAGCTGGACGAGGAGGTGCGTCAGATCGTCCTGCACGGCACCCGCAAGGCCATGCGCTTCACCTATGAAAGCAAGAAGAGTCGCTACGAGTTTACTCATAATTATGAAGGGATCATTGGCAACCTGGAGCGCCGTTACCGGGAGACCACCAGTGAGGAGATCCGTGCCGAGATGGAGGAATCCATGCGGGTCATCCCCTGCGAGACCTGTGGGGGGCTGCGCCTGAAGCCCGAAGTGCTCAGTGTCTTCGTGGGGGGCGAGCACATCGCCGCCGTGGTGCAGAAGAGCGTGCGGGAGTCCCTGCGCTGGTTCCAGGAACTGAACCTGGAGGGCCGGGATGCGGTGATCTCTGAAAAGATCCTCAAGGAAATCAAGGAACGCCTGGGCTTCCTGGACGATGTGGGCCTGGGGTACCTGACCCTGGACCGCAGTGCCGCCACCCTTTCCGGCGGCGAAGGCCAGCGCATCCGCTTGGCCACCCAGATCGGCAGCAAGCTCCAGGGGGTGCTCTACGTGCTGGATGAGCCCAGCATCGGCCTCCATCAGCGGGACAACCACAAGCTGCTGAACACCCTCAAGGAGATGCGGGACCTGGGCAACACCGTGCTGGTGGTGGAGCACGACCTGGAGACCATGCAGGAGGCGGATCACCTCATCGACATGGGGCCAGGGGCTGGGGAGCACGGCGGCTGGGTGGTGGCCCAGGGCACGCCGGAGGAAGTGGGCTGCCATCCGGATTCCATTACTGGGCATTTCCTTTCCGGCAAGGACCGCATCCCGGTACCTAAGAAACGCCGCAAGGCCGAGCGGGGCCACCTGGAAGTCCTGGGGGCCACGGAGAACAATCTGAAGCATGTGAACGTGAAGTTCCCGGTGGGGATCTTCACCTGCATCACCGGGGTCTCGGGCAGCGGCAAGAGCACCCTGGTGAACGAGATTCTCTACAAGGCCCTGGCCAACCAGCTCCACCAGGGGGCCCACGTGGTCGGCAAGCACAAGGCCATCAAGGGTCTTGAGGCCATCGACAAGGTCATCGATATCGACCAGGCCCCCATCGGGCGCACGCCCCGCAGCAACCCCGCCACCTACACTGGCCTCTTCACACCCCTTCGGGAGCTCTTCAGCCAGCTCCCGGAGAGCAAGGCCCGGGGCTACACGCCGGGGCGCTTCAGCTTCAACGTGAAGGGCGGGCGCTGCGAGAAGTGCGAAGGGGATGGCGTCATCAAGATCGAGATGCACTTCCTGCCGGACGTCTACGTCACCTGCGAGCAGTGCAAGGGCAAGCGCTACAACCGCGAGACCCTGGAGGTGCACTACAAGGGCAAGAGCATCTCGGACGTGCTGGCCATGACCGTGGAGGAGGCCCTCCAGCTCTTCGGCCCCATCCCGGTGCTGGCCAACAAGCTCCAGACCCTCACGGACGTGGGCCTGGGCTATGTCCGCCTGGGCCAGAGCGCCACCACCCTCTCCGGGGGCGAGGCCCAGCGGGTCAAGCTGGCCAAGGAACTGAGCAAGCGGGCCACCGGCAAGACCGTCTACATCCTGGACGAACCCACCACAGGTCTGCACCTCAAGGACATCCAGAAGCTCCTGGAAGTGATCAACCGCCTCGTAGAGACCGGCAACACCGTCATCGTCATCGAGCACAACCTGGACGTCATCAAGACCGCCGACTGGATCATCGATCTGGGCCCCGAAGGGGGCGGCGCCGGAGGCCAGATCATCGCCCAGGGGACGCCCGAGGAGGTTGTGAAGGTGAAGGGGAGCGTGACGGGGGATTATCTGAGGCCGTACCTCGGGGTGTCTTTGTGATGAATATCAATTTGGTATCGTAATCTTTCTGGGGCTGTTTGACCAAGTGTAGATCAAGCGAATCATCATCCTGTCGTCCTGGTGGATTCGAGGCCACCCCTCGTTGTGAGCGTATATGGAGTATCGACGAATGGTTGGCTGTGGCCGGCAAAACGAAGTTGTTTAACGCTTAATCGAAGCCCTGCTATTATTCCCGGACGGGGTGGTCCCGGAGTGTTGGGTGATTCATGGGGTTGTCGGGATGGCTTTGTGCGATGCTCCTGGGCTGTTCGCTTGCGGCACAAACGGTGGTTCCGAAGCCGCCCAGCACCTCAAGCGGGCCCTCAAGGACAGCACTTGCTGATCGTTGGGGGCAGCTTCGTCGAGTCAGCCAGTTGCTTCAAACCGACGATGGCGTTCGGACTCTTCTGCACGAATCTCCGGAAATCGAGTCGAACTATACCAATCGCAGCTATTTCATGGACTTTGTTCACAAATGGCGCGAGCGGGTTCCCGTGCTCCCTGAGCGGATTGAACCTGAAGCCATGGATTTGTTTTCGTGGGATGTGACGAATGCGGATGGTCTCCAGAGGATTTATCTGACGATTTATCACAAGGGGTCGCAGGATTCCTTCACCATCATGCGAACCACCTGGAGGGCAAACGAGATGACCGATTTGTATTTCATGCGAGGAGTCTCGAGTCCCTATGCGCGTGGAGCCAGGGGTGCCGATGGGTCCTCCAACTCCTGGGACGGCTACCGGGTATACCGGCGTCCTTGAAGGAGTGTCATTGTCGGTGACTATAGTCGAGGTTATGACCACCAGAGGGCAGGAAGGGTCCGTTGTCTCGAGGGAGGCTGATCGGGTTGCTTTGGGAGATTCGAGACCGCTGCGCCTGGAAGGAGAACTTAGTAATCACCCATGACTGCCGAGATGAATTATATCCACTGTTGTGCACTGCTTGAGGTCAGGCCGGATGCCACTCTGCCTGAGATACAGCGGGCCCATCGGAGGCTAGTCCTGATCTGGCACCCCGATCGTTTTCTCCCGGGTTCCGAACTTCATGCCGAGGCGGAAGTTCGAATCCGATCCATCGGCAAAGCATACGAATTCCTGCGGAATGAGAGCGAGAAGCGCTCTTTGAGGCGAGGGGCCGTTGACGCAGCGTCGCCCGCAGAAACCGAGTCTGCCAGCCGCAAGGAAAATCGTGAGGTTGACAGGGCGGGCGTTAGTCGATCGCTTCCCCTCTGTCTGGGGGCATTTGCGTTGGTTGTGGCTGTTATCTTCGGATTGTTCTTGCTTGGCCCCAAGCCTGATTCGGTAGCGGGGACTAGGGGACCGCAGTCGAGTGCGCCTCCGCCAGTGGCTAGCGAGGCTTTGCCCGCCAGGATGGACTTTTCTTCAGATGCTCAGCCCTTCGTGGTCTCGGATCAGTGCCGGACGGTGCTGGTGTTCCTTCCTCCCAGGGCCGAGCTCGAGAATCATGAAGGATCCTTCATCAGGGCCTGTGAGCTCTTTCGTCTGAACGTGGCAAATGTCCGGCACGAGTTGCGGCGCTCGCACCCGGAAGTCTCGGTGCAGGTTATCGACGCTGCCGTGATGAAGGTGGGCGGTCAGACGGTTCATCGGAAGAAGACCCGCGGGTATGGTTACATCCTCTTCGAAGCTCCGAAAGCTCCTCTGATTATCGAAGGCATGCCGTCGACTGAGGAGCTTCGCATCTTGTTGAATAAGTATTTCTTTGACGAAGTTGAGGGGCGGAATCCCTAGACCTCATCCTGATCATGAAGGCGCCAAAATGACGACCAAACAAACATCCAGCGCAGACGGGCAGACGTCAGAGCAAAACCCCGAGATACTCCCGTCCGGACCATTTGTCATCGAATTGGCGGATGTTCCAGCACTCCGACCCAGGTCCTCGCCACCAAGTCCAGAGCCGAGTGCATCTGTCGTTGCAGAGGCGAGTCACGCCATCGAACTTTATCCTGTTTCCCCGGAACCCTCCCCTGAATGGATCCGGGTAAAGAGCCTGGTCGGAAAGGGTTTTTTCAATCCATTCAAGGCCTTTGGGGATGAATTGGATTGGGGGAGATTCGTCAGGGCACAGGGCTTCCTGATTCTCGCTTCCCTCCTGTGGCCCATTCTGTTCTTGGGGATCACGAGCTTTCTGTCGGCGATCCTCTATCACGGGGTCGCGGCCCTATACTCAACCACGCCGCCCAACTCCTTCATTGAGTTGGCGATTTACCCCGTCGTATTTGTGTTTGTGAAAAACTACTGGATAGCCTATCTGCTCCTGCCCTTAGCGGTTCTTGCGCTGGGCTGGCTGTGGGCACTCGTGGTTGCCTGGGCCGTCGATCGGGAGGCCGGGGCCGATTTCAAGAAACGGTTCTGCATCCTCGCCATGCTTGGGGCGATGTTTGCCCCCTTTGTCCTCTTCTCCTTTGTCAGGCTCCTTGTGCTCATCCTGCTGATTGCCTACACGGCGAAACGGATGAAAGAGCACTTCGAAATAGACTTCGCCCAGATGCTGAAGTATGCCGGGGTCCCGCTGCTGATTGCGGCGGTGTCCTATTCCTTTTTTGAGCGAAGGGTGGAGGCACTCTTTAGCCGAAATTCAGAGTTATCAGCCAACCTTAATGCATACTATTTCAAACATAGAAAGCTTGAATGGCCAAGTCGCGCGCCCGAGGTGATGCCTTCCCATAGCCAGCTACTTTACGAAGGCGTTGGGAGTCTGGACCCGGAGGTCCGCCAGCGGGCTATGCAGGAGGTTGCCGGGATCCTGGACCAATCCGGAGAGACACCTGAGATCCGTTTCCGCCTGGCCTCCAGGCTTGCTGAACTTGGCAATGTCAAAGGCATGATCTTCCTGGCCAAGGCCTATCGGTCTGGTCATGGGGTGCCCGCGAACCCCTCCAAGGCCCTGGACTGGATGTGCAGGGCTGCCGAGAAGGACCCTTCGGATACGGGGTGCCAGATGGAGGTAGCCGATTTGCTGATCCTGAACAACCGCGTGCTGGAGGGCAAGCGTCACTTCGTGTCGCTGGCCAAGAACAACATGGATTCCCTTGGTGATATCTCTGCTTTCATTACCGGGCACGGCTACGGAGCGCCGGATCGGGCCCTTACATGGGATGTTCAGAATCTGTACAAGACGGAGGTCTCGCCGGCCTACCTGTCCAATTCCCGCTACAGAAGCTGGGAGCCCAATTCTATGGGTGATAAATTGGATGTCAAAAGCGACTTGCTGGCAAGGATCGCCTCGTTGGATCGGAATGGGAACCAGTGGTTTTACCGGGCGCTGGTGACGGACTATGCGAGCCTGACGCCAGCGGATAGCGAAGTGTATGGAGAATCGGGAGCGGCGGAGTCGGGAGAAGAGTTGGCCAGGGCTATGGAAACAAACAATCCCGCCGAACTGGAGGCCTTAGGGGATCGATTCCTCAAGGCTGGGGACGCCGCGTCAGCACGTAAGTTCTGGTTGAAAGCGACGACGGTGATTGATAGTGACTACAGGCAGACCAATGCCAAGTTCTATCTCAAACTGGCCGAGAGTTTCGATCCGACAACACAGTCGAATGCTTCCCCGAATGCTCAGCAGGCCATTCGTTTCTACCTTGGCTACATGCTGCTAACCGACTATTCCGGATATTCGAAGCCGACGGTCTTTACCGCCCTTGCTAGGCTTGGGGTCCCTCTGGACCGCGGGGTCGATATCTCGAGTGCCCAGTACCTCATTTTGTGCACCAAATACGACGTTCCGGAGGCGTGGGCCATCGTCGGAAGCTACCACCTGGGGGGAAACCTTAAGGGCATTCCCAAGGACCGGGAAAAGGCTCGGGAGTGCCTGCGAAGGGCCAGCCAGTTGGGCTATAAAGGGCCCCTGGTCCGCACCTTCTCGTGATGCCGGGGGGCAGCGCCTGCTGCCTTGTCTCGGAACAAATGAAGCTACCCCAGCATCCCAATCTGTGTTGCTTCAGTAACTGCATGAGGATTCCCATGACCACCGAAGACCTTCGCAGCCTCACCAACTGGGCCAAGGAGCTGGGCCTGCCCGAAAAGAAGCTCAAGGAGGCCGTCAAGGCCGCTGACCTACAGCCCGATTCCAAGCGGGGCATCTGCTGCTTCTACTCCCGGGAGAAGGTCGAGGCGGTGGCCAAGACCCTGAAGGGCTGATTCCTTCAGGCCACCACATCCAGTCTGTGGCGTGCCACTGCGCCGTAGGTGGCTGACACAAGCTGTTCCTCCGTGAGCACCAACCCGAATCTGCCGGCCAAGCGATGGAGGTGGGCGCTTGCGGTCTCGGGAATCTCAGCATGCCTTCCCGATTCGCTGGGGTTGAAGGGCTGGCCATTGGCGTATTCCGTCGGCGCTGCCGCTGCCATCGTGGCCGCGATCTCCTCCAGGGATTCCGCTGCGGTGGCGGAGAGCCCGCGCCGGTAAGGTGCCGCGTAGAAACGGGCCACGACAGGCGCCATATAGACGCCCCGGAACATTGCCTGCAGGCTCTGGCCCGCCTCCGGCACTAATGCCGGACTTCCTAGCGCCGCAGCCTGGAAAAGATCGGGGAAGCTGGCTGCGGAGCCTGGGACCTGGACCTGGACGGAGTTGGCAGTGACCGCATTGACCTGAGGTGTCTGGGCCGCAGCCGGGAGCTGCTGCCAGGAGGAGCCTACGGTGGCCGGGGCAAGGGCTGGGACGGGGGTCAAGGGGATGGCGCTGATATCCATGGCACGCCTCCTTCCCTTTCTATCGGCAGTTCGCTCCCGCTTCGTCAGTGCCCTTTCCCTTTCCGCTGAGGGTTCATAGGTCCCGATTGATTGACCCTGGGGATGCATGGGATGATGCGGCGGCCGAACACGTCCGCGTTGCTGAAAGCTTCCCATGTCTCCTCTCCCGCCAGCCTTCCCGGCCTCCCCTGGAGGGGCAGGCGGAGAATGGTTTGATATCGCCTTTGGTGCGAGTCCGCGTGGTGTGCTCCTGTCGGATGGGGCCGGGAGGATCCTCCGGGCGAACGCCGCCTTCAGGGCCATGCTCGGGTACGCCGAAGGGGAGCTCGAAGGCCGGAACCGGGAGGATCTGCTTTCCTCTGGGGGAGCTCCCCAGGCACCCGAATGGGAATACAGGCGACAGGACGGCCGCCCTCTTCGTGTCCTGGCCCTGACATGGCCTGCCAGGGACCGCGCTGGCCGGGTCCTGGGCCTGCTGGAGATGGTCCAACCCCTTGAACCCGAGGCTCCTCCGGAGACACCCTTTCTGCGGACCCTGGTGGACACGATCCCCTGCCCCCTCTTCTACAAGGATGCGGAAGGAAGATACCTCGGCTGCAACACAGCCTTTGAAGCCTACCTGGGGAAGCCGAGAGAACAGATCATCGGAGCCACGGCCTATGATGTGGCACCCCGGGAACTGGCGGAGCACTACCACCAGCAGGACCTGGCCCTCTTCCATTCTCCGGGGATCCAGAACTATGAGGCCCAGGCGGAGTACGCGGATGGGACGCGCCATGAGGTCGCCTTCTATAAAGCTGCTTTCCTGGATGCGAAGGGGGAGGCTGCGGGCCTGGTGGGCGTGATGCTGGATATCAGCGCCCGCAAGCTCGCGGAGCAGCGTCTCCGGGACGCGTTGGAGATGAGCCAGAAGCTTTTAAGGGCTGCCCCCATCGGGGTCGCCGTCTTCCGGGCTTCGACCGGGCGCTGCGTCGCCGCCAATGCTGCCCTTGCGCGGATTGTCGGGTGCTCGATCGAGCAGTTGCTCCAGCAGAATTTCCGGGAGCTGGAATCCTGGAAACGCAGCGGATTGCTCGAGGCGGCTGAACTTGCCATTCTCCTGGGAGAGGAACAGCACCTTGAGGTGCAGGTGACGTCCTCCTTCGGGAGGCAGTATTGGATTTCGACCATCTTCACTTCCTTCCTGAGCGGTGATGAGGCGCACCTCCTGTTGATTCAGGAGGATATCAGCGAGCAGAAAGCGGCTCGGGATGCCCTCCAGCAGAGCGAGGCGAGGTACCGGACCCTTGCCGACAAGCTGGGCGAGGGGGTGGCCATGGCTGACTCAAGCTACCGATACACATACTGCAACCCTCGCCTGCTCCAGATTCTGGGCCGCGAGGCTGATGAGGTTCTGGGGAGAAGCCTGACGGACTTCGTGGTCCAGAAAGACCGTGAGGCTCTTCTGGAGCAGCAGGCGGAGCACCGGCGGGGCAGACCCCTGGCGATCACCGAGACTCAGCTGAGCCGGAAGGATGGTTCGGTGGTGGATGTCCTTCTCTCGGTATCCCACCTGTCCAGCGAAAGTGGTGAATTCCTGGGCTCCCTTGAGCTCATTACGGATATCACTCAGATGAGGATGTTCGAGAACGCCCTCCGGGAGGCCCAGCTTACGATCATCCAGCACGAGAAGATGGCGGCCCTGGGCACCATGGTCGCTGGGGTGGCTCACGAGATCAACAATCCCACCCACTTCATGCATCTGGGGGCGAAGTCCCTGGAAAATGGATTGGCCAGGTTCAAACGCGAACTCGTCGAGCTCCTGGCGGATGACGACCCGGAATCCCTTGCTTACCTCGAACGGCACTTCACGGCCTTCGAGGCCTCCCTTCGACGCATTCTGGAGGGGTGCGCCCGGGTGCGCACCATTGTGCAGGACCTGAGGCTCTTCTCCAGGCTCGGAGAAAGCGGCAGGCGGGAGGTACCACTGGCGAAGGGGCTTGAGTTGGCGCTACGGCTGGTCGAGGCCAAGCATCCCGCCATCCATTTCGTCCAGGAGTTCAAAGGGCCGGGACAACTCCTGTGCACCCCCTCTCAGGTCAATCAGGCCTTCCTCAATATCCTCGACAATGCCTGTCGAGGGATCGAGGACCGGGCGAAGCTGGCGGGTGCTGAATTCCAGGGAACCCTGACCGCGAGTCTCCTGGAGGACGACACGGGGGTCTATGTGACCATCGCGGATAACGGGTGCGGAATGTCGGCTTCAGTTAAGGCCAAGGTCTTTGAACCCTTCTTCACCACTCGCCCCGTCGGTCAGGGGGCTGGTCTGGGACTTGCGGTGGCCTTCCAGGTCATTGAGGACCATCGCGGATGGATTGAAATTGAGTCCCGCCCGGACGAGGGCACGGCAGTCAGGGTTTTTCTACCCTTCCACCCTTGACGCCGACTAATGGGGTAGACTTCCGGGGTCGATGTGGGAAGTGAGCAATCGGCCTCGAAGGCCGGGACCCTGGGGTGAAGGAGGGCGTGTGGCCATCGACATTGCCAAGCTGAGGGCCCTGGAGTCCCATCGTGAAGCGGTGAAGAGGCATACGCTGATGGTTGTTGATGATGAACCATTAATTGTAGAATCCATGGCGATGATGCTGGAGGAGGATTACCAGGTCATCCAGGCGGATTGTGGCGAAACGGCCCTGAATCTTCTGCGGGAAGGTGGTGTGGCTGAATGCCTTGCGATGATCATCAGCGACCAGCGCATGCCGGGCATGTCCGGAGTGGATCTGCTCCGGGAGGCCGCCTCCTGTGCGCCGAGGACGATCCGGATGATGGTCAGTGGACACATGGACTTTGCGGATCTGGTTGCGGCAGTCAATGAGGCCCAGATCCACTTTTTCATGTCCAAGCCCGTCCACTTCGAGGAACTCCTGACGACCATCCGTCGCGGGATTGCGCTGTACGAAAAGGGGCTGGAACCCTTTCGGCGGATCGCAGAGATGGAAAGACGGCTGGAGGAGGGGAGTTCGCCAGCGCGCTGATGGGTCCTGGGCTTTTCAATTTCGGAACCTTCATGGCGCATTCCCTGGACTTTGTGGGCCACGCGCTGCGTGCGCCATTGGGAAAGGAAGTGACCATGCATATCCTGGTTCTGGGTGGGAGCCCCAAGGGGGAGAGCAGCCTCACTCTCCGTTATGTCCGATTCCTTGCACTGAAGTTTCCGGAGCATAGCTTCGAGGAGCTGCATGTGGCCACCAGCATCCGAACCCTGGAGAGGGATGGAGATGCCCTGGAGGCCCTGGCAGCCAAGGTCCAGGCGGCGGATGCGGTCATCTTCGCCTTCCCCCTTTATGTCTGCCTGGTTCATGCCGACTACAAGCGGTTCTTTGAACTGGTGGAAGAACGAGGGCTGATGGAGGCCTTCTCCGGCAAGCCCGCCCTGCTGCTTTCCAGTTCAGTCCACTGGTTCGACCATACGGCCCTGGAGTACGTCCGGGGAATGGCCGAGGACTGGGGTATGGGCATCTGCGGGGTGTACTCCGCGGCCATGCGTGATCTGACCAAGGCCGAGGAGCGGGCCCGTATCGAGAGCTTCGGCCGCATCGCCTTCAAGCGCGCGGCCAGCGGGGAACTCCCCCACCGGGAGACCGCACCCAGGCCCGCCTGGGACTATGCCTATACCCCCAGGGGCGGAGGCGTTCCTGTGGCTTCCGGGGGGCTGAAGCTCCTCATCGTTACGGACGGCGCCCCGGGGAGCGGAATCCGGGCCATGGCGGAGCGATTCCAGACGCTCTTCGACGGGACCTCGGAACTGGTGGATCTGAATGTCCTCCCCATGAAAGGGGGATGCCAGGGCTGCATCCGCTGCGGGCTGGACAACCAGTGCATCTACGGGGATAGCGACGGCGTGAAGGCCGTCTACCGCGAAAAGCTGCGCCAGGCCGATATCGTGGTCTGGGCCTACGCCATCCGGGATCGATACTGGTCAGCCAGGGCCAAGACCTTCATCGACCGGCGTTTCCTGGACACCCACCAGCCCAATGCCGTGGGCAAGCAGGTGGTCTATCTTGTGTCAGGCCCCCTTTCGGACCATGCCAATCTCCGGCAGATCATGGTCGGTATGGAGGAATTCGGCGGGGGCCATCTGGCTGCGGTGGTGACGGACGAATCCAGGGATGCTGTCGTCATTGACGGGGCCATCCGGGGCGCGGTCGAGAGGGCCGTGGAATGCCACCAGGCGGGGTATGAGGCACCCCGGACCTTCCTGGGGGTGGCTGGGGCAAAGATCTTCCGGGATGAGATCTGGGGACCGCTGCGTTTCCCCTTTGTGGGAGATCATCGCTACTACAAGGCCCACGGCCTCTATGACTTCCCCCAGCGGCAATGGGGAATTCGGCTGAAGAACACCCTGCTGAGGGCCCTTGTGCTCCTTCCTCCAGTTCGGCGGGCCATCCTGGCCGATATGAAAAGCCACATGGTGCAGCCCTTGGATGGGGTGCTGGCCTCGCTCCGGCGCCCAGATGGTGGCTCTTGAATGCCGCATCGTAAGCGTGTTTGGCCTTGTCCTGATGGGTGGTCTCGGACTCCGTGCCTGGGGTGGCCTCTCCACGGCGGCCGCAGAAAATAGGGCTGAGGCCTATCTTCTCCAGGCCTTCACGATGAAATAGCTCGGCACCGCCAGCGCAAGTCCCAGCAAGGGGCCCACCACCAGCGAACCCAGGGCCCACTCCAGGAGCCGGAGGGGAATTTCGTTCAGGAGGCTGTGGCGGGAGTAGTCGGTCCACCAGCGCCCCTGTCTCATGAAATAGCCCACCTGGATACAGAGGAAGGGTACGAAGGGGGCCACGCAGACATTGCTGGCTGCCACCCCCGCCAGCTTGTTGAGGTGCAGGCGGTGGTGGACATAGAGGATGAGGGCGATGCCGAAGGGGATGATGGGCAGGGCCCCGAGGAAGACCCCCAGGCCGATGGCGGTGGCCAGCTCCATGGGAGCCGCTCTGGGTGTCCTGGAGCTTCAGGCCGCTTTCCAATCGGACCCAGAAGTTGGAGAAGCTGCGGCCGAAACGGCTGGAGCCAGGAACCTCGGGGCCCTCCATGGCCCGGGTGCCCAGGACCAGGCAGGGCCAGTCGGAGGCGGCGGCCACCAGGCGCTGGGCCTCCCGGGGGTCGTGCTGACCATCGGCGTCAAGGGTCAGGATGGCTTCGAAGCCCAGCCCTTCGGCGATCCCGGCGGCCGCCAGCAGGGCGGCGCCCTTCCCCTGATTGGGCTCCAGGCGGTGGGTGTGCACCTCCAGGTCCTTCAGGGTCTCCAGCGGCCTGTCCGTGCTGCCGTCGTCCACCACCAGCACCGCAAAACCCTCGCCCAGAGCCGATTCCACCACCCGCCGCAGCGTGCGCGCATGGTTGTAGACGGGGATGACGAGGAGGACTGAAGGCGCAGCCTTGCCTTCCCTCATCCCCGTGCATCCCCGTTCATCCCCGGCCAATGGCTTTTTCGCCGGAGATGAACGGGGATGCACGGGGATTTGGCCCTTGGGCGGCGCGTTCATTTCAATCCCCGGCGTCCGGCCAGCGCGCCTCCACCTCCAGGAGCATGCCCCCGGAGATAAGGCAGCGCAGCAGGTGCCCCTTGATCGAGACCACCTCGAAGCCCGCCGCCTCCAGCATCCGGGTCATCTCCCGGCGGCTGCGGGCCCTGAGCCAGAGCCCCTGGCGCATGGCGTTGCCCATCTGGGTGAAGAAGCGGAAGAGGGAGCGTCTGGCGGTCAGGAGGTAGATCCGTCCACCGGGTGCCATCTGGGGCCCCAGTCGTTGGATCAGCGAGGAGAGATCCTTCATGTACTCCAGGGCCGAGAAGGCGCAGACGAGATCGAAGGGGCCCTCCAGGGGGCTCTCCTCCACATTTGCGGCCAGGGTGCGGATGTTCAGGACGCCCGCCGCTCTGGCCTTGGCCTCCAGCAGGTTCAGCATGTTCCGGGAGATGTCCACCGCCAGCACTTCCCCGGCCTTCGCAGCAATGGGCAGGGTGAAGATGCCCGTGCCGGCCCCGATTTCAAGGACCCGCTCCCCGCCCCTCAGGAGGGCCGGGAGCCGGGCCTCGAAGAGGGCCTGCTCGGTGCGACGGGCCAGGGAGACTCCGGTCTCGAACTGCTCGTGATCGTAGGTGGCCGCCAGATCGTCATAGAAGGCCTCCGCAGCGCTGCCGCTGACCGCCTCCCGCTTCATGATCTGGCGCCCCACCAGGGTCGACACCGGCACGACCTCCAGCTGCCGGGCCTTCAGCCCCGCCAGGACCGCTTCGAACTCCTGGAGGAGATAATCGGTCCCCCCCTCCGGGGGACGCACATCGTGGAGCAGGAGGAGGTCGCCGGGGCGCACCTTGTCCAGCAGGCGAGCGGCGAGATTCCGGATGCGCCGGTTCCCCATATCCCCGGCCCGGCGGCTGAAATTGAGGCAGAACATCCCCTCTTCGATGAGGATGCGCCAGAGGGCAGGGCTTGTGACCCCCACCGGGGGACGGAAGGCCACGGGCAGGATCCCGAAGGTCTTGAGGATCTCCTGTCCTTTGGCGATTTCCTGACGCAGGGTCCTGCGACCCTTCAGCATGAGGAAGGGGAAGTGATGCCAGGAGTGGTTGCCCACCTCATGGCCCCGCCGGAGGATCTCCCTCACCAGTTCCGGGTGGGCCTGCGCCTTCTCCCCGATCAGAAAGAAGGCCGCCTTCACGCCATGCTGATCCAGCAGGTCCAGGACCCTGGGGGTCACCTCGGGGTCCGGGCCATCGTCGAAGCTGAGGGCCACCCTGGGCTGCTTTCGGGAGCCGCGGCTCAGGATGGGGAGAAAGAATCCGAAGCGCGGGAAGAGGGGCGCAAAGGCGCAGAACAGCACATAAAGGCCCAGTGGCAGTGCCGCCCAGGGCGGAGAGATGAAGAGCAGGATGATGACGAGCTTAAGGACGCCCAGCGCAACGAGGTGGGCGATGGAGAGCGGAAGGATCATCCCGGGATCATGAAGGGGCCGCGAAAGCTTGTCAAACCTGGCGTGCGCGAGCGGGAGGCCGTTATGCTGGAGGGCATGGAGTCGACGTGAAAGGTCTATATCGAGGGCGAGCGTTGTGAGCAGGGTCTGGCTGCTCTCCACCAACCTGGCTACTGAACCCTATCCGGTCTATCCATTGGGGATGGCTTGCGTGGCCTCGGCCCTCCATGCGGCGGGGCATGAAGTGGAGCAATGCGATCTGCTGGCCCTGGGCATGGACGAAACCCGGCTGAAGGAAGCCCTCGGGGCCTTTGCCCCGGATTTCGTGGGGCTCTCCATGCGGAACTTGGACAACTGCGACTCCCTGACCCCCACCCATTACCCGGAACTGGTGCGTCGGGTGGTGACCCTGGTGAAGACCTGCACCCAGGTGCCGGTCATCCTGGGCGGTGCGGCCTTCTCCCTGATGCCCGAAGAGCTCCTGGACTTCACGGGGGCGGACTTCGGCGTGGTCGGGGAGGGGGAGGTCCAGATGGTGGAACTTCTGGCGGAGCTGGCGGCGGGAAGGCCGGTGGCGCGGGTGCGTCGGGCCAGGGAGGTCGCGGGAATGCTGTCCCCCCGCTTCGACCCGGAGCTGGTGCGTTTCTACGTGGAGCGGTCCGGGCTGGTGAACCTGCAGACCAAGCGGGGATGCCCCTTCGCCTGCACCTACTGCAGCTATCCGAACCTTGAGGGGCAACGGTACCGCTTCCGGGACCCGCGGGAGGTCGTCGATGATCTGGAGCGGCTTCAGCGGGAGCACGGCTCACCGAAGGTTTTCATCACCGATAGCGTCTTCAACGATGGCGAGGGGCGGTACCTGGAGGTCGTGGAGGAGATCCTCCGCCGGGAGCTGCGGGTTTCCTGGTCCTGCTATATCCGTCCCCAGGGGATCGGTCGCCCGGAAGTGGCCCTGATGAAGCGGGCCGGGCTTTTCGCCGCGGAGCTGGGCACGGACGCCAGCACGGACCTGACCCTGGCGGCCCTGAACAAGGGTTTCACCTTCGATGATGTGGTGGGGGTCAACGAGGCCTTCGTGGAGGAACGCCTCCCCTGTGCCCATTTCGTGATGTTCGGTGGTCCCGGCGAGACCAAGGCCACCCTCGCCGAGGGCTTGGCCAACCTCGAGCGGCTCCGGCATACCGTGGTCTTTGCATACTCGGGCATCTGTATCTTCCCGGGTACGGCCATCCGGCGCCGTGCCCAGGAGGAGGGCCTCCTCGGGGAGGACTATGATCCCCACGAGCCGCCCTTCTATCAGTCGCCCCAGCTGGAGGCCGCGAGCATGAATGCCCTGCTGGAGGAGGCCTTCCGGGGCAAGCGGGATCGCATCTTCCCGCCGGAGAAATCCCGGCAGCAGATGGTGGTGCTCCAGCGCATGGGCTACAAAGGCATCCTCTGGCCCACCCTGATCCGCTACGACCGCCCCCGAAAAACCGTTTTGATGGAATCCCCATGCTGAACCCCCGCAAGATCCTTCTGGTCCACCCCTTGGGTTACAGCGCCGAGGCGGCCGGCCGGGACGTCTCCCGCCTCGCCAACCTCATGCCCCCCCTGGGCATCGCCAGCCTTGCGGCCTACCTGGAGCAGCGCGGGGTTTCGGTGACCCTCATCGATTGCTTCGCCCGTCCCGATTCCGACAGCCTCATCGCCGAGTTCCTGCGGACCGAGCAGCCCGCCTTCATCGGCTTCAGCTGCACCACTTCCAGCTTCCTGGATGGCGTTCGGCTGGCGAAACTGGCCAAGGGAGTCCTCCCTGGGGTGCAGACCGTCTTCGGTGGTCCCCATGTTTCGGCCCTCAAGGGGAGGCTCCTGGAGGACTACGAGGCCGTGGACTTCATCGTGGTGGGGGAGGGCGAGGAGACCCTCCACGAACTACTGGTCTGCGGCGGCGTAGGGGCCGAGTCGGTCCAGGGGCTCATCCTGCGCCAGAAGGATGCCCCCCCCCTCTTCACGGGCTACCGCACCCAGGCCTTGGAGCTGGACAGCCTGCCCTTCCCGGCCTACGACAAGCTGGAGGGCTTCCCCGGGGCCTACAAGCTCCCGATCTTCAACTACCCCTCTACGCCCAACACCAGTTGCATCTCCAGCCGCGGCTGTCCCTATGCCTGCTCCTACTGCGACCGTTCGGTTTTCCGGCGCACCTTCCGCTACAACTCGGCGGAGTATCTCTACGAGCACATGCGCTACCTGCGCCAGCACTTCGGCATCCGTCACATCAACTTCTACGACGATCAGTTCACCTTCCATCGTGGCCGGGTCGAGGAGCTGTGCGACCGCCTGATGGAGAAGCCCCTGGGGATGAGCTTCAACTGCGCGGTGCGGGCCGAGCACATCGACGAGAAGCTGGTGCGGCACATGAAGAAGGCGGGCTGCTGGATGATGAGCCTGGGCATCGAGTCCGGGGACCAGGAACTCCTCTCGCACCACCGCCAGAACCCGGACCTGGACATGCTGGCGGGGCGTATCCGCATGATCAAGGCTGCGGGGATCCGCACCAAGGGGCTCCTCATGATCGGCCTCCCCGGGGAGACCGAGCAGAGCATCCAGCGCAGCATGGATTACGTATTCTCCCTGCCCATCGACGATTTCAACCTGGCCAAGTTCACGCCCTTCCCGGGCTCACCCCTCTACGACAAGATCCACGACGAGGGGAGCTTCGAGGAGGACTGGGAGAAGATGGACTGCATGCACTTCCAGTTCGTCACCAAGGGCATGACCCGGGAACGCCTCGAACAGCTCTTCCGGGACTTCTACGAGGGCCACTTCCGGCGTCCCAAGGTTCTATGGGGCTACGTCACCATGCTCTGGAAGTCACCGGACAGCTGGCTGCGCTTCCTGGGGGGCCTCAAGGGCTTCCTGGCCTTCACCCGGAAGACGGAGCGCATCCAGGAGGCCCCGTGACGGGGAACACCGGCTGGACCGGCAAGAGCCTGGGAAGCCGCTGGCAGCACGGCTTCTTCTATGGCCTGATCCGGCTCTGCGGCCGGTCCTGGGCCTATGTCCTGTCGGATCTGGTCTCCCTCTACTACGTCCTGGCCAGGCCCTCGGTGCGGGCCAAGTGCCGACCCTACCTGTCCCACCGTTTCCCCGGACGCACAGGGCTTCGGCGCCTCCTGGACGCCTGGCGTCTCAGCCGTGAACTGGCAAGGGTCCTGGTGGACCGGGCGGCGGTGGGCATCCTGGGACCCGCCGTGCTCCCCACCTCCATGGATGGACGGGAGACCCTTGATGCCCTGCTGGCGGAAGGCAAGGGCCTGATCCTGGTCACTGCCCACGTCGGGGGCTGGCAGCTGGGCCTCTCCACCCTGAAGATACTGGGCACCCCGGTGACAGTGGTCATGCACCGGAACCCGGAGGATGTGGACCGCCAGTACTTTGAGCACGGTTCCGGCGAAGCCCCCTTCCAGATCCTGGACCCCGCCAGCTTCCTGGGAGGCAGCCTGGACATGCTCCGGGTCCTGGAGCGGGGCGAAATCCTCTGCATCATGGGGGACCGGGTCTTGGAGGACGGCAGCCCCACGGTGGACGTGGACTTCCTGGGGGGAACCGTGCGCATGCCATACGGTCCCTTCAAGCTGGCCTCCCTCACCGGGGCCCCTCTGGCCCTGATCCATTCCCGCAAGGTCTCCCGGAACCTCTTCCACATCGGGATATCTGATGTGATGCGGGTGCCCCCGGGCCTGGGGCGGCGCAGCGTCGCCTTCCAGCCTTTTGTTCAGCGTTTTGCCTCGTCCCTGGCCGATTTCACCCGGGACTTCCCTTATCATTTCTTCAACTTCTTCGATATGTGGGCACCGACGCCTGAACGAAGAGACGGAAGCCGGAGCCGATGATGCCCACCGCCGAAGCCCTCAAACGACTGATCAAGACCGAGCTCAACCTCGAGGACCTGGAGGTGGAGGATATCCACGAGGACATGCCCCTTTTCGGAGAGGGGGTCGGGCTCGACTCTCTGGATGCCGTGGAGCTGGTGATGCTGGTGCAGAAGCACTTTGGCGTGGAGATCCGGGATATGGAGGAAAGCCGGGTGATCTTCGCCTCGGTCCGCACCCTGGCCGACTTCATTGATCTGAAGCGCAGCGCATGACGGGGGCGCCGGCGGTCACGGGACTGGGCTGCCTCTGTGCCGCCGGGGGCTCCCTGTCGGCCTGCCTGGAGAGCCTGAGGGCAGGACTGCGCCAGCCCAAGCCCAGCACAAGGATCATCACCACCCATCCGGTCCCCTTCCCGGTCTTCGAGATCCCGGGTTTCGAACACCCCTCCGAGCTGCTGCGCACCAGCGCCCTCCTCCTGGCGGCCTGCCGGGAGGCCCTGGCGGACGCGGGGCTGGAGAAGGCTGATCTGGCGGGGCTCCGGGTGGGGGTCTGCGTGGGCACGACCGTGGGGTGTGCCCTCAGCAACGAATCCTTCTGTGAGGCCTTCCGGAAGGGGCTGGATCCGGACCTCGGCCCCCTCCAGAAGGTGGCCCGGAACAATCCCGCTGCCGTACTTTCACGGACCCTGGGCCTGACCGGGCCAAGCCAGACCGTGGTGAACGCCTGCTCCTCCGGCACCGATGCCATCGGCATCGGCGCCTCCTGGATCCGTGCCGGGCTCTGCGATCTCGTGCTGGCGGGGGGGGCGGATGAGCTGAGCCGCATCACCCTTGACGGCTTCATCGCCCTGAAGATCGTGGATCCCGGTCCCTGCCGACCCTTCGACCGGGAGCGCAAGGGCCTCAACCTCGGGGAGGGGGCGGCGCTGCTGGTCCTGGAATCCGAGGAAAGCCGCCGGCGCCGCCAGGCCAAGGCGAGGGCGCGGGTCCTGGGCTATGGTGTGGCCTGCGACGCCCATCACCAGACGGCCCCCCATCCGGAGGGGGCTGGACTCCGTCGGGCCATCCGGGCGGCCCTGGGGGACCGGACCGGGGGGGTGGCCTTCGTGAACGCCCACGGTACCGGCACCCCGGACAACGATCGGGTGGAGGGCCGGGTGATCGCCGACCTCCTGCCGGGCGTGCCCTTTTTCTCCACCAAGGGTCACACCGGCCACACCCTGGGGGCCGCGGGGGCCATCGAGGCCGCCTTCACGGTGGCCAATCTGGAGGCGGGCTGGATCCCGGCCAGTGCCGGGTTTGCCACGCCCGACCCCGAAATCGGCAGTCAGCCTTCGGAGCGGGTCCAAGCTGTGACGGGCTCCAGTGCCCTTTCCCTGTCCCTGGCCTTCGGGGGCAACAATGCTGCCCTCCTCTTCGGGCAGGAGCTGCCATGAGCGTGTGGATCCAGGGCATGGGTGTGCTCGGGGGCTTCGGCTGTGGCCGTCAGGCCCTGGCGGAAGCCATGGAGCGGGGCCGGGTGGAACCCGGAAGCCTGGTGGTGCCCACGGGGCAGGGGCCGGTGGAAATCGCGGCCCATCGGGCTGACACGGCTCCCCTGGAGCGCTTCCTGCCCCGCCGCGCCCTGCGGCGCGTGGACACCTTCGGCCGCATGGCCCTCCTGGGGGGCTGTCTGGCCATGGAGGACGCGGGCCTGGCCATCGGCGGACAGGCGGGACTCGGCCTGGTCCTGGCCAGCGGCCTGGGGGCCACCGGGGCCACCCTCTCCCTCCTGGACAGCATCTTCGAGGCCGGGGACGCCTGCGCCTCTCCCATCCACTTCGCCAACTCCCTCCACAACTCGGCTGCAGCCCATCTGGCGCCCCTGCTGGGGGCCGACGGTCCCTGCATCACCCTCTCCCAGGGCCGCCTTTCCATCGTCGCCGCCCTCCATACCGCCAGGCTTTGGATCGAGGAAGGCCGGGCCGATCAGGTCCTGGTGGGCTGTGTGGAGGAGCTTTCGGAAGTCATGGGCTATGCCTGGCTCAAGAGCCACGGAAGCGCGGCGGTCCCCGGTGAGGGAGCGGCCTTCTTCCTGCTGGGGAAGAGTCCCGAGGGGGCCCTGGCAGAACTGGCGTCGGTGGAGATGGGATGGGGTGATGCCGGAAATCCGGTGGAAGCCTTGGCCTCCGAGGCTCTCTACGGTCAGGGATACGCCGCCGTGGGGCTGGACATCGCCCTGGGGCTTCTGCGCCTGAGGCAGGACGGGCTGCCTTCCCTCCGGGTGGGTATCCAGGAGCCGGAGGGGGGCTGGGGGCGGGTGCTCCTGCGTCCCGCCTGACCTTGCTCTCGTAGTTGAAGACGCCGTTGATCATGCCGTCCACGTCGTACTCCCGGATCTCCACCTGGATGGTCCGGGGGGCCTGGGCCTCGTGGGCCTTGGATCCCTCTGTGCCCTCTCTTTGTGCTTTTCTCTGTGCCCTCTGTGTTGACTCAGTTGTCTTTACTCCACCCTTGACGGCCCAGTGGTATCAGAACCTCGGGCACCCCAGACACACTTCCGGCGGCTCCTGCCGCATCCTCCGGCGATGATCGGCCCAGGCCCTTTCCCAGAGAGGCGTGAAGGGCTCCTCCAGCAGGTTGCCCACCGGGGCCTCGGGCTGGCAATCGCAGAGGGTTAGGGTGCCGTTCACCGCCACCGGGAGGGTCTGCCAGGGCGACAGGCAGTGGGTGTGATGTTCGGAGCGCAGGAAGAGCTGGTCCGGGGGGATCATGAGGCGCTCGCGATAGCTGAGGGCTGGGGCCAGGTCCTCCAGGCCCCGCACGGTCAGGGCGGGGACACCCCGGGCGAAAGCCAGACGCACGGCCCGGGACACGGCCTGGCGCAGGGGGCTGTCCAGGTGCCCCCGGAGGGCCTTCGCTTCATTGCCCTTGAAGTTGAGGTCCGAGAGCATCCAGGCCTGGACTCCCAGGCTGGAGACCGTCTCCGCCAGGGACTCCAGATGGGGTGCGGTCTCCCGGGAGACCGCGGTGAAGACGGCGCGGGTGACGGCGGCGTGGACCGAAAAGGCTCGGATGTTCGCCAGGATGAGGTCGAGCCTGGAGCCGGGCCGCACCCGCTGGAGCAGCTCGGGGTCCACGGCGTCGAGGCTGAAGGTGATGGCATCCAGCCCGGCTTCCGCCAGGGCCCGGCCGCGTTCCGGGTCGAGGAGCTGGGCGCTGGTCACCAGGCCCACCTGGCGCTTCCGGGCCTTGGCGGCGCCGATGAAGGCCTCCAGTCCGGGATGGAGCAGGGTCTCCCCCAGGCCCACCAGGGTGATGCGCCAGGCCTGGGGAAGCAGGTCCAGGATGCGCTCGAAACGCTCCAGGGGCATGTCCTCCGGGGAGCGGGGGTTCCACTGGCGGGCGCAGTGGGGGCAGGCCAGGTGACAGCGCGTCGTGATCTCGATGTTGGCGAAGGCAGGCTCCCAGTCCGGCTGGTCTGGAAAGGAGCAGTCCCTTTCCATGAACCGGGCCGCGCTGGGGCACTGGGCCAGGTGGCGTCCCTGGGGTGTCCCCAGGAAGGCCGCTGCTTCCGGCAGGCGCCGGGCAAGCTCGGTCTGCTGGGGCGCCCCTTCGGCGAAGCAGTCTCGGAGGGCCCTCAGGGCCACATCCAGGGCAAAGGCGGAGCCGGGGCCGCTGAAGAGTTCGTGGCCCGCGCCCGGCACCCGCACCCGTCGGACCAGCGCTCCCTCCCAGCGGGTGGCGGGATCCACCAGGGCATCTTCATCCCCCTGGAGGCTGAGGGTGTTCCAGGGCAAGGGGGCGGCGCCCTCGGTCTGGATGAGGCGCACCATCCGGGCCACCTCCATCAAGCCAGGTGAGACCTGGCCCCGGCGGTGGGCTTCCCAGCGGGCGGCATCCTGGGGTCCGAGCTTCCGGGGGGTGGCCGCCAGGATCAGGAGGCGGGGGGAAATGTTGCTGTGCCGGAGCAGGTCCAGGGCCAGACAGCCCCCGGTGGAGTGTCCCAGGATCACCAAGTCCGTGAAAGGGGCCGCCGCCTCCAGGAGCGTCTGCCGGAAGGCCTCCAGATCGAAGGGGGGGGGCTCTGCCATGAAAGGGGGGACCGCCCGCTCGCTTCGCTTGCTCTGCGTCCCCCCTTTGACCCCCACGTGATGGCTGGGGAACCCAGCCATCACGTCTGCCCTTCCATGCCCCGGCAGGGTCGGGCAGAGCACCTGGACATCGGGGGGGAGCAGGTTCCGGAGGGCCTCCCTGAGGGTCCCCAGGCACCCGGGGGAGCCCGTATACCCGTGGACCAGGAGGAGGGCCCGGGCCATCAGGACTCCAGTCCGTGGCAGAGGTCTTCGATGGGCCGGGTCTGATTGAGTGAGGTCTGGACCCGCGCCAGGTTTGTCCCGAGACTCGACGCCTCCAGGAAGCCACGGATGGTCCGGTCCAGGCCTTCGGGACCCCGGGCCTCCAGGGCCCGCTGGTAGACGGTCTGGGAAAAGCCGTACAGGGTGGGGGGGACCAGGCGTCCCCCGCAGCCCAGCCGCTCCAGGGCCACGCCGCTCTGGGCCTGCTCGGGCTGGAAGGGGGCCACCAGGACCGGCACGCCCTGGGCCAAGGACTCGAAGACCGTCATCTGTCCCCCGTGGCAGGCCATCAGGCTGGTGAGGGGGAGAACGCGATGCATGGGGGCCATCTCACAGAAGGTCACGCCCGGGTCTCGGACGAGGTTCTCGAGGAGGCTTCTCTGGCCCCCGGCGGCCACCAGCACCCGGTAGCCCAGGCGCCGCAGAGCTGGGATCAGGAGCAGCAGCGTCTCCCGGCTGCCCACACAGGTCCCGAAGGAGAGCACCGCCAGGGGCTCCGAAGGGGCGGCCAGGGCCTCCAGGTCCAGGGGGGAGGCGGGCCAGCCCTGCCAGGGGATGGGCCCCACCCGCCGGATCTGGGGCAGGTCCGGCAGGGGGGCGAAGTCCGGCAGATCCCACAGGAAGGTGCGCTCCCCGTGAAGGAGCTGGCGGATGTCCTCCACGGGAGGGAGCCCCAGGGGGTCCAGGGCCCGGCTCAGGCGGGAGCCTGCATAGCGGAAGAAGTTGTCCAGCAGCTGCTTCTGCTCCTCGCGGCCCGGCTCGCCTGGGGCGAAGCCCAGGACCTCGGGGGACTCCGGTAGCATGGAGGCGCAGACGAGGCTGTCGCAGGCAACGCCCTCCAGGTGGGCGGAGATAGGCAGGGTGAAGCGGAAGACCCCCAGGACCCGATCCGGCCTGAAATCCCGGATCAGGGCCCGCTCCGCCTCAAGGCAGGTCCGGACCGCTTCCGGAGCGCGGAACCAGGCCGGGGTCGGAAAACCGGATCCATCGGCCTCCTGGATATCCGGGAGGACCGCCACCCGGGGGCAGCCTGCGGCGAAGGACCGGTTCCCCTCGCCCACCGCCAGACAGACTTCGTGCCCCCTTTCCCTCAGGGCCTCCTCGATGGCCAGGGCCTTGGCGATATGGGAGAGGCTGTTGTTGGAGGGGACCAGGAGGAAGCGAGGCATGGGTTGGGTGTGAGGCTCGGAGGGGGGCGGGGTTGGAAAGGCAGTGTCTCACGCGGAGGCGCGGAGGGCGCGGAGGGGTTCATACGCCTTCGCAGATAAAAGCATAAATTTCACCACCAAGACTCCAAGGGCACCAAGTTTCACGAAGAAAAGCCTGATGGGTTGACCAGGACACTCGGGCCTGGTTCCGGGAGGGGCAGGTGGCTACGACACGCTCGCGTGCCTTCGCCGCCTGTCTCTCCCGGAACGTGTGCGGCGGCGCCGGGTCCGCCTTCGGGCACACCCCGCGCAGCGGGGCGGCCAGAGTGTCCAGCCTGTGGCGCGCGGCGGTGGGAGTTGGCTTTCGCACTGACCTGGGGCGCAGACACTGATCGCCAGTAAACCCTTGCTGATTCCTTGGTGTCTTCGTGTCTTAGTGGTGGAAGTCGTTTTTGAGCTTTAGGTTATTGATTGCGAATCGATATCAGAAAGCTTTGCTGGCTCCAGCGCTTGTTTCTCCGCGCTCCCCGCGTCTCCGCGTGAGTTGCTGTTTCTCCCCGCTCTCCCTCACCCCACCCGGATGATCAGGGAGGTGTTGATTCCGCCGAAGGCGAAGTTGTTGGTCATGAAGGTATCGATGGACAAGGGCCGGGCCGCGCCCTTCACGTAGTCGAGCTCGGCACAGCGCGGATCGGGGTTCACCAGGTTGAGGGTCGGGGCCACCCAGCCCTGGCGCAGCATCTCGATGCCCAGCCAGGTCTCGGTGCTCCCGCAGGCGCCAAGGGTGTGCCCGAAGTGTCCCTTGAGGGACGTGATGGGCAGGGCCCGCCCGAAGGTGGCCAGGGTTGCCTGGCTTTCAGCGATATCCCCCGCCTCGGTGGCGGTACCGTGGGCGTTGACCCAGCCGATGGCCTCGCCGGGGAGTCCGGCGTCATCCAGGGCCAGCCGCATGGTGCGGGCCATGTTCTCCATCTGGGGGGAGGTGACGTGGGCGCCATCGGAGGTGGTGGCGAAGCCCAGGATCTCGGCGTAGATCCTGGCCCCCCGGGCCAGGGCCTGTTCGCGCTCCTCCAGGATCAGGGTGCAGCCGCCTTCGCCCACCACCAGGCCATCCCGGTCCCGGTCGAAGGGAGCGGGAGTGGTGCCGGGGGCATCGTTCTTCAGGCTCGTGGCGTAGAGGTTGTCGAAGACCGCAGCGCTGCAGAAGGTAAGCTCGTCCGAGCCCCCCGCCAGCATCATGTTCTGGCGGCCGAAGCGGATGGATTCGTAGGCGTAACCGATGGCCTGGCTGCCGGAGGTGCAGGCGCTGCTGGTGGGGATGACGCGGCCCGTAAGGCCGAAGTTGAGGCCGATGTTCACGGCGGCGGTATGGCTCATGGCCTGGATGTAGCCCGTGGCGCTGATGCCTTTGAAGGTGCTCCCCTCGGCGGTGCCCCTGGCCAGGGCCAGCATGGGCTCCAGGCTGCCGGAGGAGGAGCCGTAGGCCACGCCCATCCGCCCGTCCCGGATGGTGGGATCCCCCAGGAGTCCGGCGTCCGCCAGGGCCAGCTCGGAGGCCCGGACCCCCAGCAGGGCTACACGCCCCATGGAGCGGACCATCTTGCGGGGGTAGTGGGAGGGCACCTCGAAGTGGTCCACCGGAGCGCCCAGGCGGGTCTGGATGTCCTCGAAGGCATCCCACTCCGGCATGTAGCGCACGCTGCTCCGGCCAGCCTGGATGGCGGCGCCGATCTCGTCGAAGTTGGAGCCCAGGGCCGTGATGCCGCCCATGCCCGTGATGACGACCCGGCGTGTCATACCAGGCCCCCGTTGACGCCGATGACCTGGCGGGTGATGTAGCCCGCGGAATCCGAGAGGAGGAAGCCCACCAGGTCCGCCACCTCGGCGGGCTGGCCCACCCGTTTCATGGGAACCGCCTGGAGGGCGTGGTCCAGTACCAGTTGGTCAAGCATCTCGGATTCGATGAGGCCCGGCGCGACGGCGTTGACGGTGATGTTCCGGCTGGCCAGCTCCACCGCCAGGGCCTTGGCGGCACCGATGAGGCCGGCCTTGGCGGCGCTGTAGTTGACCTGGCCCCGATTGCCCATGACGCCGCTGACGGAGGAGATGACCACGATGCGCCCGCCCTTGCGCAGGCGGATCATGGGCAGGGTCAGAGGATGCATCACATTGAAGAAGCCGTTGAGGCTGGTGTCCAGCACCGAGTCCCAGTCATCGCCGCTGAGGGCAGGGAAGGCGTTGTCCCGGGTGATGCCCGCATTGCAGACGACGCCGTAATAGGCGCCCCTGGCCTCAATCCGTTCCTCCAGGGCGGTACGGGTCGCATCCCGATCCCGGAGGTCGAAGCTCAGGAGATCGGCGGAGCCTCCGGCGGCTTCGATTTCCGCGCAGACGGCACGTCCTTCCTCCAGGCGGCTCCGGCAGTGGACGGTGACGTGAAAGCCATCCTGGGCGAGACGAAGGGCGATGGCGCGGCCGATGCGGCCGCTGGCGCCGGTGACGAGGACTTGGCGGGGCTTCTGGGTCTGGGTCATTTCTCTTCGAATACCTTCAACATGGCGGTGGCGACCGGGGTTCCCTCAAGCAGGATGCTGCATTCAAAGGCCCATAGGCCGCTGTCGTCCGCATATTCCTGGGTGCAATGGATCTCCAGCGTGGCTCCGGGGGGGAAGGCCGGGAGCTTGGAGGTGTAGGCGCGGGTTCCCAGGAGGTAGCCCTTGGACGGCTTCTGGTTCTGGCTGCGCTTGATGCCGCCGCTGTAGGCCGAAACGGCCTGGGCCATGAGCTCGATGCCATACCAGGCCGGCATGGAACCGTCCGGATCGGCGTACCAGGCCTTGGGGTCCACGGTCAGGCAGGCATGGCTGGTCTTGTCCGTGGTTCCCCGGACCCCGTCCAGGAGCAGCATGGGGGGTCGATGGGGCACAAATCCCACCGGATCCTGCGCGACTCCCCTACCTGGGTTTGGTACGGTTCCCATCTCCCCTCCATCACCTGCTCGAGGCACGGGAAACCTCGTGAAATGCGTGGCTGCAATTACGGAAATCTACCATGGCCCGGTCCCCAGGAGCAGGCTGATGTTGTTGCCTCCGAAGGCCATGGAGTTGGAAAGGCAGGCCTTCGTGGCACTTGCCTTTCGGCCCCTTTCCACGAGGTCCAGGACCGGCAGAGCCTCGTCCTGATGTCCGTCCCAACGGTGGGGAGGCAGGAGCCCCTCTGGGTTCCAGGCCTCCTGCAGGGTCATCCAGCAGAAGGCCAGCTCCGTGGCGGCAGAGGCCCCCAGGGTGTGGCCTGTCAGGGGCTTGGTGCCGCTGCAGGGGATGCCCTCCGGGAAGAGGCGCGCCACGGCCCGGGCCTCCATCTCGTCGTTCTTGGGAGTGGCGGTGGCATGGAGGTTCAGGTAGAGCGGCGCTGGGGCTGAAAGGCCAGCCTGCGCCAGGGCCATGCCCATGGCCACGGCCACCCCCTCACCCGTGGGGTCGGGGGTGGAGACGTGGTAGGCATCGCAGCTCTCCCCGATGCCCAGGAGGGCGATCTCCGAAGGCTCCCGGCGCAGGAGGAAGAGGGCGGCGCCTTCCCCGATGTTGATGCCCTTCCGGTTCCGGCTCATGGGGTTGCTCAGATCCGTGGAGGTGGATTCCAGAGCGGCGAAGCCGTTCACCGTCAGCCTGGAAAGGGCATCCACCCCGCCCACCACCACGGCGTCGCAATGGCCGCAGAGAATCAGGTTCCGGGCCGTGGCCATGGCGCGGCCACTGGAGGTGCAGGCGGTGGAGAGGGTCATCGCTGGCCCCTGGAGGCCCAGATACTCCGCCAGGAAAGGGGCGACCCGCCCGATCTCCTGTTGACGGTAGTGGCAGTCCGGGGGGAGGGTGCCCTCCCGGAGTTGCTGCGCCACCGCCCGCTCGCCTTCAGCCATCCCCGAGGTGCTGGTGCCCAGGACCACGCCGATGCGGTGGACGCCGTGACGGGTGATCTCCCGTTCCAGGTCCTCCCGGATCTCGGCCATGGCCGCCAGGAGCAGGCGATTGCTGCGGCTGGCATCCGCGGCGAAGCTCGCTGGGACTTCGGGCAGGGGGCTGGTCACCCGACCCACCCGGGCCGGTCGCCCCGGCATCCAGCCCTCCTCGAGGTTCAGGCCGCCGGTCTCGCCCTGGAAGAGACCCCGGGCCACGGCCGCCTTGCCCAGACCCAGGGCATTGACGAGGCCGAGGCTGGAAAGAAAGACGGGCCGGGGACTCATGGGGCTTCCTCCAGGTCGCTGATCCGGGCCCGGATCTGATAGTCCGGCAGCTCCAGGGTCTGGGAACGGCCCTCACGATTGAGGCGAAGGAAGGGCTTGCCCCCCTTCAGCAGAGTCCGGGTGAGGCCGTCCTCCCGGAGTTCCAGATCGCCCTGGAGGCCCTGCCGCAGGGGCTCCAGGGGCCAGTGGGCGAGTTGCACGAGGGCCAGGAGCATCCGGGGATCCGCCTGGGATGGCAGGGGCAGATGCTTTTCCACCATGCAGCGCCCCCCCTTCAGGGAGGCCGTGAACAGGGTCTGTCCCAGGGTGGTGGAGGCCACCACCGTCAGGGCTTCGGGACCGCTCTCCACCGTACAGAGGAGCTGTTGTTCGGAGCCATCCGGGAGGGTGACGGTCACCAGCTGGTTGGCGAAGAAGGCGGGTCCGGGTGGCTGTAGCCGGAAGGAGGCGTTCCAGCCCAGGCGCAGGGTGTCGCCCTGGCCGCAGGCCAGTCCCACCAGGAGGAGGAAGAGGGGCAGGAGACGCTTCAAGGTCCGGTCCTCCCCTGGCGCAGGGCCAGGAAGCTGGCGAGGTAGGTTCCCAGCACGCCCCAGCCCAGGACCACGCCGAAGCCCTTGAGGGCCGGGGTGTGGCTGAAGGCCAGGAGACCGTAGGAGACGAGGGTGAGGAAGGCCGCGAGGCTCACGCCCAGGACCCCCGCGCCATCCTTGCCCTGACATCCCCGGAGGAAGACCGTGTAGTCGACCCCCCAGCCCAGCACCAGGAAGAGTCCCAGGACGCTGAAGAGGTTCAGGGGGACACCGAGGAGGGCGGTGCCCGCCAGGGCCAGCAGGATGCCCACCAGGGGCGGTGCGATGAGCCAGAAGCCAGCCCGGGGCCCGTACCAGAGGGCCAGGAGCCCCCAGACCAGGAGCAGGGCGCCCCCAAGGCTCCAGCTGGCCATGCGCCGGTCCTTGGCCAGCATGGTGGAGACACTCGAGGCCTTGTCCACCAGGACCACGCCCGGGAGGCCCTGGGCGACTTCCCGCAGCCGGGGCCCTTCGGCGGAACCCAGGGGGAGCACCAGGCTGGCCACGCCATGGCCGGTGGGACCCATCCAGAGGTGGCGGAAGGGGGTCGAGAAGGGGGCCTGGAGCCATTCGTTCACGGTCAGGAGCCGGTTGGTGTCCAGGTCATGGCGCAGGGTCTCGATCGCCTCGGGGCGCATGCCCAGGTCCCGCAGGGCCCTTTCCAGGGCCGGGGCCTGGCGGCGGCGGGCCTGCAGGGCCTCCTGCTGGCGCCCGGGGGAAGGCACGAAGCTGGTGAGGGCCTGGATGCTGTCCAGTTCTCCCTGGCGGATCAGCGGTTGCAGGCGGGACACCAGGGCTTCTTCTCGGTTCAGCAGCTCGGCTTCGTCAGCCCCCTCCACCAGATAGAAGATCCCCTGATTGGCGAAGCCCGTCAGTTCGCGGATCCGGGTCTCCTCCACCAGGAGGCGGGCCGAGGGGCGGATGAAGCCCTGGACATCATCGTGGATGCGGCCCCGAAGGGCGAGGCCCCCCAGGACCAGGGCCAGGACCGCAAGGGTGAGGGGCGTCCGCCGACCCTGGGCCAGGGACTGGGCCCGGGCCATGAGGCCCCGGATGCCCGCAAGGATCCGAGGCCGGGGGTGGGCAGGACCCGGAGTCCCGGAAAGGGGGCCAGCATGAGAGCCAAGTAGCCCAGCATGGTGGTCAGGAAACCGTGGATGAGGGGCTTGCGGATCCGGCGCAGGGCCTCCCAGGGCTCCCAGGCGCTTCCCTCGCCAGTGAGGGCAGACGCAGTGCCCGGGCTTGGCTCGGGCACTGCGTGGGGGAGCGCGAGGGGGGACGCAGAGCGAGCCTGGCGAGCGGGCGGTCCCCCTTCGCCTGCGTAGGCCAGATGGTTGGCGAAGTAGAGGAAGGAATAGTCCACCGCATCCCCCAGGACGCTGGCCCCGCAGACCAGGGTGAGGAGGTAGAGCTTGTCGAAGAAGATCAGGGAGACGGCGGCGGCGGTCACGAGTCCCGCCCCGATGCTGGCCAGCCCCAGGAGGAGGTGGCGCAGGCTGCGGAAGACCAGGAGGTGGAGAAGGAAGATGCAGACCATGCTGATGCCGGAGATCAGGTGCATCTCCCGTTCGGCCCGCGTACGGGCATCGATGGCGTAGAAGACGGCCCCGGTGCGCAGGAGCTTTACCTCCGGGAAGGCCTGGGCCAGGTGCTGCTCGGCCTTCACGACCGCCAGACGGGTGCCTTCCTGGACCTTGGGGTCGAAGGCCGACCCGCTGAGGGCCGCCGTGCAGAGCACATAGAGCCCGTCCCTGCCCTGGATCACCAGGAGATCGTCCTGGATCTGCATCTGGCCACCGTTGAGGGGCAGCTTGGCGAGGAAGCCCTCCAGGTCCCCCAGGGGGTCCTGGGCCAGGCCCAGGCCGAAGGAGGCCGCCTGGGGGGAGGCCAGGCGGGCCTGGAGATGCTGAAGCAGGGATTCAGGCTGGTCGGGCAAGGCCTCGGAGGCCGGGAGCCCGAAGCGGTGGGGTGCATAGAAGCGGGGCACCATGCCCGGGTCCAGATCCTTCAGGGTTCCCTGGACCTGGGGGAAGGCACCGGAGGCCTCCAGATCCCGGATGAGGCCCAGGGCGGCCGCCTTGCTGCGGGCGGGTTCGGCTCCCCCCACCAGAAAGATGGCCCGGTTGCCGCTGGCCTGGGCCAGCTTCTGCACCGCGTCCTCGGCCACTGGGTTGCGCTCCGTGGCCGGGAGCATGGCCAGGAGGTCCGTCTCGATGGCGTGGCCGCTGCGCATCCGCAGGACGGCGAAGCTGCCCAGGAGGGCCAGTGCCAGGATCCAGAGCCAGCCCCGGAGACGCAGCTTCGTCATTGCGGTTTCAGCAGGCGGGCCTCGGCCTCGCTCAGGGGCAGATCGAGCCTCGGAGCCCCGAAGACCACCTCAGAACGGTCGCCACCGGGTTCCTCGATCAGGAAGCGTTCGAGCACCCTGCCTCCCTTAACCACCACGGATTTGATGAAGGAGGCCGCCACGGGCTTGGGGCTCAGGCGGATCTCCCAGCGGTTCGGGGTGCCCTGTCCCTGGAGGGTGAAGTAGTCCTCCAGAACGCTCCAGCGACCCTCCGCTAGGGCCTGCATGATCCGCCCCATCTGGGCCACCATGGGGGCGTCCTTGGCGGCCTGGGCCTTCCGTCGGCCATCGGGCCCCACTTCCAGCACGCCCTGGGGCGTCACCACATAGGTGAGCTGCAGGGGCTTGGTGACCTGCCAGATGATGCCCCGCTGGCGGTCCACCACCACCGAACCCTTGGAAATCAGCGGACGGCTGAGGACCTTGAGGGTGCGGGTCTGGGTGAAGTCGGCGTGGAGCAGGGGGGCGTTCCGGAGATGGGCGGTAAGGGCTTCGGGGGCCAAGCCCGGCCCTCCCGTCTGGGCTGACAGGGGCGCGATCAGGACCAGGGAGAGGGCAAGGCGTCTCATGGCAGCTCCTGGAGTTCCAGGTGGTCGAAGAGGCCTGCCGGCGTATCGAAGAGCAGCTCTCCGGTGTCGGCCTTCACCGCCACCTGGATCGTGGTGGCGCGGTTCAGCACTGCGCCACTCTCGGCGTCCGTGATCAGGTAGGCCATCTTGATGCGGTTCTGGTGCTCCAGGAGGTCCACCCTCACCCGGAAGCGCTGGCCGTAGCGCAGGGGCCGCACGTACTTCATCTCGCAGGAGACGATGGGCCATACGCAGCCCATGGCCTCCATCTGGGGGATGTCCAGGCCGATGCTGCGGATCAGGTCCGTGCGGGCGATCTCTAGGTACTTCACGTAGTGGCCGTGCCACACGATGTTCATGGAGTCGACATCGTGGAAGGGCACCTCCAGGGAGGTCTCGGTGCGGAGGTAGGACTTCATGGGCGGCTCGCGAAGCTGATGGTGCCGGAGGACTTGCGGCCATCCTGCCCCTGGAATTCAAAGTTGAGGGTGTGCTTGACGGGGTGCAGGGACAGCCGCAGCTCGATGGGCTCGTCGGGCACGATGATCCGCTGGAACTTGAGGTTGCTCATGCCGCTGAAGTCGCCCAGGGGGCCGAAGCTCTCCCGGCCCAGACGGATGGCCCAGTCCACCTGGGCCAGACCCGGCACGATGGGGGCTTCCGGGAAGTGACCCTGGAAGACGTGGTGGCTGGCCTCCACCCGGAAGCGGTAGTGGCCGGGGCCGAGGGATTCGAGGGGGGAGGGCAGGGGCATCATGGCTGGGTCTCTTCGCGGGTCTCGAACAGGGCTGCCAGATCCTGGGTCCGGAGCTTGCCCCGATCATCGAAGGGAAGCTGGGCCAGGAAGCGCCAGCGACGGGGGAGGACCGCCGGATCGAAGCGGAGCCCCAGGTGTTGGCGGAGAAGCCGGCTGAGTGCGAGTCGGGCCTCGGGTCCGGAGGCCTCCTGGCCCGGGGCCAGGACCAGGGCGGCCCCCAGGACCCTTCGATGCCCCTCCAGAAGGGTCACTGCGGCCCGATCCACCGCAGGATGGGCCTCCAGGGCGGCCTCCAGTTCCACCAGGGAGACCCGCTTCTCCTCGACCTTGACCACCCGGTCCAGGCGTCCCAGGAGCTGGAATCGCCCGTCATCCCGGAGGGCGGCGGCGTCCTCCATTCTCATCCCGCCCGATTCCAGGCGTGGGGAGCGGAGGTGGATTGCCCCATCGGGCTCAAGGCTGACCTGGGTATCCGGAAAGGGTGTCCAGGGATCGGAGTCGGCCTCCAGGGAGGGGTTGCGCCAGGCCACGCCACCGCTTTCGGTGCTTCCGTAGATCTCCAGGATGCCCCTGGGCACCCAGCGGCGCCAACGGAGGGCGTCCTCCCGTCTCAGGGGGCCCCCCGATGAGAAGATGGCGGCGGGGTGGGTCCTGAAGTGGTCCAGGTCCACCAGTTCCGGAAGGCGCGTCAGGTGGGCCGGGCTGGAAATGAGGATGGGGGCGCTGGTTCCGGCCAGCACTGCCGCGTAGCGGTCTGGATCGCCGCAGGTCTCAGTGGCAAAGGGGCGCCCGGTGCCCAGGGGCCACAGAATGCGGAAGAGAAGGCCATAGAAGTGGTGGTGGGGC
>JAFNAB010000057.1 GCA_017859955.1 Holophagaceae bacterium
CTGCACGCCATTGCTTTCGTTGAGCAGTTCCCCCTGGGCGGGGTGGGAGGGGGTGTAGACCTCCTCTCCCCGGATGCGGCGTACGTAGGCGTCGATCCAGTGGTGGGCCGCCGGGCGGATGAGGCTGGAGTGGATCACCAGGGTCTCGAAGTCCCCCCGGCCCACCCGCTGCTGGAGCTGCCGGGTGGCGGGGCTCTCCACGTAGAAGACCCCCATGCTCTCGCCTGCGCCCAGTTTGCGCTGGGTTTCGGGGTCCTGGCGGGCGTGCTGGTCCAGGCGGGGGGGCACCCGGTCCCCCAGCACCGCGCAGGCATCCCGGATCACCGCCAGGCTGCGGTTCCCCAGGAGGTCGATCTTCACCAGGCCGTAGTTCTCCACACCGTCCTTGTCCCACTGGGTGATGCTCACCCCCTCCTTGGCGGGGGCGGGCTGGAAGGGGGTGTGCTCCCAGAGGGGGCCGGGGCTGATGACCGTGCCCCCAGGATGCACCGAGAACTGGCAGAAATGGCCCTCCAGGGCCGCAGCCTGGGTCAGGATGGGCTCCCAGGCCGGGTTCTGGGCGGCCTTCTCCAGGCCCCCGTCCCAGCCCCGCACGAGCTGGGCAAGGATCTTGAGCTCCGCCTCGGGGCGCCCATGGGCCATGGCCACCCCCCGCAGGGCCGACTTGGGCTGGTAGAAGACGTGATTGGAGACCATGGCCACCCGGTCCCGTCCATAGCGGTCGAAGACAGACTGGATGACCCGGTCCCGCTCGTCCCAGGCGAAGTCGATATCCAGGTCCGGGGGGTCCACCCGGGCCTCGGACAGGAAGCGCTCGAACATCAGGTGGGTGCCGATGGGCTCCACGTTGGTCAGTTCCAGGGCGTAGCTGACGATGGAGGCGGCTCCGCTGCCCCGGCCGCAGGTGCGGGTCACCAGTCCCGAGGGGCGCAGATGGCCCACGATGTCGCGGACCAGCAAGAAGTAGTTGGCGAAGCCCTTGCTGCGGATGAGGTTCAGTTCGTGGGCTACCCGGCTTTCGATCTCGCCGGTGATCCGGGCGTAGCGCCTGGGGAGACCCGCCAGGACCGCCGCCCGCAGGGCTTCATCGGGGTCCCGGCCATCCAGGCCCAGGGGCCCGGCGCTCACCCAGGCCCCCCAGTGGATCCTCCACTCGGCGATGCGCTCCTGGAGGGCGCGGGTGGTGAGGGCGATGCGGGGCTCGGCCCAGGGAAAGCGGCCCTCCCAGGCGGCCCGGTCCAGGGCCCCATCCCGCTCGTCCCACAGGGGGGAGGTGCGGGCCACCGTGGATTGGGTGGCCATGGCCCGCTTGAGGCGATGCAGATCGAAGCCCGCCGGGGTGCGGAAGCGCAGCACCTGGGGGGCCACCACCTCGTGACCCAGGCCCAGAGCCTCGGATACCTCCCGGTGCCTGCGGGGGTGGGCCAGGAGAGTGCCCTGGAATCCGTGGCGCGACAGGTGTTCCAGGCCCTCGAGGCTCGAGGCCAGCAGCACGCACTCCCGGGGGGGCTCCCCTTCGCCTCCATGGGCCTGGTCGGTGAGGAGGCGGCAGAGTCCGGCGTAGCCGGTGTCCGAAAAGGGCAGGGCCCCGTATTCGTGCCCCCCCCAGGCAAAGCGGCAGCCCACATGCAGAGTCACCGGCGCCTTCTGGAAGGCCAGCTCCTCCCGCAGCTTCGGGTAGCCCTGGAGCCCCCGGTCCCAGATCACCGCGTGGTCGTAGCCCAGGCGTGGGATGAGCCTTGCCAGCTGCTCCGCCGTGTAGATGCCTTCACCGGCACTGAAATCGGTAATCACGAAGAGGAGGGACATAGGGAAGGCCAAAAAAACAAAAGATCAAAGGATCAAAGGATCAAAGGAGTCAACACAGAGGGCACAGAGGTTCAAAAGAGAGGGCACAGAGAAAGGCAGAAGAAAGGAAAGAAGGAGAGAAAAGTGAAAAGGGGAAAAGGTGGGAGGCTGACACGGGGAGGACGCTGGGCTTGGTTCATCCAAGTCTGGTGCTCTGGCCAGGTTATGGAGGGGGGGGGAGTCTGAGGCAAGCTTGCTTGCCGATGGCACCCCGCCCCTCCAGAGGGCACGCAGCTCTCGCTGCGTGCCCCCGCGAAGCGGGGCAGGTCAGGGCACCTGAGTGGGGATGAGTGTCCGCAAGGCTCTCTGTGCCCTCTCTTTTTGCTTTTCTCTGTGCCTCTGTGTTGAATCTGTTCGCTTTTCCTTTCTTTTGCTTTTCCTTGGCGTCTTCGTGTCTTGGTGGTGGAAGTAATGCTTTTAACTGATTGAAAAACCAGGCAGTACCGGCCTTTCCGGGAAGCGCTGCCGCAGTCGGGCCAGGGCGGGTTCCAGGGCGCTCAGTTTCCGGGTGAGGCCGGATTCGAAGAGGCCCTGGGGGCGGCCCAGGCCCCAGGCAACCCGCAGTTCCAGGCGGTGGACCAGGATCCGCCGCTGGCAGCCCAAGCGGAAGGCGGTCTCCACGGTGCGGACGAGTTCAAGGGGGGGCGTCGTGAGGGTGTCCAGGGGAGCCACCCAGCGGTGGGCCTCGCCATCGACGTCCCACCAGTTCAGCTGCAGACGCCGGGGGGAGCGGCTTTCGCTCCACAGCTTCTCCAGGCACCAGGCCGCCAGGGAGATCTCCTCCGGCAGCCGGGGGGGCTCCAGGCGCCAGGGGTGGCTGGACTCGCCCGGCGGGTCCGCCAGGAGGGGCAGGCGGGGACGGTCCTGGCCCCGGGCCCGGTCCAGGAGCTGACGGGCCTCGGGTTCGGGCATCAGGCGGCTCAGAGTAGGCAGGGGCATGGGCTGGAGATCCCCCACCAGTCGGAGCCCCAGGCGGCGCAGTCGCGCAGCGGCCCTCAGGTTCAGGTCCGGCAGCCGGGCCAGGGGATGGGGGGCCAGGAAACTGGCCTCGTGTCCCCCGGGCACCAGCTCCAGCTGGTGCTCCATGCGGGCGGCCAGCTGGGCGGCGGCGGCGCTTTCTGACAGGCCGCCATGGCTCTCCCAGCCCTCCTGCTGGGCCAGTTCCCGGCGCAGCTTCCAGGCGGCGTCCCGCACGGGGCCGAAGAGGCGGTCCGTGCCCTTCAACTCCAGCAGGGCCTCCCCCATGCGCCCCAGGAGCCCCTGGGGGCTCCAGTGGGAGAGGAAGTCCTTGAGGCTCATCTGGGCCTCCCACCAGGTCTGGGGGGCCGGGTCCAGCACCCGAAGGCTTGGTAGGCGACGCAGGGCATGGTCCATGGGATCCCCCGCCGCAATGCCCTCGGCCCGGCCGAGGCGGTTCACCAGCCAGAGACAGGGCGTGCGCCCTCCCTGGGGACTCAGAAAGGCCAGGGGGCGATCCCGCAGGCCCCCTTCCCGCTGGCAGGCCAGCTGGAAAGGCAGTTCCGGAACCCACATCGCCAGCACCACCGCCTCCCTGGGGCCTCTGGATATCCGAGGCGTTCCTCTGAATTTAGCGAATAAAAGACGAAAGTCAAGGCCTTGCAAGAGGCCCCTTGGGGCCTTGGCGGAACATTGGGGGGTTACAACGCATTGAATGAAGTGAGATATCCTGCTGCGAAAGGAATCCCCATGCTCCTCTCTCTCTTCATGTGCACCGCGCTCTCAGTCCTCCCCGAGGAGGCGGCTCCTCTGCCCAAGACCCCGCCCCGGGAGATGACCGCGCCGGAGCCTGCTTCCAAGGACGCGGCATCATCGGATGAAACGCCCCGAAAGGTCGGACGCAAGGCGGGGGAGACGGTGCGCAAGACAGGGCAGGCCATCGGCAAGGCCGGGAAGCGGGCGGGCGAGACCATCAAGGCCGGGGCCCAGAAGGTGGGACAGGTGGTCAAGGAGGGTGGTGAGAAGGTCGGGAAGGCTGCGGCGGATCTGGGCAAGGGGATTAAGGAGGGCGTAACCGAGGGGAGATAGTAAGCTCTTGGTCATGTCCCAGAGCACCTATCTCATCTGTACAGGTACGCGACCGGAGATCATCAAGATGGCCCCGGTCTACAAGGCCCTCAGGGCGCGTGGCGCCAGGGTGGCCGTGCTGCATACGGGCCAGCATGAAGCCGTCGCCAGCGTGCTCTATGACTTTTTTGAGATGCCGCCCGATATCGTCATCGACCTTCAGCGCAAATCCGCTTCGTTGGCCCATTTGACTTCGGCGCTGCTGGATGGTGTGGAGGATGCGTTGCGGACCCTGGATCCGGACGTCGTCATGGTTCAGGGCGATACCAGCTCAGCCTTTGTGGGCGCCCTGGCCGCCTACTACCGGGACAAGCCGGTGGCCCATGTGGAAGCCGGGCTGCGCACTGGCCAGCGGGATCCCTTCCCCGAAGAGAAGAATCGGGAACTGATCGGCCGCCTGGCCCACTGGCACTTCCCGCCCACACCCCAGGCTCGCCGGAATCTCCTGGCCGAGGGCATTTCGACCGACCGTATCTTCGAGGTCGGCAATACGGTTATCGATGCTGCTCTGTGGACCCGGGAACGAATCATGCAAGCTTCCTTTGATCTCGCCCCCTGCACACCGCCCGGCCTGATGGACTTCCAGGCGGCCTGTCCGGGGCGGCGCATGATCCTGGTCACTGCGCACCGTCGGGAGAACTGGGGACAACCCATTCGTAATATTGCCAAGGCCCTGGCTACCGTTATCCGCGAGCATCCCGAGACGGTGGCGATCTGGCCCGTCCATCCCAACCCGGCTGTGAGAGCCGATGTCGAAGCGGAAATCTCCATGCTTCCGCCTGGGGTGAAGGATCGCATCTGTCTGACGGAGCCCCTGATCTACCCTGTCATGATCGATCTGCTGGCCCGTTGCGCCTTTACGCTGACTGATTCTGGAGGCATACAGGAAGAGGCCTCCGCCTTTGCCAAACCCGTATTGGTGGCGCGGGACTGTACGGAGCGCCAGGAGTTGGTGGAAGCTGGAGGTGCCCGTCTGGTCGGCACCGACATGGAGGAGATCGTCGCCTGCTCCAGACTCCTGCTTCATGACGAGGCGATCTACCGGAGCATGCAGCTGGATGCCAGCCCCTTTGGCGATGGCCGCAGTGCATGGCGGATCGCCGAGATCGTGGGCGTCGGGAAGTGATTACGTTTTAGCTCCCCACAGGGGGGATGGGTAGAAGAATGACCCATCCTCCCTCTGGATAGCTTGGATTTTCACAGATGCACCAATAAATGTTATGCGGATTGGGATTTTCTATATACTCTCATGCCATGTACAGCCCTTGCGCTAGCGGGGGTATTTACATAGGAATTGTTGCTGGTTTTTTACTCGGTTATCCCTACGCTATCCATTGAACCCCTCGATTTCATATGGGAATGGGGTTTATGGCGATGGACGCTGTAGGGGTGCATTTTAGAGAACGCGATCAAACGCATTACGCAGGCGCAATCTTCCTTGAGTTACTTAATATTGGAGATTTTTTAATGAATAAATACTTAAAAAATTGCTTTATTGTAGCTGTGGGATTCTGCTTGATAAGCCTGATGGCATGTGGTGGAGGGTCTAACAACGGCAATGTTGTTGTTTTGAATCATGATCCAATAATTATTTCAACGGCGCCACTGGCGGCCACGGAGGGGAGCTCTTATTCCTATGCTCCTATCGCCACGGATGCGGACAATGACACCGTTACCTTTGCTCTGGTGGCGGGACCGACCGGGGCAGCCCTGGCCGACGGCACCCTGACCTGGACTCCCACCACGGCCCAGGCAGGGAATATTCAGTCCTTCAGCATCAGTGCCAGCGACGGCAAGGGGGGCACGGCAACCCAGAGTTGGACCGTAACGCCCCTTGCTTTGAACCATAGTCCGGTTTTCACGTCATCTGCACCCCTGGTCGCCACGGAGGGGAGCTCTTATTCCTATACTCCCACCGCCACGGACGCGGATAGTGACACCGTTACCTTTGCCCTGGTGGCGGGGCCGAGTGGGGCAGCCATGGCCGACGGCATCTTGACCTGGACCCCCACCACGGCCCAGGTTGGAAATGTCCAGTCCTTCAGCATCAGTGCCAGCGATGGCAGGGGGGGCACGGCAACCCAGAGCTGGACCGTAACACCCCTTGCTTTGAACCATAGTCCGGTTTTCACGTCATCTGCACCCCTGATCGCCACGGAGGGCAGTTCCTACTCCTACACCCCCACGGCCACGGATGCAGACAATGACACCGTTACCTTTGCCCTGGTGGCGGGGCCGAGCGGGGCCGCCCTGGCCGACGGCACCTTGACCTGGACCCCCACCACGGCCCAGGCTGGGAATGTCCAGTCCTTCACGATCAGCGCCAGCGATGGCAAGGGGGGCACGGCAACCCAGACCTGGGATGTGACCCCAGATACCACCATCAAGGGTGCGATCCTGATCAATGAATTGTGTGCCGCGAACGCCTCTGGTGTTATGGGTGGCTATTACAACAATAACTGCACTGAGTGGATCGAGATTATCAATACGGGAAGCTCCTCCGTTGATATTTCGGGCTACTACCTGACGAACGATACAACCAAGCCCACGAAATGGGCCATTCCCAACGCAAACGTGCTCCCAGCCGGCGGCACGCTCCGATTCTGGATGGATGGGCTCAATGTCTACGACCACGTGAATTTCAAACTGAAGGCGGCAGGGGGTACCCTCGCCATCTACTCGCCCACCCAGATGCTGGTGGACAGTGTGGTCTATCCAGCGCAGACCACGGATGTCTCCTATGGCCGAGGACCAGGAGGCGGGAGCGTCTGGTACTACTTCGCCATCCCCACTCCGAATGCCCCCAACAGCGGCGTGAAGGCTGTGACCTTCGGTCGGACAGCGGCTCCGGAATTCTCGAGTGCCGCAGGGTTCAAGGATTCGCCCATATCGGTGACCATCACGGCCGAGCCCGGAGCGAACATTCGCTACACGACGGATGGCTCGATCCCTTCGGTGGACTCCCCGCTCTACGAGTCCTCCCTTCCCATTTCTGCCACAACGGTGCTCAAGGCCCGGGCCTTCTCATCCACAGCCATGCCGAGTCCGGTGACCACCGCCACCTATTTCTTCGGGGAGTCCACGACCCTGCCCATCGTGTCGGTGTCCACAAACCCCGCCTACCTCTGGAGCGACGCGAGCGGCATCTATGTCAAGGGACCGAATGCAGAAGCGGATCCTCCCTACTACGGCGCCAATTTCCGGGAGGACTGGGAGCGTCCAGCCCATGTGGAGTTCTTCGAGAACGATGGCACCGTGGCCTTCGCCCAATTCTCGGGTCTCAAGATCAACGGGAACACGACCCAAGGGGTGCCGGAAAAGTCCCTCTCCTTCAGTGCCAAGGAAAAATACGGGACCACCACCTTCGCCTATGCTCTCTTTCCGGAGGACAAGCCTTCCATCAGCAACTTTCCCCGCTTCCTGGTGCGCAACTCCGGTCAGGACTGGGCGCTGACCCTCTTCCGGGATGCCTTCACCGCCAGGGTCATCAAGGGGCAGATGGATCTGGACTATCAGGCCTATCGTCCGGTCATCCACTTCCTGAACGGGGAATACAACGGGGTGATCAACCTCCGGGAGAAGGCGGACCAGTATTTCGCCGTCAGCAACGCTGGCGCCACGGCCGGCAAGGTGGATTTCCTGGAGCACGAAGGCACGGACATCGTCGTGGACGATGGCAGTGCTACCCATTACACGGCCCTGATCGACTACCTCACGGCCAACGATCCGACCCTCCCTGGGACCTATGCCACGGTCCAGACCATGATGGATGTGGACGAGTACATGAACTACGTCATCGCGGAGACCTTCTGCGGCAACTTCGATTGGCCCGCCAGCAACGTCAAATTCTGGCGCAAACAGGCCACCGGCGAGAGGTGGCGTTGGATCCTCCAGGACACGGATTTCGCCTGGGGATACAAGTCGGAGATCAACTCGGCCTATGGGTATGACCTCGATATCTTCCATTACGCCCTGGACCCCATTGGGAATGCCTGGCCCAATCCTCCGGAAGGCACCTTCCTTTTGAGGAGCCTGATGCAGAACGCGGCCTTCCGGGCGGAATTTCGGAGCCGCTACCTGACCCACCTGGCCACGACCTTTGAGACGACCCGGCTCCTGGGGATCGTAGACGGCCTGAAGGCCACCCTCGAGCCCGAGATGCAGCGACAGATCGACAAATGGGGCGGTCAGTTCTGCGGCATGGTGGACAGTACCTATAACTATCCTGGGAGCCTTGACGAATGGCGCGCCCATGTCGCCCTCCTTCGGGCCTATGTCCAGAACAGGACCGCCGCGGTCCTCGCCCAGGTGAACCACCACTTCCCTGAGGATGGCAGCCTGGTCGTTGACTAGGGGGCAAGCACCGGTTCCCGTCTCATGGTTGGCCTCATTTTGGGAGCGGTGCTCCCGGAATGAGGCCGCCCAGGGTGGCTGAGTGCTTCTTGATGTCCTGGTTGATGGTCAGGTAGTAATAGGTTGTATCTTTTGAAATGCTTAAGTTTTTGCTGTTGATTATGTTGAATTTCCGGCGGGGGATGGCGACGGTGATCCCTTGCAGGCCATCCGGGTTCTTCAGATTGAAATGGAGCCTGGAGCCGTCCTGGGTGAAGGAGAAGGTCGTGTTCAGCAGCTTCTGGAAGGACTGGGTGACCTGGGACATGGGCTGAATGCTCAGGACCTTTTCTCTCTGCTTCTGCCGCGCGTAGTCGAGAAAGTCGTGCATGGCGGAGGGGTAGTCGTTGACGTCGTGGAGATGGGAATAGAACAGCCGGGTGCTTCGGTTTTTGACAAGGTAGTCTACGGAGTCCTTCAGCCAGCGCCTCACCTCGGCTTCCGTAATGCCCTCCCTTTTCATCTCGTAGAGGGAGGCCGATTTGCCAAGTGAAAGCATGGGGAAGGCGATGACCTTGGTGCTGACCATCTTCCCGCCGCTGAAGGTCCGGTTCGGAGCCGATCCGTTGTCCCCGGTGTAGTAGTAGGAACGGAATCCCAGTTCATCCAGGATGTCGGTGACCATGGGCTGGGGATGCACGCCGACCGGGGCCGAATACTCGGTGATCGGGTATCCGCAAATGGCCTCCAGACAGGCCTTATTTCTGGCGATGTTGGCGTGGATGTCTGTCCGGCTGAACTGCCCCTTCTGGATCCGGTCGGCGAACCAGTTGTGGGCCCATCCTCCGTGGGAGCCGATGACCCCGAAGGGGAGGAAGTGTTTCGCGGCTTCAAGTCCTCGCCCGGCGGCATCGAATCCGAGGCCATCCCCCGGCGTGTCCCGGAAGTCCCCTGCGGTGATATGGATGGAGGCTGGCAGTTCCTCATCCAGCGTCCGGTTCCGGATGGCCGGTTCGATCTCCGTGCGCTCATTGCCCGCGTCAATATGCCAGTTGATCACCAGGCTTCCCTGGCCGTTCGGGCCGTTGACCAGGTGGGGGATTTCCAGGGTCGAGAAGAGGAAGGCCCTCAGGATGGATCTCAGGGGCAGATCGTCGGCATTTGCCTTGAGGTGACCCAGGGGGAGATTGACATACAGAACGTGCCCCGCTGCGTACCGGCGGAGGGTGACGGCTGGGTAGCGCTCGCCCCGATCCGTGATCGCTGAGGCCAGAATGGCGCCTTCCTGGGGTGGACCAAGGGGTTCATTCCGGGTGATCGGATAGCGCAAGCGTCCGTAGGAGTAGCCGTTCAGGAAACCCTGGCTGTCCGTTTTCCCCGGGGGGATCTGGAGAAAGTCCGACGCCTGGGGGGATGAGAACTGCAAGCCTGCCGTCGTGTAGGCCGCTCCCCGGAGGGCAGGGTAGGTGGCAAAGTTCAGCCCCGCAAGCTCCGCCATGGGCGATTTCGCCAGGTAGAAGCCCTTTTCATCCTTGACCCCCACATCGTAAACGACGGCGATACTGCCGCCGCTGGCCAAGTAGTCCTTCAGCCAATGGGCCGCCGACTCCGGCACATGCTGCAGCAAGCCGTCCGGACAGATGATGGCTGGTTTCGATTGGGCGAGCGTCCTGGGATTGGTGGCAAGGAGTCGCTTGATCTCCACCGTATCCCAGGCCACCCCTTCTTCGGTCAGAACACTCTTGTAGGCTTCGAGGACATAGGCTGCGGCTCCCAGCTGGACCTCATCGTAGAGGAGGAGAACGCTCTGTGTGGAGGGATCGCGCCACCTTTGGTCAGGGGGCAGGGGATGGAATCGGAAAGGCCCACAGGAAAGGAACAAAAGGAATGAGATGCAGCCAATAACAAGTTTTTTCACGCAGGGTTCCCAGGGGTCTCGGCCCAGCCGGTCCTTCTCGAAGGGTGTCTAGAAATATTTCACCGCACGGACAGTGCCACCCCAAAGGTCGTACACGTTGTTCTTCCGGGCGAATTCGGCCCCAAGCTGCAGGCTGTAGCCGCCACCCAGAGGCCATGAGGTCTCGATGGCTGCGCTGTAGCCCCGGTTGCGCACATCCTGGTTGGCCAGGAAGCTGTTGTAGGCCTCGGTGCCCCAGTTCACCCGGATGGCCTGCCAGGCTTTGCGGTCCCGCATGCCGTGACGGAAGTTGAACTGTCCGCCGTAACTGGTGAGTGAGCCTGGGGAGCTCCAATTCACGGAGCCCCTCAGGGTGGTCACGGTATCGCCCCAGTAATAGGTGGGGCCGAAGAGGAAGGTCATGTCCCGATGTCCATCCCGTACCCGGGTGTAGATCAGGCCACCGCCGAGCACCCAGCCATTCCAGGGCAGGTTCAGATCCAGGTCCGTGGTGACCTGCAGGCTCGGCAGGTAGTCAGCCCCGGTGCTGCTGGCCACGCCAAGAAAGCCATAGCCACCCTTGAACTCCTGGTATTTTCCGATCGAGAACACCCCGCCGTTCCCTTCGGGGCGCACATAGGTCGTGATGCCTGCGACAAAGGGACCATTTTTCAACGGGTTCCAGGCGGCATCCGCCAGAAGGCCTTTCCAGGGGCCGAAATCATGGTTGAGGTTCAATTGGTATGCCCCCACGGCGACATGATCATCCGAGACAGGCACTTCCTGAGCCGACACCGCGATGCCGACCAACGCCAGCCATGCGCTGAGCTGAACCTTCCTCACGGGGCTACCTCCAGGATCATTTGATTTCCGACCATGCTACTACTCAACGCGGGACCTCGATCAGATTCGTGAAAGCGTGGATTCTTCCGTGGACCATGCCCTTGCCGGTCAGAAGCACCTGCTGGCCGCTGACGGCCTGCTGGCGATCCTGATTGCCGATGATGACGCCGTCTCCGAGCCAGACCAGCTCTCCCCCCATCAGGCAGCCCTGGACCGAGGAACCGGCGCCCACCACGAGTCGTCCCTTGCAGGTGAGAGAGCCCAGCACGGCCGAGTTCTCCACCAACAGGTCCCCATGGGCCTTCAGGTCGCCCGCGATAAGGGCTCCCTTCCGGATATAGAGATTGCCTCGAACCACCAGGGGGAAATCAATATCGGCTTCGTTATCCAGGATGAGGTCACCGTTGACGAAGACGGTCTGGGGCCTTTGACCCCCCTCTCGCTGCGTCTCCCAGGTGCTTCCAGCCTCCGGGATCTTGGTGCGTCGGAACCAGCGTCGCGCATGGGTGGGGATCTCGATGGGAATGGGGCGGGCTTCACCGGACCACTGGATGGTCGGAGCGCAGAGGAGTTGCACTCGGCACCCGCGTTCCAGTTGGATGAGCCCACCGGAGGTCACCCGGGCCAGCACGGTGCAGTCTTCCCCGAGGCGGACCTCCAGGTCTCCGTGGACCCAGCGTTCCACGAGGCTGTTGGGGCCGATCTGGATGGAATCATCGCTCAGGAGAGCCCGTGCGTGATTCTCTGGGCCCAGGATCAATTTTTCCCGGGTCCAGACCTCTTCCTTGAACTGGGTCTGGGCGCCGCTCTCCAGGCTGTAGCCCAGCAGGGAGGCTTCCTGGATATGCCCCGGCGCAAGCACGATTCTGTCCTGCTCTGGACTGGGTATGTTGCTCCACCAGGGCTGGGCGATCCTTCGGAAGCTCTCGGCAAAGACCGTATCCCGGCGGGACCAGGCGTTATCGATGGGCAGGGCTTTGGCGTCCTTGGGGTAGAGCCATTCGAGTACGGCGGGGAGGATGAGGATCGCGCCCAGGGCGATGGCCAGGGCGCCGAGTTGGAGGACTGCAAGGAAAGAGGTCATCGTCGGTACCTCGGCGTCTTATCCCATGCGATGTGCGATTCGCCCTTGATACGGCTCCAGGCGAGCTTGAGTACGGCTTCTGAAACCAGGAAGAGGCTGGCGATATAGGTTCCGCCCAGGAAGGGCAGGAGTCGCTGACGTTTGCCTACCCCATCGAGGGCCAGGGCCACGGAAATCTCGTAGAAGGTTCCGAAATTCCCGATGGAGAAGAAGGTGATGACCGCGAGCATGACCACCACTGCCGAGGGGAAGAGGTCCGGGCGCACCATCAGAAGGAAGGCAGAGGCGAGCCAGGCCAGGAAGGTCAGGGGGGGGACGAAATAGACGCAGAGGAGCAGGAAGCCGTCAATCTTCTCCCAATGGCCGAGATCCGGATTCCGGAGCAGGGTCCAGGCGTGCCTGAGGCAGGCCTGCATGTGGCCCATGGCCCAGCGGCGGAGCTGTTTCCGCCGGTCGGTCCAGGTCTCGACCACTTCTTCGTAGCACTCGGCCCGATTGATGTAGGCCACCTTCCACCCGAGGGCCAGGAGGCGGTAGGTCAGGTCGGTGTCTTCGGCCAGCATGCCTTCATCCCAGCCGCCGGCGGCCTCCAGGGCCATGCGCCGGATGCCTCCCACGGTGCCCCCGAATTGGGGTACCAGTCCCAGCCGCCATCTTGCCTGCTGGTTGGTTTGGTAGCCGCCGCATCGCTCGATTTCCAGCAGCCGTGTCAGCAGGTTGTGGGCACCGTTGCTGGGGACAACGCGACCCATGACCAGCCCGATTTCGGGGTCCATGAAGGGGGCGACCAGGCTGTCCAGTAGGCCCACCCCCGGCAGATAGTCGGCATCGAACAGGATGACGACGTCGCCTTTGACGAGGGGCATGACATCCTTGAGGGCCGCCGCCTTGCCGCCCTTGCCTTCCTTCCGATGGAAGGGCTGACACCACGGGTGCTTCGCCGCAAAGGCGTCGATGATCTCGGCGGTGCGATCCGTGGACCGGTCATTGACCGGGATCACCTGGAGCTTGGTCTTGTCGAAGCTGGAGCGCTCCAGGGCCTCCAGGACGCCCAGGCAGACCCGCTCCTCGTTGTGCATCGGGACCAGGACCGTGACCGGTGGGGTCGCCATGCAGGCCCAGTCCTGGTAGGCCTCTCGACTGAACCGGAAGACCCGGGTCAGGGTGAAGGTGTAGTGGCGCGCCACGAAGATCAGGAGCACCGCCACCGTGAAGACCAGGTAGATCTTGACGAGCAGAATGACGAGTTCGAGGATCATGCTGGCTCCTCCCACACGGGACCGGCCTTCTCCATGACGAAGGCGAAGGCGGTGATCAGGACCAGGCAATCGGGCAAAGTCCCGCCGAACACAATGCCGATGGGCAGCCAGACAGCCCCGGCCCATCCTGCCAAGGCCAGGAAAAAGGCCAGGCGGATCGCATTCCAGACCAGGAAGAATATGAATGCTGCAATGCCCCAGAGGGCAACCCTGGGTACCGGCAGTGGCAGGATGCCGACCAGAAGGGCCCAGATGCCCGGGTAGATGAGCATGGTGCCGATGCTGACCTTCCCCCAGAGGGTTGAAAAGGCTTCAGAGGTAAGAAGGGGGACCGGACGCCAGTGGAGCACCAGGCTCGCAAGGAGGAGCAATAGGGCGAGGGCGGCGAACCAAGCGGCCAGGGGAAAGGGCATCCTGGGCACGATCCAGATCAGGAGGAGCACCAGGATGCACGCACCCGCATAGATCCAGAAGCCCAGGTGGGAAGCCACGGGATTGAAGGTCGCGACGTGCCAGTTGGGGATCCCGATGGAGCCCAGCCTGTCGCCGGGTCCGGCGGTGAAGGGGACCCCAGACAACTGCAACAGGTATTCCACAGCGGAGCGGTAACCCTGCACCAGTGGACCGATATACCAAAGCATCAAGGCGATGGCCAGGGTTGCAGCCAGAAGCCACAGGATAAAACGCCAGGGGTGGAACCGAACATGTCGAACACTCCGGTGCATCAGGATTCTGCCCCGTGCGTGAGTGTTATTCGTTGGCATGATGAGTACCTCCTCTTATTCGGCGGCAAGAGTCAGGCGGTGCGCTTGTTGCTAGTGGATTTTCATGTTTATTTCAACAATGGCTTGGCTCGATAGTGAAGCCTATCCGCCGAAATGTTAAAAACGTCATGTTAAATGACCTGAGAAGCCTGACAATTTATCTATCTTTTTCATGAGACGAGCAAGGAAATAAAAAGGATTTGTGGTTTGAGAGTCGATCTCACCCCCCATCCGGTAACTCGGTGAAATGCGGATCATTCAACGCGGCACTGACACCAGACTTGCGGCAGGAGAACTCTGGTCGGTGTCAACCTGCCTTCTGGGTGAAGATCCCGGCAGAATGCTTCTTGAGGAAGGCCCACCATGTTTCCTTTGCCCCTTCGTACCTATAGGGACCTGGTCGCCATTGATCAGCCCTGGCCCCGTCCCAGCCTTTTGGGGGGCGGAGAGGCTCCGGAACTCCTCACGCGCATTCTGAGCTTTCTTGGGATGGGGGAAGGATTCCGGGATCCTCGGCGGCATCTTCGGGCCATGCTCAACCGGCGTCCCCCCGGAGGCTGGCCGGAGGAGGTCCTGGTGGACCTGGATCGGCTCTTGTGGATGGAACGCGTCCAGGAAGGGTGGATGGAGCCGAGTTCCCTCCCTGCAACGGATAGGCCGGGTCTCCTCCTTTGGCAGGGGGATATCGTCTGTCTGGGGGCGGACGCCATTGTCAACGCGGCCAACAGTGAAATGCTTGGCTGCTTTTCGCCGTTGCATGCGTGCATCGACAACGCCATCCACTCCGCTGCAGGGCCCAGGCTCCGGGAGGATTGTGCGGCGATCATGGCCCTTCAGGGGGGACCGGAAGCCACGGGTCAGGCCAAGCTCACCCGGGCCTACAACCTCCCCTCCCGGTACGTGCTCCACACCGTGGGCCCCATTGTCCAGGGACCGTTGCGAACGGAGCACCGGACCCAACTGGCCTCCTGCTACACCGCCTGCCTGGAACTGGCCGCACAGGTCGAGGAGATCCGCACCCTCGCCTTCTGCTGCATCTCCACTGGGGTCTTCGGCTTTCCGGCCGTGGAGGCGGCCCCCATTGCCCTGGCTGCGGTCTCGGATTGGCTGGAGCGTAACCCGGACCGCTTCACGAGCGTCATCTTCAACGTCTACTCCGAAGAGGAACATGAACGCTATCGAGGTCTCCTCCTGGCCTGAGCAAGGGCCTCCGGTGGACGAGGGAATCCTGCAGTAGCAGTCCGCTTTCCGGACTTCCACACCTGCGGTCTCAGGACTCTGTCAGCCCATGGGTTCGACCAGTGGGATAGCGGCTGATCCGCAGGCGATCACCCTGCCCATCGGCCCCAGTGTGAAGTCCATCCGGCCCAGGTTCACGCCTCCATAGCCCACCTGGAAAATCCGGGTGCTCCCGATCTGCACCGGGGCCTCCAGGAAGGTGTGGGTGTGGCCGCCGATGATCACATCGATGTCCGGCACCAGGCGGGCCAGGTTCAGGTCGTCGATGGCTTCCCCATGGTGGTCGTGTCCCAGGTGGGAGAGCACCACCACCAGATCCACCTTCTCCACGGTCCGCAGGTACTCGACCACCCCCTTCAGGGGCGCCACGGGGTCCCGCCACTCCACGCCTGCGTGATTCTTGGGGAAGACCAGTCCCCGGAATTCCACCCCCACGCCCGTCAGGCCCACCTTCAGTCCATGAAAGGCTTTTACGGTCCATGGGCGGATCCTTTCCGCCAGCCTGGGCGCACCCTTCCAGCTGAAGTTGCAATTGAGCATGGGGAAGGAAGCTTCCTCCAGGGCGGCCAGCAGGCCCTCGATGCCCGCATCGAAGTCGTGGTTGCCCAGGGTCCCGGCGTCGTAGCCCGCCATGGACATGAGCTTGTAGTCCAGGAGCCCCCTGAAGCGGTTGAAATAGGGCGTGCCCTGGAAGACATCTCCGGCGTCCAGCAGGAGCAGGTTGCCCCCCTGGGCCCGGAGGCGTTTCACCAGCCCCGCCCGGCGGGCGATGCCGCCCCTGCCCGCCAGGGCACCGCTGGCCAGGGGTTCCAGGTGGGAATGGGTGTCGTTGGTGTGAAGGAGGGTGATGCGGGGCGAGGCTTCAGCCCGCAGGGGGAGGCGGGAGGCCAGGAGGGCGGCGCCCAGTCCCCCCAGGAAGGCCCGGCGGTCTACCATGTGATCCTCCGCTCCAGCAGGGCCTCACGCATGCCTGGGGCAAAGCGATACCGACCCGGTGCGGGGCAGGGAAGGGGCTGGCCCTGTTTTCCCAGTTCGCTGCAGGCCTCCAGCAGGATCTGGCGGATCTGGAGTCCCGTGGGGATCACGGTCTTGGAGCGCCCCCGGGTCGGGAGGCCATCCCCGCTGGCCAGTAAGTAGTCTGTGGTGGCAATGAGCACGGTGGCCTCGGGATCGATGGGGCCCCCCTGGAGCCAGGTGGCTGAAAGCAGGGGATGCTCCGGTGTGCCCTGAAGGCTGACGAGAACGCCGGAGCAGGGTTCACCGGCCTTCTTGATCAAGCCTCCCCGGAGCAGGTGGAGCAGCTCCCGGCCGGTGTACTCCGTCACCACCAGTTCGTTGTCGAAGGGCATGAGTTCGAAGATGTCCGAGACCTTCAGGGGCCCGGCCTGGAGATCAGCCCGCAGCCCTCCGGAATTGATGAAAGCAAAGACCACGGGCCTGCCTAGGCAGCGGCCCGCTCGCTCCCGCATCAGATCCGCCACCCAGTAGCCCAGGAGATTCTCCTCTCCCAGTCTCCCCCGGGGGATGCGGTCTGAGGCCTGGGTCAGCACCTGGCTGAACTCCTGGCGAATGATGGCGGTGCTGGGGGCCAGGGCCTGGGCTACGGCGGGATCTTCCGGCGCGTCTGCGGACACGGACACGGGCAAGCCCCGCTCCAGGTCCGTCCGAGGAGCCAGGGCCAGGAGGGCGGACAGGAGCAGGGCGGGGAAGAGCATGGGGCTTCCTGGAAAGCTCCAGGGTAGCGGATCTATTTGGATGAGACGGTTGTCAATGTGTTCGATATGGTGAATGCGTTGCTGGTTGCCGTGCCGCCGCTGTGGGTGGCTGAGGATAGCCCCAGGTGCAGCCCATGGAAGGTACTGGTGCTTCCGCTCAGGGTGCCTCCGCTGTAGAGGGTGTAGGTGGAACCGGTCAGGATGTCTGCACTGCCGCAGAGCCGAGCCGTGCAACTGGAGGGAACCTGGAAGGCGAAAGCGACCTTGCCGCTGGTGTCTTTCACAGTCATGAGGGAGGCGCTGCTTGAGCCGAGGCGCAGGGTGTTCTGGGTGCAGCTGGTGGGTGAGCTGTTGGCGCCGCCCAGGCCGATGAAGGTACCCCCGGAGATGGTAAAGGCGTTCGTATCGGCGTCCAGCCCACCCTCGGGAGCACTGGCCCCGACGGCGACCAGGATTCCCCCACTGATGGCAAGGGTGCCATTGGAGTCAACGGCATCGTTCTGGGTGCTCAGAACGTAGGTGCTTCCGCCGCTGATGGCGATAGCGCCTCCCGCATTCAGACCGTCATCGGTTGTGGTGATCTCGAGGGTGCCTCCGGTGATGGTGAGGTTGGACTTGCTTTCAATCCCCTCGGGGCTGAGGGAGTCGTCCCCGTCGGAGGTGTCGGTGTCCTCGTAGGGTTCACCGAAGGTGCTGATGGTGATGGCCCCCCCATGGATGGTGACGAAGGGGTCCGGGTCGTCCTCTACGCTTGTGGTGGTGGCGTCATCCTCTGCCTCCCAGGAGGCGGTGATGGCCTTGTCGTAGCTGGTGATGTCCAGGGCACCATCGTTGATGACGATGAAACCCAGTGGGCAGGTGTCATCTTCCTTTCCCTCCACCTTGATGCCCTTGCCTGCACCCTCGGCGGTGCTGATGCTGAGGTTTCCGCCGTCCATGATAAAGGCCTCGTTGGCTCGGATGCCGTCCTTCTTGGCGGATTGGATGCCGATACTCCCCTCGGTAAGGCGGATGTGCCCATCGCTGCAGATGGCGTGTTTCTTGGCTGCCGTGATGGCCAAGCTGCCGCTCCCGCTGAAGAGGAGGGGGCCTTCACTGAAAAGGGTGCCCTTCAGGTCCATCTCTGTGCCGTCCTCCAGGTAGCGGGTGGACCAGGTAGAGGAATCGGAGAGGCTGTTCGTGGTGCCCGCGTTCAGGACCACGAAGGCCCGCTGATCCGACTGGATGTTGACGGCTGGACCGTCGGGGCTCGTGATTGCGGCGCCGTTGAAGGCCAGCTTGAAGCTCTCCCCGCTGTAGATGGTGACGGATCCGGTGTAGGTGCCACTCAGCTCGAAGCTCACGTTGACCCCGTCGGGCAGGTCGGAATCCAGGGTGAGCCCGTAGGCATCCTGGGTGACAGTGATGACGGTGCTGCTCCCAAGGATCAGCGGGGTGGTGCCGCTGGATGTCGTCCCCACGGCCAGGGCGGGGGAGGATGTGGTGATCGCGAGGGTCTCCAGGTTGATGCCGACCGTGTAGGCGAAGGTAGTGCTGGCGAGCTGGTCGCTGGCGTTGGCTCCCGTATCGAAGTCCCAGCTCGCGAGGGTGCTGTCCGTGGTTCCGGAGGAGGTTGAGCCTCCTCCGGAACCGCCGCAACCCACCAGGCCGACGAAGAATAGGCATCCCAGGACCGCCAAGGGCTTCTTCACATGGACCTCCGTGCCCCTGAAGATCGTGCAAGGGGTGGGGCACGGTAAATGCGAATCCCCCGGAAGCCTTTCTGGGCCGCCGAAGGGGTTTCATGGACCGCCGGTCTGCCGGATCAGGCTTTCCCAGGCCTGGCGGCAGTGGATGGAGAGGGGGCGATCCAGGTCCCTGGCCAGGCGTACCTGAACGGCGAAGGCCTGCTCCTGGCCCGGCATCGAGCCCTTCTCCGGGTTATTCCGATTTACGGTGGGACGGTGGAAGGGCCTGGGCTACAGCGGGGTCCTCCGGAAGTGCTGCCGTCGCCTCCTCTGAGCGGGCAGTCTCCAGGGTCGCCGATCCGGCGCCCGGGGCGAGGGGCAGGGCGCTGGACATGAAGAGGCAGGAGAGCAGCGTCGACGTTTCCCTGAAAGATCCTGGTTAGCCGTAATGGCGAAATGCAGGAAAAAGCCGGGGCGCCCTGAACGAGCGCCCCGGACGGTCAAGGTCTGCTGGAGACTACTTGATGAACTTGTACTTTGATTCCCGGCCCTTTCCTTCGACGGAGAGGTCGGCGAAGGGGTTGTACTTGGTATTGGTCACGACCGTGAAGAGCTGGTGGATGGGGGCCAGGAAGTTACCCCAGTTGCCGATCTCCTCAATGCAGTGGGCAGACCAGACCATGCCCTCCTCGGGAGTCTCCTTCTTGCGGGTGCCGATGGCGGAGGACTTGCCGACCACGCCGTAGTCGGTCTTCTCCCACTGGTGGATGCGGTAGCCCATGGGGTTCCCGGCGGCCAGGGCCTCTTCGCCCAGTCCCAATCCGGCCACGATGACGACATGCTCGTAGCAGATGTAGTCGCGGACCTCGGCGGGGACATCCTCAAGCTTCTCGAAGCGGATGTAGAGGTTCTGGCGGGTGCCGTCATTCCAGGTCTGGGGAGCGATGTGCACGGAGCCGATGGGGTTGCCGTGCTGGACGGGGACGGCCCAAACCAGGGGTTCGTGCTGAGCAGGGTGCCACAGGAGGAAGCTCTTCTCCATGTTCGACCAGAACCAGTCGATCATGTGGGGGGTGATTCCCTCGTGCTTCCAGTCGATGTGGGTGCCCATGGCATCCTGGGTGATGGTGGCTTCCATTTTATTTCTCCTTTTTGATTTTTTTGCTTATTTTGCATCCGTAATGGGCTGGCCGTGTTTGACCCGATTTCCGGGGCAAGGCATAGCGCAGGCTTTCGAAAAACTCACCGAAAGATCGGCCGAATGGCTCAAAGCCCTGCATGTTGATTTTTCCGGATTGGTCCGCTTCTTCAGGACTGATCACGCCTGCGAACATGGCTTCAAAATAGCCAAAGGGGGCTATCAACTTGAATCGTGGGCCGGTGTGTCCACCGTCCACGAGTTGGGCACGCCCCTGGTCAAACACGATGTGGAACTGGCCATTGCCGTCCTCGCGAAAGTCGAACTGCATGACCCCTTGAAGTCCGGATGCGGCCACCTTTTCGGGATTGGTCGCCAGTTTGCTGCGCATCAATGACTTGAGGTCTTCGACCGAAATCGTTGCCATATGGGTTCCGAGTCTTTTCGATTGTCACCGGAAAAATGAGCCGGATGGACTGCTGTGGTGTTGAACCCACTGCAGTCGCCATCCCGCAGGGATTGGCCTATTGCGGTGGTGAGGGTCCCACCCACCCACCACCCAATCGCTCTGATGCTAGAAGAAGAAGTTCATGCAGAGCTTCGCGGTCCTCTGGTGGCCATCGGCGCCGTTGGTGGCTTTGCTGGAACCAGCCCACACCATGAAGTTGACGTTCTTCTGGAGGGTATAGGACGCGAAGAGCTGGGGGCCTTCGATGCCATTGAAGGTGCGATTGGCCATGTTGATGCCGGTGATCCACCAGTCATTGCAGGGGCCGACGGAGGAATTGGCCTCCTCTTTGACGTATCGCATGGACAGGTGCCAGGCACCGGCGTGCTTGAAGTCGGGATGGCCGATATCGAAACCGCCCATGTACATCTTGTTCTGGGTGTCCGCATTGGACTGCTCGTAGGTGGCCCAGAGACGCACCCCAGGAATGACGGTGGTGTCGGCCCCGACCTCCCAGAGGTTGAAGCTGGTGTTGTCCGTGGGGCCAGTGTTGATGACCGTGTTGTCAGCCAGGGTGATGGTGGGTGAGATTCCACCCGGAGTGGAGATGCGGTGGAAAGCCGCCTTGACATTCAGCTTGGGGAGAAGGGCAGCACCCGCCTCCAGGGCCGTGTAGTGGTTATCACCCCCGTTGAAGGTGATGGTGGCAGCCTGGCCCGCAACCACGCCTTCTGTGCTCCAGGAACCCAGGGAAACCAGGTTGGGGTTCAGGGGGGCGCCGGTCCAGTTCTGGCGAAGGTAGCCGTAGGAAAGCTTTGCGTAGTATTGCTTCCCGACGGCCACCTGGACACCACTCATGGCGCGGTCGGCCATGTTCAGCACGGCGCCGTAACAGGGGACGTAATCCCACTTGCCAGCGGTGAGGGTGACCGGACCGTAGGTGCCCTGGGCGTACATCTGGTCCAGCATCTGGTTTCCGGCTGCGGTGCCCTCGTCCTTGGGGCTGGTGCCGTAGCCGCCACTCCTGAAGCTGCGGACAGCCTCTTCCTCCAGGACAACCTTCCAGTTCTCATTCACCTTGTAGGTCAGGAAGAGGTCCAAGCCGACTTCAGGGACGTGGCCGGAATCGCCGAAGAACGTATCCGTGCCCTTGAATGAGCCCGTGCTGTTCCACATCTGGTCGGAAACATGGAGCAGGCCGAAGTAGTGGAGGCGGCCGGACTGGTCTTCCAGGGCTTTCAGCCGGGAATCGACATCGGCGGGGGTGGAAGGGCTTTGGGCGAAGACCGAGAGGCTTGCGCTGGCGAGCAGGCCCAGGGAGAGGGCGGTCAGAAAATGCTTTTTCATGCGGACATCCTTTTCAAGGAGGGTATGGAAGGCAGAGCTAGTTGCGCGCAGCGGTGAGGCTGAGCTTGGCGTCGCGGTTGAGGACCTGGGAGAGGATCAGGCCGAGGATGGCAACGGCGGCGAAGAGGCGGATGGTCAGGACGTAGGTTCCGGTGGCATGCAGGCAGATGGCGCTGGAGATGATGCCCATGCCTCCCCCGAAGGCCCCGATACCTAGCCAGATGCCCACCACTTTGCCGACGATCTTCTCGGGATAGGTCTGGGCCACGAAGACGGCAGCGGCCGGGTTCAGGAAGGCGACCGTCACTCCGGCAAGTCCCAGGATGGGGATCAGGAGGAAGCTGTTGTAGACCGAGGGGAAGAGGATGCTGTAGACCGCGGCGGCCGTGACTAGGAAGCCCAGGAGCAGCACGGGCTTGGGGTTGCCCTTGAAGACCTTGTCGAGGACAAAGCCGCCGATGAGGCCGCCCAGGATGGTGCCCACCTGGACCGCCAGCATGAGCTGACCTGCCTTCATCCGTCCGAAGCCGACGCCAATCGGTGCATTCAGTGCAAAGTACTGGGGGGTCAGGTCATTGAGGGCGTTGAGGAGCCAGGAAATGAAGATGCACATGATGATCCCGATGTACGTGGTCGGGTTGTGCAGCGCGCTTTTCATGGTCTGCCAGCCGGAAGCCTCTTTGCCGTGGCTGGAAGTGGTATGCACTGGCTCGTTCTGCTTGTAGTTGGCCGCGACGTAGAGGGCGAAGAGGAGGAAGAGGACCTCCACCAGACCCATCCACATCATGGTGGAGCGCCAGTTGCCCACCTTCTGGTAGACCATGGGCGCGCCGACGATGCCGACCATCATGCCCGCGTTGAGCATGGTCATGCCGATCCCCACGACCCGCCCCTTCTCTTCGGGGGCGAACCAGTGCGCCGCAATCAGGGGGATCAGGGCGAAGACGCAACCGGCGCCGAAGCCCTGGAAAATCCGAAGGACGACAACCGCCCCGAAGATATGACCCAGAAGCGGGAATAGAAGGTTGGGGACGATGCCCGCCAGCGAGGCGATGATCATGGTCCTGGTGACCCCGAGGCGGTCTGCCAGGATGCCGCCGACCACGATGGAGATCGCTACGACGAAGAGAAAGATGCCCAGGAAACTGCCCTGAGCCAGGGGGATGCCGATTCCCAGGTCATGGGCTACGTCACCCAGGATTGGAGCGAAAGCGAGTGTATTGCCACCATTCGCCCCTGCAACAAGTCCGACGGATAGAAGGACGAGCCATTTAAAGAAATTATTTTTCATGCTTATCTCCAGGCAGAGGTATAGCGTGACGACGTGAATCGAATCGATTCCGTACCGCGTGATAAAAAATAGACGATATTCGATAAGCCCCTTAATCAAGGGCCTCTTGGTGTCATCTTGTCATTCCTTTTGGAGGTGGCTGGTGGGGATGTGGGGGTCGATATGTTTTAATTATTTTATCGTTCCGCCAAAGATGTCTTGACTTAATGATAATCCAATTGTCATTCGGTTTTTATCCCCGGATTGCTCCGGTGGGGTGTTTCGCTGGACGGGGGGTGGTTCTTGCGAAGAGGGGTAAGAGTTGATAAGTGGCGGAAATGCAATATATGGGAAAGTGGTATTTCGCGCTTGCTGACCTCGTGATGGTGTCTGAAAATATTTTTTTGGGCGACTCCTGAAGGGCGGGCGCCCTCATGAATTGATGAATAAGAAGTTCAAGTAATAAATTATAAAAAATATACAACAATTTTGGGGTGTCGGCCACAAAATGTGAATGGCTAGTTCTGTATTAGGGTGGGAGACGCGTTGGCAAGGTGGCCGTGTTTGGCTTGTGGGATTGCAAATGATGGTAATGGGGGTGATGAAAAAAACAGAAGGTTAGGCTTTCGCAGACCTGCTCAGTCATCGGGGGAAATTATTGGATATATTTTGCAATTGCAATGGTTTATAAATAGTAATAAATAATAACAATTTTGCGAAAAAGAATAACGAATAATATTTTGCACCCGTGTCGGAGGTGATGTGAAATTGGTGAATTATTTTTTGGATTTTAGCTGCGGATATGAGTTGTTAGGTCTGGGACGCTCCGCCCAGCCTTGTCGTGCTGCCCTGTGCCCTTCCGGGCCGGCGCTCGGATGGCGTTGGAACCCCTTTCCGGGTCCGTATCCCGTATCCGTTAGCGACCCGAGCGGAGGCGGTTGAGAAGCTGCTTGCCAGCAGGGTTTCCGGGATCCCGCCTCACTGCTTCCTTTGCCAGGCCCTCAGCCTTCAAGCGCAGGGAGCCGCTGCGGGTTGCCAGGGCGGCGAGGCGGTAGTGGTCGGCTTCCGCGAGCAGGCGCCGGGCGGTTCGGGCCTTCTGTTCCTTCTGGATGAGGCCGAGCACGGACTCCGCCTGGGCCAGGTCCTCATCAGGGCTCTGTTGTTGAGCCATCCGCTGTTCGGCTGCCATGTTGTCTGCGATGAGGAGATCCAGCAGAGTATTGATGTCGTTACGGGCCACCTTGAGGACGGACTGGAATGATTGGCGTGCCTTCTGGATCTCCGGCATCGGGTCCTGGCCTCGGTTTGCCAGCCATTTCGCTCGGATGAGGCGGCAAAGCCCTTCTTTTTCGTAGGCCTGGAAATAGGTTGGATCCTGAGCTATGGACTGGGCGAAGAGGCCCTGGGCTTTTTCAAGCATGGGACCAGGATCTTGGCCTCGCTGCATCTGGCTGTCAGCAATGGCGGAACAGCACCATCCCACCTGGGTGACCATGAAGGAAAGGTGGGGGTACCGGCGGACCGCTTCTTCCAGACGGGGCATGTAGCCCTGCCATAGGGAGTCGTCGCAGATGCCGTTGCGAAGCTGCCATTCCAGCTTTCCCGCCAGCACGGCGCCGACGATGGAATGGACCTCTGGAAGCCACGGGTTGCGCTCCAGGTAGCGCCTTGCGCAATCCAGGGCCTGATCGAAGCAAGCTGATGGATCCTGATCCATCTCCCGTTGGCAGAATGCCATGATGGTCGTGCCAGAGGTGTTGACGAGCATCGCATCCAGGCTGGTGGGGTCTTTGGCGAGGATGGCCTTTGCCAACTGCACGCCCTTTGAGGCCATCCGGTATCGGAAAGCCACATCGTTCTGGGCTCCCCTTCTGGCGATTTCCACGTAAGCGCTTGCCTGCCGGGCCAGTGCCGAGGGATCTCCCGGGATGATCCTGAGCCACTGTTCGCAGACGGCCAGCTGGGCCTGGAAGGGGGCTTGGGTATCCATGCCGTGGTCCCGCCGCCAGTCCAGCTCCTGCCACCATCGCCGGGACATCATCTCCAGCAGGTGGGGGTCGCAGGGGGCGATCCTCAGGCATGCTTCCAGGCAGGTAGAGGCTTGGCGGTGCTCTTCGAGGACCGCAGCGGAGTCGTTCAGGGTATTGGCTCTCACGAGATGGATTTCGGCTTGCAGGGCCAAGGCTTCATAAAGCCAAGGGGATTCCCGGTGGGCCAACTTGGCCATCTCCAGGGCATGGTCATAGCGCATTTCGAAATAGGCCAGTTCTGCTTCCATGAAGGTCGAAGGCTCCAGGCTGGCTTCACGCCCCTCGCGGAGGTAGTGGATGACCTGGGGTTTGAGGACACGGTCCAGTTCTGCGACCCGTAAACGCACGGACGTCTGGTCGGCCATGTGCCAGGCGGCTTCAAGTTCCCGCTGGTAAATGAAGCCCAGGGTCTTCCCCAGAGCATAGGCCACGTCGGGTGTTCTCAAGCCCTGGTTCCAGGCACTCTCAAGTGAAGTCCTGGCTGAGTCGAAATCACGGTTGGTCAGGTAGGCCCGTCCCAGGGCGTAGAGGGCGGCCGCCTGCACGTCGCCTTCCAGGGACAGGGCACGTTTGCGCTGGGCCTCCACCCGTTCTTTGACCAGGGCGAGCTCGCCACGGATATCATGGGCGGGCATGAGGTAGATGTAACGAACCAGAGCCTCCAGGCGCTCTGCCTCCTGGCCGTACTGCTGGGCCCAGCGGATCTGACGAGCCGCCTTGAACCTTGCGAACAGGATCCCGCCGCCCAATAGAGCAATCGTCACCAGGGCGGCTGCTGCCACGGCGACCAACGGCTTGTTGCGTTTCGCGAAACGCAAGGTTCGGTAGGAGAGAGTCTGGGGGCGGGCCAGGATGGGTTCCCCCGTCAGGAAACGGTTCAGGTCCTCCGCCAGTTCCCGGGCAGATTCATAGCGCCGTGAGGGTTCCTTCTCCATGCATTTCGTAACGATGGTCTCCAGGTCCTTCGGTAGGTCAGGACACAGACTGCGGAGGCGCACGGGTTCCTCTTCCAGGGTCTTCTGGATGCACTCGGCCCCGTCGGTGCCGGCGAAGGGGGGCTGGCCACCCAGGATGTCGTAGAGGGTGGCGCCCATGGCATAGACATCGGTCCGGCAGCTCAGGCGGCTATTCTCGCCCCGAGCCTGTTCGGGGGCCATGTAGTGGGTGGTGCCCAGGACCAGACCGCTGACGGAGAAGCCGCTGGGGCTGGATCCCCGGGCTAGGCCGAAATCCAGGACGTAGGGCTTCAACTGACCCTGCTCGTCCTTTTCCACCAGGATGTTGGCAGGCTTGATGTCGCGATGGATCAGGCCCAGACGATGGGCGGCGTGGATGGCTTCCGCCACGGTGGCCATGATCTTCGCCCGTTGGGTGACAGAAAGCTCCGGGGAGAGGGCCTCCAGATTGGAACCCTCGATGAATTGCATGGCGATGAAGGAATGCCCCTCGCATTCACCCACCTCGTACACGCGGCAGATGTTGGCGTGGTCGATGGCGGCCTGGTGCTGTGCTTCCAGAAGGAATCGGATAAGCAGTTCCGGAGAATCTCCCCGCAGGATTTTCAGGGCGACGTGTCTCTGGAGGCTTGGTTCGTATGCCTTGAAGATGCGGCCCATGCCGCCCTCTCCGATGAAGTTCAGATTCCTGTAGTGGCCCCAGGTCCTGAGGTGAGTCGCCGTGTATATAGGGGGCAGGGTGGGGGG
>JAFNAB010000058.1 GCA_017859955.1 Holophagaceae bacterium
CGCCCGGGAGCAGGAGATTCTAAAGCTCCTGGCCGAAGGAATGCGGGCCCGGGAGATCGCCCAGGAGTTGAGCATCGGCCAGAAGACCGTCGAGGCCCATCGGCAGAACCTCATGAACAAGCTCGATATGCACAGCATCGCCGAGCTGACCCGCTTCGCCATCCGGGAGGGGCTGACGACGGCCTGATTGCAGGACTGCCGATTGAAGGGGGACCTGGCGAAAATGCCTGATCCCCCATGAGGGCCATTGGGGTATGGCAGAAGAGACGATCCCTCGGAGATGCGCCGGCGCATCGCCCTGGTTGTCAGCCTGCGCAGAAGGTATTCACCCATCTCCCGGTGTGGGATTTCCGCACGGGGCCTTGCGGTGGGCGGCTAGGTGAATATGGTTGTTGACATAGGTGTAAATACCTAGAACCATGGTTCGATCTGGGAGGAAGAAATGCTTACATGGACTCAGGTGTACACCCCTGTCATGGGAAATGTATTCCTTTCCGCTGCCGTGGCAGCGATTCCCGTGGTGGTCCTGCTGGCCCTCCTGGGCTTCGCCCACATCCGGGCCCACTGGGCCGCCATTCTGGGACTGGTCTCGTCCCTGGCCATCGCCATCCTTGTCTACAGCATGCCGGTCAAGCTGGCGGTCGCCGCGGCGGGCTATGGCGCGGCCTATGGCCTTCTGCCCATCGGGTGGATCATCCTCGGTGCGATCTTCGTATATGACATCACGGTGAAGACCGGCGACTTCGAGGTGGTGAAGCATTCCATCGCGGGTCTGGCGGAGGACCGCCGGATCCAGGTGCTCCTCATCGGCTTCAGCTTCGGGGCCTTCATCGAGGGGGCCGCCGGTTTCGGAACCCCTGTCGCCATCGCAGGCGCCATGCTGATCGGTCTCGGCTTCCGCCCCATCAAGGCCGCCGTCCTGGCCCTGATCGGCAATACGGCCCCGGTGGCCTTCGGCGCCCTGGGCATTCCCATCATTACCCTGGCCAAGGTCACGGGGCTGCCCGAACACGCCCTCAGCGCCATGGTGGGGCGCCAGATGCTGCCCTTCGCCCTGATCGTGCCCTTCTGGGTGGTCTGGGCCATGGCGGGCCGCAAGAAGATGTGGGAAGTCTGGCCCGCCTGCCTCACCTGCGGCCTCAGCTTCGCCGTCACCCAGTACATCGTCAGCAACTTCTTCGGGCCCTCACTGGTGGCCATCTTCAGTTCCGTGATCTCCCTGGTGGCCACCGTTGGCCTGCTCAAGTTCTGGAAGCCCAAGACTACTTGGCACTTCGACCATGAGTCCGCCGAAGAGCGCTCCGCTGAGGCCGCCGCCCGGCCTGACCACTCCACGGGTCGCATCCTGAAGGCCTGGATGCCCTGGGTCTTCCTCTGCGCCTTCGTCTTCGCCTGGGGCCACCCCACCTTCAAGACCTACCTGAACGGTGGTGCCAAGGGCCACGAGAACTTCCTGGCGGGCAAGTCCGTCATCAAGATCCCGGTGCCTGCCCTGGACAAGGCTGTCATCAAGGCTCCTCCTGTCGTCGCCAAGCCCCTCCCCGAGGAAGCCGTCTACACCTTCAACTGGCTCTCCGCCACCGGCACCAGCCTTCTGTTGACCGGCCTGGTGAGCGGCCTCTTCCTGGGCCTCTCCTTCGGCGAGCTCCTCAAGATCTTCCTGGGCACCCTGAAGCGCATCCGGATTTCTCTCCTGACCATCACCGCAATGCTGGCCCTAGGATTCTCCACGCGCTATGCAGGGCTCGACGCCACCATGGGTCTGGCCTTCGCCTCCACGGGGATGTTCTTCCCCTTCTTCTCACCCCTCCTGGGCTGGCTGGGCGTGGCCCTCACCGGCAGTGACACCTCTTCCAACGTCCTCTTCGGCGGCCTCCAGAAGATCAGCGCCGAGAAGCTGGGCATCAGCCCCATCCTCTCCTGCGCCGCCAACAGCAGCGGCGGTGTCATGGGCAAGATGATCGACGCCCAGAGCATCGTAGTGGCCGGCGTGGCCACGGGGCAGCAGGGCAAGGAGGGCGAGATCCTGCGGGGCGTCTTCTGGCACAGCATCGCCCTGGCCTGCCTGGTGGGCTTAGTGGTTTTCCTGCAGGCCTATGTGCTCACCTGGACGATTCCGGTGGTGGACGCCATCGTCAAGTAGGGCCGTGCATATCCTGGGGCCTGCAGCGATGCAGGCCCCGTTTCGTTGGAGTGGGGGCGATGAGCGAGGTGGCGATGTTCGAGCTTTTCAAGTCAAGGGTAGAGGGGGCCGGAGCCCAGGTTCATCGCGTGGCCACCCGCCAGGAGGCCATCGAGTGTGTCCTGAAGACCCTGGAGGCCGAGGGGGTTGGTTCTGGGGCCACAGCCATCTGGGCCGAGAGTTCCTGTCTGGAGGGCTGTGATACCCAGGCCCTGTCGGCCCGGGTCCCCGGTCTGGGTTTCACGGTCACCCGCGAGGCGGCCAAGGCTGCACGGGTGGGCATCACCCAGATGGCCTGGGGGATTGCGGATACCGGAACCCTGGTTCAGGATGGCTCCGGAGTCGGGCAGCGGTTGGCCTCGGCCCTCCCCTGGACTCATATCGCCCTGCTGGACGCCCGTCAGTTGGTACCCGATCTGGCCACGCTCCTGACGAAGGTGGATCCAACCAAAAGCGCCTTTCTGGGCTTCATCACGGGCCCCAGCCGCACGGCGGACATCGAGCGGGTACTGGCTATCGGCGTCCACGGGCCCGAGCGACTTGTGGTGATCTGTGTCGACGATCTGGAAGGGGGGCGCCTGTGAGCAAAGCCTTCAAACGCTCCATCACCAAGGCCTTGGAGAACCCCAACCTGGGGGGCATCCTGGACCGTTGGAACTACCCGGCCACCCGCGCCAAGGCCTATGAGGGTGTCGATTTCGAGGCGCTTCGCGGGGAGATTTCCGCCATCAAGGGCGAGGCGGCGGGACGGCTCCCGGAATTGGCGGACCAGTTCCAGCAGGCGGCGGAAGCCAAGGGGGCCAAGGTCTTCCGGGCCAGCAGCCCCCAGGCGGTCCTGGATTACATTCTGGGGCTCTGCCGATCGAAGGGCGTCAAGAAGGTCGCCAAGTCCAAGTCCATGGCCTCCGAGGAGATCCACCTCAATAAATTCCTGGGCGAGCACGGCATCCAGGCCGACGAGACGGATCTGGGGGAATGGATCGTCCAACTGGCCCACCAGACGCCCTCCCACATGGTGATGCCCGCCCTCCACCTCACCAAGGAGGAGGTCTCGGATCTCTTCAGCCAGGAACTGAAGCAGCCCCTCTCCAACGACATCCAGGCCCTGGTGAAGGTGGCCCGGAAGGCGCTCCGGGAGAAGTTCTTCGAGGCGGACCTGGGGGTGACTGGGGCCAATATCGCCATCGCCGAGACCGGGACCCTGGTGCTCATGACCAACGAAGGAAATGCCCGGCTCGTCACGACCCTGCCGAAGATCCACGTGGCCATCGTGGGCCTGGAGAAGCTGGTGCCCCGCTTCCAGGACGCCGCCCCTATCCTCAAGGCCCTGCCCAAGAGCGCCACCAGCCAGCTCATCACCAGCTACGTCTCCATGATCACGGGGCCTGTGCCCAACGATGACGGGACCATGAAGGACCTGCACATCATCCTCATGGACAACCAGCGCACCGCCATGGCCGCCGATCCCGAATTCAAGCAGGCCCTCCAGTGCATCCGCTGCGCCTCCTGTCTGAATGTCTGCCCAGTGTACCGCCTGGTGGGCGGCCATGTCTTCGGCCACATCTATACCGGAGGCATCGGGACGATCCTCACCGCCTGGTTCAACGAGCTCAAGACCACGGAGGACATCCAGGGGCTCTGCATCGGCTGCGGCAAGTGCAACGAAGTCTGCCCAGGCAAGATCGATATCGCGGGCCTGATCCTGGAGCTGCGCCGCCGCCTGGGTCAGAAGGAGGGGCTGCCCTTCATCCAGAAGAGCGCCCTCCAGATCATCAACAACCGCAAGGTCTTCCACACCATGCTCCGGGCGGCCTCCATCGCCCAGAAGCCCTTCGCCAAGGAGGGCTTCATCCGGCACCTGCCCATGTTCCTGTCGGGCCTGGCGGAGCACCGCAGCCTTCCGGCCATCGCGCCCCAGCCCTTCCGGGATCTCTTTCCGGAGATCCGGCAGCCCAAGGGAGGTCCCAAGGTCGCCTTCTACGCGGGCTGCGCCATCGACTTCGTCTCGCCAAAGGTCGGACTGGCCGTGGTGAAGGTGCTGAACCAGGCGGGCTACGAAGTGATCTTCCCCCAGGAACAGTCCTGCTGCGGCATCCCCCACTGGGCCTCCGGGGCCAACGAGATGGCGGCCCTGGCGGCGGCGCACAACCTGGGGCCCCTGCTGGCGGAGGAGGTCGAGTACGTCATGACCGCCTGCGCCACCTGCGCCACGGCCCTGAAGAAGGAGTGGCCCCATCTGCTCCAGCAGCAGGGCATGGCGGGGCTGGTCCCCAAGGCCGAAGCGGTGGCCGCCAAGACCGTCATGTTCACCGAACTGGTGGCCAAGCTCATCCAGGAAGGTCGCCTGACCCCCAAGGACGGTCTGGAACTCCAGAGCGTCACCTACCACGATTCCTGCCACGCCAAACGTCACGTGGGGATCTACAAGGAGCCCCGGGCCGCCCTGGGGGCCGCCGGGTTCGACCTCCGGGAGATGAACGAAAGCGACACCTGCTGCGGCATGGGCGGGTCCTTCACCGTCAAGCAGCCCGAGCTCTCCATGGGGATGCTGAAGCGCAAGCTCGACAACGCCGAGCAGACCGGAGCCCAGTACCTCTGTGCCGAGTGTCCGGGCTGCCTGATTCAGCTCGGGGGAGGGCTCGACAAGCGGGGCTCCAGCCTCCAGGCGAAGCATCCGGCCGAGCTGCTGGAGGATCGTTTCAAGGATCCGGAGGCCTGAGATTTCTCGGTTATCGGCTTGGCTGAACCTGAAAGATCAAAAGAGTAAACACAGAGGGCACAGAGGTTCAAAAGAGAGGGCACAGAGAAAAGCAAAGAATGGCTGGCTGACCTGGCCTCATTCTTTGCTTCTGTATCCTTTGCATCCCCTTCATCCTGGCTGAATGCTTTTTTTAGTGCTTTTGGGCTATGACATTTCTTTTAATCGGAATTGGTGAGCCTCGCGCCGGTCCACTCAGCCCACCCAGACCTCGGGGGGTCTGGGGTGGCTCAGGAACTCGCCCATGGCTTCGGTGTAGCCGTAGGCTCCCACGGTGCCGAAGGCCAGGAGGTCGCCGGGCGCCACTTCCGGCAGAGGCATGTCCCCCAGGCGATCCAGGCTGGTGCAGAGGGGACCCGCCAGAGTGGCGGGGCGCAGGGCGCCGGACTTCCCGAGGACCTTCACCGGGAAGGGCTCGCCGGTGAGGAGGGGGCGCAGCAAATGGTTGACGCCGCCTTCCAGGATGATGAAGCGGGTGCCACGGCTCTCCTTCACCCGGACCACCTTCGCGAGGTAGACCCCACAGGAGGCGGACATGAAGCGTCCGGGCTCCAGGATCAGCTCCCCCTTGAACCAGGGGTGGGCCTCCAGGAGGGCCTTCAGGCCCTGGCCCAGGGCCTCCACGTCCAGGGGCGTCTCGGATTCGCTGTAGGGCACCCCCAGGCCGCCGCCTAGGTCGATCTGCTCGAGGTCCAGACCGTGCTCGCGATGGAGGCGGAGGGCCATCCCCAACACCATGGCGTGGGTGCTCAGGAGCGCCTGGGCGCTGCGCTGGTTACTGGCGGCGAAGACGTGCAGGCCCTGGATCCGGACATGGTGCAGCCGGGAGGCGCGCTCCAGGAGGGAGGGCAGCTCCTCCTCGTCGACGCCGAAGGCCGAGGGGCCGGTGCCACCGATGATGCGGTTGCTCTCATCGGCTCCGGAGGCCGGGTGGACCCGCAGATTGACGGCCAGGGGACCCGTGGCCAGGGCGTCCAGGCGCTCCAGATCCTCCCAGCCCTCGGCCTGGATCCGGGCCCCCTGGGCGAGGGCCTGGGCCAGCTCCGCGTCCCGCTTGCCGGGACCGGCATAGAAGGTCATGCCCTGGGGGAGACCGAGGGCCGCCACCCGGGAGAGTTCCCCGCCGGAGGCGCAATCGAAGCTGGCGCCCAGGCCCGCGAAGACCTTGAGGAGTTCGGCATGGGGGTTGCTCTTCACGGCGAAGGCGATGCGGACACGGTCGGGCAGGGCCGCCCGAAGGCGCTGATACTGGGCCGCCGCCGTGGGGCGGTGGTAGGCGAAGATTGGCGTGCCGTGGGTCTGGGCCAAGGCACAGCAAGTCGTCTCGTCAAAGGCGAAGAGGGAGTGGCCGGGCTCCGCCTGGGCACTCCCTGGGGTGCCCGAGGGGGACGCAGAGCGAGTTTGGCGAGCGGGTGGTCCCCCTCGTTCAGTGTTTGACTTCATCCTTGTCTCCAGTAGGGGGCCAGACGGCGGATCCCCTCTGCGATGGCCTCGGGCTGTCCCGCGAAGCTCAATCGAATGTGATGGCGTCCCCCCTCACCGAAGGCGGAGCCCGGCACCACCACCACGCCACCCTCGTCCCGCAGGCGCAGGCAGAAGGCCATGGGATCGGCCTGGGCAGCCTCGGGGACCTTGAGCCAGTGGTAGAAGCCACCGCTGGCCAGGGCCGGGGTGGCCTGGAAATGGGTCCGGTAGGCCGCCTCGAAGGCGTTCCAGCGGGTGCGGATCTCCTGGCGGGCCGCCGGAAGGACCGTCGCCGATTCCCGGATCAGGGCCAGGGCGGCCCGCTGGGCCGGAGCGGCGGGGGCGGTGACCATGTAGGCGTGCAGAAGGCGGGCGGGGGCTAGCCACTTGGGATCCCCCAGGGCCCAACCCAGGCGAAGCCCCGGGCCACCCCAGGCCTTGCTGACGGAGCCCAGCACCAGGCCGCTCTGGGTGACTTCCCGCAGGCTCGCCGGGCGCTCACCCAGGTAGAGCTCGCGGTAGACCTCGTCGGAGATCAGCAGGATGCCGCGCTTCTCGCAGGCCTCCGCCACCCTGGTCAGGGCTTCGCGGCTGGCCCCGGCCCCCGTGGGGTTGGCCGGGTGGTTGATGATGGCCATCTTGGCCCGGGGGGCCTGGTCCAGGGCCGCGCAGAAGGCCTCGGCATCCAGGCGGAAGTTCGCATCCAGGGAGTAGGGCAGGGGGGTGGCCCCGGCCATGTGGGCCAGGGCGGGATAGGACAGGAAGCCGGGATCCGGCACCAGCACCGCATCCCCGGGCTCCAGCCAGGCCTGGAAGAGGGCGAAGAGGGCCCCCTGGCTGCCGGTGGCCAGCATGACGCGGTCCAGGTGCTCACCGTGGAACTGGGCCACGGCTTCCCGGAGTTCGGGCAGTCCGGCATTTGGACCGTAGGCGCAGGGGCCCTCGATCCCCAGAAACGCGAGCCTCCCGGGCTCGGGCAGGGCCCAGCCCGGCTCCCCCAGGCCCATGGGGATGGCGCTGGCGGGCGCACCCTCACTGAGGGCGCGGATGGGGCTGGGCCTCAGGTGCCCGAGGCGGGAGGCAGGCATCATCGCAGGGCCTCTTCCAGGGCCGTGGCGGCGTTGGTCTTGGCGTCGCGGTACTTGACGATGCAGGGGGCCGAGAGGCTGATGCCCTGGGCCTTGGCGAAGTCGCCGGAGGCGGGGCGGGTGCCGGGCACCACGACGGCGCCCTCGGGGACTTCCCGGGTGAGGGTGGTGCCGTTCACCAGGTCGTAGATCACGGTGGAGGCGGTGAGGAGCACACCGGGGGCTAGGACGGCCCGCTTGCGCACGATGACGCCTTCGTAGAGGCCGCAGTTGCCTCCAATGAATGCTTCATCTTCTACAATCACCGGCACCGCCCCGGCGGGTTCCAGCACGCCACCCACCTGAACGGCGGCGCTGAGGTGCACGTTCTTGCCGATCTGGGCGCAGCTTCCCACCAGGACATGGCTGTCCACCATGGCCCCGGCGTCCACGAAGGCACCGACGTTGATGTAGGCCGGAGGCATGATCACCACACCGGAGGAGACGAAGGCGCCGCGGCGCACGGCGCTGCCGCCGGGCACCATGCGGACGCCCTCTTCGAGCTTGAAAGCGCGGGGGGGGAAGCCGGTGCGGTCGAAGGAGGGGCCGGGCCATCCCGGGACCTCGGCGGTCTGTGTGGAGCGGAAGCCTGCCAGGATGGCGGTCTTCACCCAGACATTGGCCTTCCAGGAGCCGTCAGCCTGGGGGCTGGCGGAGCGGATCTCCCCAGCTTCCAGGGCCTTCAGGAGGGTCTGGTGGGTTTCGGCCAGGGCCGGATCCGCCACGATCTCGTCCATGGGGCGGCTGTAGAAGACTTCAAGGGCGGCAGCGGACATCAGGCAATCTCCAGGATGGGCTTGAGGCATTCGGCGAGGCGGGCCTGGGTGGCGGCCGTGGCGGGCAGCAGGGGCAGGCGCATCGCGTCGCTGCAGATGCCCAGCTGGGCCAGGAGGGCCTTCACGGGGATGGGGTTGCTCTCCAGGAAGAGGGCGTCCATCAGGGGATAGAGCTTGGCGTGGAGGGCGGCTGCCTCGGCGCGCTTGCCGGCCTGGGCCAGCTCCACCAGGGTCTTGGTCTGGCGGGGGAGGGCGTTGCCGATGACGCTCACCAGGCCGGCGCCACCCATGGCGATGGTGGCCAGAGCCATGTAGTCGTCGCCGGACAGGAAGGCCTTGCCTTCGGGCAGGGTGCGCAGGATCTCGCTGATCTGGGCCAGGTTGCCCGTGGATTCCTTGAGGGCCACCACCTGGGGGATCTCCCAGAGCTGGGCCAGGGTGGCGGGGGCCAGGTTGATGCCGGTGCGGCCCGGGACGTTGTAGACCACCAGGGGCATGCCGGGGGCGGCCTCGGCCACGGCCTTGAAGTGGGCGACGATGCCCGAGGGCATGGGCTTGTTGTAGTAGGGCGTGATCACCAGGGCGCCGTGGGCGCCCAGTTCCTGGGCCCGGCGGGTCAGGGCCATGGTCTTGCGGGTATCGTTGGAGCCCGTGCCCACGACCACCTGACGGCCCTGGGATTCCTCCAGGGTGGCGGTGATGAGGGCATCCCGTTCACTGTCGTTGATTGTGGCGGCTTCGCCGGTGGTGCCCAGGACCCAGAGGCCGTCAACCCCACCCTCGACCAGATGCTTCACAAGGCGGCGATAGGCCGGGAAGTCCACTTCCTGGTCAGCGGTGAAGGGGGTGGCCAGGGCAACGCAAAGGCCGGAGAAAGGGGCGCTCATGACAGGTCTCCAAAATCGAACAGGGGATCCAGAACCCCCTTGGCGAAGTCGTTGAAAGAGTAGAGGCCCTTGCGGCCCTTGGCCCAGCGGATGGCGTGGAGGGCGCCCCGGCCGAACAGGGCCCGGGAACGGGCGGTGTGGGTCAGGGTCAGGGTCTCGGCGGGGCTATCCAGGCCCACGGTATGGGTGCCGAACTCGGCTCCCGCGCGGATCACTGCGACGTGGAGCTGGTCCAGGGCCGGATTGGGGTCCATGGTCCAGGAAGCCTTGCGGGGGCAGCCCTTCAGGACCGAATTGGCCAGGTAGGTGGCGGTGCCCCCGGGGGCGTCCACCTTCAGGCGGTGGTGGTGTTCCAGAACGTAGGGATCCACTTCCGCATCCAGGGCAGCGAAGCGCCCCAGCACCGTGGCCAGACGACCCATGAGGGCCACCGTCAGGGAAAAGTTGGGGGAGACCAGCACGCCGATGCGGTCGCCGATTCGGGCCGCGAAATTGTCCGGGACCTCCCAGCCGGTGACGCCGATCACCAGATTGGAGCCCGTCTCCAGGGCCCACTGCAGATGCCCCTCAATGGCGGGAGCGGCGCTGGCGGCGACCGCCACATCCACCGGACCCGCGGGAACCTCACCTTGGTCCACGTGCCAGACCAGTTCGAGGTCGGAAGTTGCCTCCATGGCCTGGGCGATGGCGGTGCCGAGGCGGCCCCGACCGAAAATGCCGACGCGGATCACAGGTAACCTCCTGTCATCAGAGCAGCGTGGAGCTGCTGGAGGGCCTTGGGGGCGTCCTCCTTCTGCACCACGAGGCTCATGTTGATCTCATTGGCGCCCATGCTGATCATCTCGATGTTGATGCCTGTGAGGGCGCCGAAGAGGAGCCCGGCCATGCCCGCGGTGTACTTCAGGCGCTCGCCCACCACTGCCACGATGGCGCGATCCGTAGCCACGCTGACGGTGGCGAATTCCGAGAGGTCCCGCACTACGGAGTCGATGGCCGCCTGGGGCTCCACGGTCAGAGAGACGCTCACCTCGGCGGTGGCGATGAGGTCCACGCTGATGTCGTAGCGGGTGAAGACATCGAAGAGCTTGGAGAGGAAGCCGCTTTGGTTCAGCATCCGGGTGGAACTCACGGTCAGCACCGTGACCGGTCCCCGGGTGGCCAGGGCGGTGACGGGTCGACCCGTCTTGACCTCACCGGTGATGGTGGAGAAACGGCCGTTGGGGATGCGAGTGTGGCGTACGGTCACGGGGATTCCGGCCTCCACGGCGGGCTGGATGGTGGCGGGGTGCAGCACCTTGGCGCCGAAGGCGGCCAATTCCGCGGCCTCGTTGAAGCTGAGCTCCGCGATGGGCTGGGCATCAGGGACGATGCGGGGGTCGCAGGTCAGGACACCTTCCACATCGGTCCAGATCTGGATGTCCTCGGCTCCCAGGGCAGAGCCGAAGAGGCTGGCGCTGTAGTCGCTGCCGCCCCGTCCCAGGGTGGTGGTGCAGCCGTCCTCGGTGGCACCGATGTAGCCCTGGGTGACCACGGCCTTGCCCGGGGTGATCTTAGGAGCCAGCTTCTCGGCGACGAGGGCTTTCATCTCGGGGATCTGAGGCTTGCCGCATTCGTAGGTGGCATCAGTGCGCATCACGGTGCGGGCGTCGAACCACTCCATGCCCGTGAAGGCAGCCAGGATGCGAGTGGAGAGGCGCTCACCCACGCTGGCGATGGTATCCATGCTCCGGGGGGAGAGTTCCTTCAGGAGGGACACTCCTCGCAGCATCATCTCCAGTTCGCTGGAGAGCTGGGAAATGGCCATTTCGAGGTAGTCCGGGACGCCTGCCGGGAAGAGATCCAGGGCGATGCGGTGGTGGTGGTCGATGAGGGCCCGGAGTTCCTCCAGGGCCTCAATGTTCTGTCCCGCCTCGGACTTCTTGGCCATGGAAAAGAGGGCATTGGTGCTCTTGCCGGAGGCAGAGCAGACCACGAGGGGGGAGCGGGGAAGGGCCTTCTGGACCAGGTCGGCGACTTCCCGCATGCACACGGCATCCGCAAGGGAAGATCCGCCAAATTTCATGACGATCATCGGAGCACCTCCTGGAAACGGCTGAAGGGTGAAGTCCCCGTTTTCGATCGCTGCATGTGAAGCCTCCAGAGGATTGTAGACCGCGCGGAGCCATCAGGTCGATGGCAGGAGGCGCCTGATTGCGTCCACTCTGCTGAGGGCAGGGGCGGTTGCGTGAGCACCTCCAAACCGAGGGAAGCCTCCGAACTCACCCGGGAACCCAGGGGTCCCCGATTGCGTCCTCAGGCACTCCGCAGCTTTTTTCGCTGCGACAGCCGCCGGGTTTTAGCCCATGCGTCCAAGGTCAGCGTCGATGATCCGCTTCCCCTTCGGCGGTCCTCCCCTTTCACCCCGGATCGACGGGCCCATCGCCCTTCCCGGAACTACTGATGGGGACCGCTCCTCCATCGGTTCTTCAACCATGCCAAAAAAAGGGGAATCTGCCAAGATGAAACCTGGGCAGATGATGCAAATGTCAGGGGTCAGTCGGCCCTTTCTGCCGGGCCAAGTGATCAGGTCCTCCCGGGACCATGGGCTCTCTTTTGTTGACAGCACCTTTCTTGGGAGTTTTGAAGTGCCATCATTCCTTGGTCATGCAGTGGCAGGCGCCACGCTTTACGCCCTCTTTCAGGACGAAGCGCCCCAGCCCCGGACCAGGAACTGGGCGCTTTTCTGTGCCCTGGCCCCGGATCTGGACTGGTTCATGACCTTCTTGCACCTTTCAGGGCGTCATGTGCTCAACCACCGGGGTGTGACCCATTCGCTATGTGCCGCCCTCATCCTGGCGACGATGGTCATGGTGCTCGCCTTCCGGAAGGAGGAGCGGAACCCGAGGCTATGGCTCTGCATGCTGGCCTGTGCGTTCTCCCACTGCCTGCTGGATGCCTGCACCCAGGGAGGCGTGGGTGTGGCGGTGTTTGTTCCCATTACCAAAGTCCGCTTCGTCTGCGCCTGGCAGCCCATCCAGGTGGGCCCCATCCCCCTGAACTTCAAACTGTTGCAAGGCTTTCTCACGGCGCTATGGACCGAAGTCGTATGGATCGGCATTCCGGCGCTTGCGTTGCTGACGGGCACCAGGACTTTCCGGTATCTCCGGGGACTGCGCCTCGAAGAGCGTTTCTATGAGCGCCTGCCGGAACCTCCAAGGCCTCCTGAATCCTTTGAAGGCGAGTACTAGTGTGGTGGCCCGGAATAACTGGGACCAGCTCCAAGACGGGCCACCACACTTCCATCGGGGCATGGCCCCTTTGGCGAAAAGCACGCGGTGCGTGCTTTTCTGTCACCCCCTTGGGGGCACTGCCCAGTGTGGTGTCAGATCCGTTTTTAACGGTCCGCATTTCACTGGGCCACCGCACTAGCCATTTTCAGGATTTCCGGTTCTGCGTCCGAAACCTCTTACTGGAGGGATCATGGCCAGGGGGGCGATACTTTTTGTGGACGATGATCCCCTGGTTCTGCAGGGACTCCAGCGGAGCCTGCGTTCCATGCGGGGTGATTGGGACATGGTCTTTGTGGACAGTGGCGCTGCAGCGCTGGAGCAGATGGCCACCCGCACCTTTGACGTGATCGTTTCCGATATGCGGATGCCCGGAATGAACGGCGTCGAGTTGCTGGCCCGTGCCAACGAAGGTTTCCCCGACACGGTCCGCATCATGCTCACCGGGAATGCTGATCTTCAGACCGCCGTGAATGCCGTGAACCAGGGGAATGTCTTTCGCTTCCTGACAAAACCCTGCGACACCGATGACTTGATCCGGATTGTCAACCAGGGCTTGCGCCAGCGGGAACTCATCACCGCTGAAAGATCCCTGCTCCAGCACACCCTCAAGGGGACCACCAAGATGCTGGTGGATCTGCTGGGCTTTCTGGCTCCCCAGTCCTTCGGTCGGGCCCAGGCGATCAGTGAGTTGGCTGAAGGCGTCGCCCGTGAAATGGGCATGGAGCATCCCTGGGTACTGGGCATCGCTTCCATCCTGTCGCAGATCGGTATCCTGACCCTTCCTCAGGCTCTGGCCGAAAAGCTCCATTCCGGAGCCTTGCTCACGAATGAAGAGCAGGATCTGGCCAACCGGGTTCCCCAGATCGGGGCGGAACTGATCCGGAATATTCCGCGGATGGAGGAGGTGGCAGACTCGGTCCACTACATGCACAAGAACTACAACGGCAGCGGCTTTCCCCTGGATGCCCTCAAGGAGGAGCGGATTCCGCTGGGGGGACGCATTCTGCATGTCATCACAGGCTTCGAAGCCCTGCTGGCCCGGAAGGGCTCGGAGGCCGCTGCCCTTGGGATGATGGAGGCTGACACCTCCGCCTATGATCGGGAGGTTGTTCACGCCTTGGCGGGCTTCCTGCGGCGGAAGAGCGAGGGCACGGATGCCCCCATTCCCAGGCCCGTGGCCCTTGCTAGCCTCAAGGAGGGGTTGGTCCTGGTACACGGCATCGAAACCGTCGAGGGGCTTCTCGTCATTCCTGAGGGCACCCACCTTGGCGCTGTGCATCTGCAGAAACTTGCCAACTTCGGTCGGATATCCAAGATCCGGGAACCCATCATCGTGATCGGGGAATAGGCACAGATGGGCCCCTGGGGGAATCCCAAGGGAGGGAGCCGTCCATGCCCAACCGCCTGATCGAATCCACCAGCCCCTACCTGCTGCAGCACGCCCACAATCCTGTGGACTGGCGCCCATGGAATCCCGAATCCCTGGCCTTGGCCCGGAAACTGGACCGGCCCATCTTCCTTTCAGTGGGATACAGCGCATGTCACTGGTGTCACGTCATGGAGCGTGAGTCCTTTGAGGACGCTGGAATCGCGGCCTTCCTGAACAAGCACTTCGTGCCCATCAAGGTGGATCGAGAGGAGCGGCCCGATCTGGACGATCTCTACATGGGAGCTGTCCAGCTCATGACCGGGCGGGGAGGCTGGCCCATGAGCGTCTGGCTGACGCCAGACCTTGAGCCCTTTTATGGGGGGACCTACTTCCCTCCGACGGCCCGGGGCGGCATGCCAGGCTTCCTGGAGGTGCTGGAGGCGGTGGCCATGATCTGGCAGGAGCGTCGACAGGAGGTGCTCAGTCAGGCCGGGGAGTTGATGGCCGCCCTTCGAAGAAGCCCGGGCCAGGCCGGGGAAGGGCCCGTTGGTGGACTGGCCGATGCAGTGGTCCGCCACCTGCGTCAGACCTTCGACCCTCGTTGGGGAGGCTTCGGGGGCGCCCCCAAGTTCCCGCCCATTCCGGCCCTCACCTTGCTTTTGGGGCGAAAAGAGCCCAGGGATATGGACATGGCGTTAGCGACGCTGGATGCCATGGCGGCCGGCGGGATCCGGGACCATCTGGGGGGCGGCTTCGCGCGGTATAGCGTGGACGGACATTGGAAGGTCCCCCACTTCGAGAAGATGCTCTACGACAACGCCCAGTTGGCCTGGGTCTACCTGGAGGCCTTCCGGGTGACCGGGGTGCCCCGGCATGGCGAACGGGCCCGGGAGATCCTGGACTACCTCCTGGAGGACATGCGGGACGGGGCCGGAGGGTTCCACAGCTCCGAGGATGCGGACTCGGAAGGCGAAGAAGGGCGTTTCTACACCTTCACCTGGGGGGAGATCCATGAGGTGCTCGGGTCGGATGCCGAGCTCTTCTGTCTGGCCTATGGCGTGACCCCCGAGGGGAACTTCGAGGGGGGACGGAACCTGCTGCATCGATTGGATGGTGGTGATTTCCCAGAGGCAGGCCTGGCCCCCCTGCGGGACCGTCTCCGGATCTACCGCAATCGCCGGGCTCGCCCCCACCGGGACGACAAGGTGCTGGCGGCCTGGAATGCCTTTGCCCTCTCGGCCCTGGCCAAAGGGAGTTGTGTCCTGGGGGATCCCAGGTACCTTGAGGCCGCCGAGGCCTGTGCGGACTTCCTACAGCGCGAACTATGGCGAGGATCTTCCCTGATGCGCACCTGGCGAAGGGGAAGGGCTCACACTCCCGCCTTCCTGGAGGATTACGGGGCCCTCATCCTCGGGCTCCTCGATCTCTACCAGGCGGGGTTCAGGGCCCGGTGGCTCCCTTGGGCCCGGGAGTTGGGAGAGGTGATCCTTGAACGTTTTCAGGACCCTGCCGGGGGCTTTTTCGGTACGGAAGCCCGGGATGTGGTTCTGCGCCAGCACCCCGTTTTCGATCAGGCGGTCCCCTCTGGCAATGCATTGGCGGCCCTGGCCCTCCTCAGGCTGGGCAGGCACTGGGACCGGGCGGATTTCACGGAGGCCGCGCGTCGGACCCTGGCTCGCTTCGCCCCGGAGCTGGAGGATGCGCCCCAGGCCTGCCTGGGGCTCCTGCGGGTTCTGGAGGAGGAAGGTCAGGAAACTCTGGAGGCCGTCGTGTCCGGTGACCCCTCAGATCCTCTGGTGGTGGCCTTTCTGGAAGTTCTGCACCGGAGGCTCCGCCCGGGTCAACTCCTGAGCCTGGTGGCCTCGGATCCAGAACTGCCCCTTCATGGCGGGCGGGGCTCCCTGGCCGCTGCGGTCCACCTATGCCGGGGCAGGGCGTGCATGCCACCCGTCAGGAACGTGGGGGAGCTATCCACGGCCCTCGATGAGGCAGATTTGGCCCCTTGAAGGACTTCTGGTGAGGCTTATCCTTCGCGTTGGGTAGAAAAAAAGACACTTTTACCCGGCAAACTGGGGCCATTTATGCACGTGCCCCATCCGCAGCTGGAGGATTCCGGAACCCCCGGCTGGCGCGACCCAGTGATGGGCACCCATTGGTGCCCATCCTTCATTTGGGGGCGTAGCGTTCCCGCAGGACCTGGATGTGGTGGGCCGCATGGCCCGGGATGAGGTAGCCCAGGGCGATCACGCCGATGGGCTTGTCATTGGCCTGCCCTATGCGTTCGAGGGAGGCCGGGGGAAGCCCCTGGAGCAGGGCCAGGCTCGACAGCCGCACGAGGCGGAATTCCTCTAGCAGATCAGCCAGGGAACGGGCGCCAAAGCAGCCCTCAGCGACAAAGGCATCCTGATCAAAGCCCGGGAGGGAGCGCTGTTCGCCCCTGGCGAAGCTGAGCAGGCGATAGGCCAGGACCCGTTCCGTATCCGTGATGTGACCCACCACCTCCTTGATGCTCCACTTGCCGTCGGCATAGCGGAAGTCACCGTCCAGGGGGGCCAGGAACTCGGCCAGCTCCTGGGGCTGGGTTTCGAGGATGGTCAAGTGCCGCTCGGGTGGCACCAGGGCGAGATAGGCGGCGTGGTTCGGCGCGAATGTGCCGGGTGGGGGAGCTGGCATCTGCAACATGAAACCTTCCTTTCGTGCTGAGCCGAGCATACGCTGGCTTCATGGTTCGCAGCACCCAACTTCATCCCTGGTTCCTGGCAACCCTGCCCCTGGCCTTCGTCTTCTTCGGTCTGGCGATGTTCGCCATCCGCTGGTGGCGCATGCGTGGTCGCCGGCGGGAGGACCCTGAGGCGCTGCTACTAGGGGCCGTGTCCCAGAGTCTCCAGGAGCGGGGAGCCCTGGCGGCGAGCCTGGGAGAGCTGCGGACGGTGCACGAGCGGGTCCTGGAAGCCCTGCCATTCGGGCTGCTCTGGGTGGACCAGCGGCAGCGGGTGGCTGGCCTGAACCGGGCCGGCCGGGAACTGCTGGGGGTGCGGCCCGGGGTCGTGGGGCTGGATGCTGTCTTCGTTCTGGATCCTTTTCCCTGGATCCTGGAAGGGCTGGGGCGGGAGCCCGGAGCGACCTGGCGTTGTGATGGCGGGGGGCGACGCTGGAGTCTACGGCGCATTGCCACTCCCGATCGGGTGGGGGCCCTGGTGCAGTTCGAGGACATCACCGATGCGGAGCAGGAGGAACGAAGGGTGCTCCTGCGGGAACGCTTCGCCGAACTGGGGGAGATGACGGCCGGCGTGGCCCATCAGCTCAAGAACGGTCTGGCGGTCCTGAAGGGGCAGGGGCAGCTGCTGAAGCGGGCGGGGCACGGCGCGGCGGCGGACGCCCTCCTGGAAGAGACCGAAGAGCTGGATCTGCTGGTCCAGCGATTCCTCCAGTGGGCCAAGCCCCTGGAGCCGCGGTGTGTGGAGTTGGACCTCCAGGATCTGGCCTCCCAGGCCCTTCGGGAGGTGGGGAAACGACCCCTGGCCCAGGATCGGGAGCTGTCGCTTTCCGGTGAAGGTCGGGCCCTGGCAGATCCCATGCTGTTGCACCAGGCCCTGGTGAACCTGCTGGAGAACGCCTGTCAGGCGACCCCAGCTGGGGGGCGGGTCCAGGTATACGTCCACGAGGGGAGTCTGGAGATCCTGGATGAAGGTCCGGGGCTCGGAGAGGATACCCTCATCAGGATGCTGCGGCCTTTCGAGTCCGGCAGGCCCGATGGCACCGGTCTGGGGCTTCCCCTGGCCTTGAAATGGCTGAATGCCCAGGGGGCGGACCTCCGCTTCCTCCCCCGTTCCGAGGGGGGAACCCGGGTCTGTATTCATTGGTAAGGGCAATCCCATGACCTTCTTCGATCTCGCCTCCCTGGCCAAACCCCTGGTGACGGCGCCCCTGGCCCTGACCCACCTGGATCTCGACCTGGATCGGCGCCGGACCCTGGGCTTCGCCAGCCGCGAGGAACCTCTCACGGTCCGGCAAATGCTCTCCCACAGTTCAGGCCTTCCCGCTTGGTATCCCTATCGTCCTGGGAGCCTGGCCGAGGACCTGGCGGTTTTTCAGGGCTGGGGGAAGCACGCCCTTCTCGCTCAGGGGCGGGTTGGCGAATTCCTATACTCCGATCTGGGATACCGGATGTTGGCGGAGCTTCTGGAGCAGGAGACTGGACAGTCTTTTCAGGAGCTGGGGCTGAGGGGCAGCGGGCTTCTTCCCGCGCCCTGGTCCGAAGCGCCCCGGCTGGTTCCAGATGGGCAGGATGCGGAAGCTTGGCGGGTGGCCTGTCCCGAGCTGCCCTTTCCGTCCCAGGGTCCCGGGCTGCCCCATGATAGCAATGCCCGGGCAGGGATGAGGGGGCATTCGGGTTTTGGGTGCACCCCTGAATGCCTGAAGAGGGCCCTGGAGGCATGGTTGGCCGGCGGGTTTCCCCAGCGCATGGCGGTGGATACCGTCCAGGCGGCGGATGGGGCCCGGTGGGGCCTCGGGCTTCAGCGGGCTCTCAAGGGGTCAGGGCGCTTCGGGGAGCTGCTGGCCCGGGTGCCCCTGGGAACTTCCGGCATCCATGTGATCGTGGCGGATGACCCAGCGTTGCCTCCTCCAGCCCCGCCCATCGAGGGGGCATATGGCGAGGCCTCAGCCTTCTGGTATCACTTGGCCTACACCGGCCCGGCTCTCTTCGTGCGTCCGGCCGATGGCCTCTGCATCGCCCTGTTGACCCACCGCCAGGGGCCCTCCGGTGAACTCCTGGACGCCGAGTGCCTCCGGGCCCGACGCTGGACCATGCTGGATGGGTGGTTGAAGGGCTAGTCCTCTTGAGCCAGACTGTGACAAACCCCTGTCTGGATCCATCCATGCCAATACGCAACGTGCTTGCTGTAGGTCTTCTCCAGGTTCTCGTGGCCTTCGGCTGAATATCCTGCTGGCCTTCGGTGCTTTGAGTCATTCAGCCTGGCTTTGGGGGTGGCGTCGCTGCCTCCTGTTCTTCAGTGTCTCAGCGGGCCTGACCTTCGTGTTGGAGGCTCTGAGTCTCGCCACAGACCTTGCCACGCCCTACTACTACACCGCAGTCCTGGGACCGCGCTTTCTGGGGGTGCCGGTCATCATCCCCCTGGGCTGGTTCACCATGCTCTACCTGAGCCATGTTGTGGTGAACCTCATGGTGGATGGCCATCCCCGTTGTGAACGGCGGGGCCACGGCCGGACCGTCTTCCTGGCCCTTCTTACGGCGCTTGTGATGAGTTCCTGGGATCTGACCCTGGATCCCTACATGGTCCAGATCGTGAAAGCCTGGGTCTGGCTCCAGCCCGGGGGCTTCCTGGGCATTCCTTTCGCCAACTACGTGAGCTGGCTGGAACTGACCTTCATCATCTGCCTCTGTTATCGGGTGGCCCAAGGGGGCTTGCCAGAGGCTGGGCCCACCGAACCCTCAAGGGCCCTGGTGGCACTTCCGGTCATCCTCTATGGCCTGATCGGGCTTTCCGGCTGCTTTGTGGGTCTGGCAGGTGGCCTGGCGGTCCTGCCGCCTTTCACCATGGGTATCGCCGCTCTGGGAGCTCTCGGACGTCTCCTGCAGCAGTCGGAAGGGGGTGAGGCATGATGCTTCGCAAGCAGTACGATCGGCATCTGGAACGGGATATCGAATACAGCCCCATGGTAGAGGTGGTCCTGATCGTGGCTCTGTCCATCCTTCTGGCGGCCCATTTGGGGGTTCTGGGCTGGCAGATCACCCTGGGCAAGCTCCCCTTTCAGGCCATGACCTACACCTTCTCGACCCTGGTGCTCGTCCATGCTGTATACCTTCTCGGCTGGCAGCGAGCCCTGTTCTTTTTCGTGTTGACCCTGGTGGTCTCCTTCGTCATGGAATACCTGGGGGTCAAGACGGGGGTCATCTTCGGGGCCTACCACTACACCGATGTCCTGAACCCCAAGCTTGCGGGCACTGTGCCCATGGTGATTCCTCTTGCCTATTTCATGGTCCTCTATCCGAGTCGGATGATGGCGGACTTGATCACCTGGGGCAAGGCGGCGGGGGTCACTAAGGGACTTCTGTGGAGCCTTTTCACGGCGGTGCTGGCGGCGATGACCATGACTGCCTGGGATCTGTCCATGGATCCGGTGATGGTCCATGAGGTCAAGGCGTGGGTGTGGGAGCGAGGTGGGCCCTATTTCGGCATTCCCCTTCAGAACTTTTTCGGATGGTTCCTGACCACCTTCATCATCGCCTTCCTGGGGGAATGCACCGAGCGATACCTGCCCTTGCGTCCCCTTGGTCGGCTCCATCGGACCGTGATCTATCTGCCCCTCGTGGGATACGGGGCGCTCTGCCTGGGGGGACCCTTCGTCGGGATTCCTGTGGATACCCGGGTGATCTCTCCCTTCACCATGGCGGTGCCTCTCCTGGCGGCCTCCCTGCGGCTCTTCAGATACTGAAGTCGGGGTTCCCCTTGTCGAGGCTCTGCTGGCGCCGGGCCAGGTCCGCCAGGGTGTAGCCCTGGAGCACCTTGGCCATGGCGGAGGCCACTTCGCACCAGAGTTCCCGGGAGGCACAGGCGTCAATCCGGGTGCAGCAGGATGAATTGCGGACACACTCAAGAGGTGCGAGATCCCCTTCCATGGCCTGGATGATTTCCAGAGCCGTGATGGTGGCGGGGTCACGGGTCAACTCATACCCGCCGTTGGGACCCCGCACAGCCTTGATGAGGCCCGCGGACTTCAGTCCCCCCACCAGGACGTGGATGTACTTCCCGGAAAGATCCTGGTTGAGGGCGATGGCATCGACCAGGGTGGGTCCTTGCCTATAGTTGAGAGCGAGTTCGAGCATGACCCGGAGTCCGTAACGTCCCTTGGTGGACATCTTCATGGGTTTTCCTCTATTTCTTTCAATTCAAATCAAAAAACTTGACAATATCCGGGCATCCCTCAGTATGGGTGCACCGGCCAGTCCGGAACCGATGGAGATCCCGCATGTCCGAGTCCAATGCGCCCGAAAGTCAAGCATATCACTTCGGGGTCCTGCCGCCCGGCAGCAACCCGGTGGTTGGTTGGGGACAGCGGCCCGAGCTGATGGCTGATGCTGGACTGGATACCCGTTGTGTCCACGCCGGGGCCCAGCCGGATCCCGCCTATGGCAGCGTAGTGCCCCCCATCTACCAGACCACCAATTTCGCTTTCTTTGATCTGGGCACCAATTCCGGCTTCGACTACACCCGTAGCGGTAACCCGACCCGGGCCCGCCTGGAGGAGGCCATCGCCAACCTGGAGGGCGGGTCCGCGGCGACCTGTACCAGCACCGGCATGTCGGCGGTGCTCCTGGCGCTGAACCTCCTGGAGCATGGCAGCCACGTGCTGGTGACCGAGGACTGCTACGGAGGTACCTTCCGGGCCCTGGAGCACGCCCGCAACACCTATGGACTCCAGGTGGAATACCTCGATCTGGCGGATCTGGAGGCCGTCAAGGCCGCCTGGAAGCCCAATACGCGCATGGTCTGGATCGAGAGCCCCTCCAATCCGCTCCTGCGCCTGACGGACATCGCCGCCGTGGCGGCCCTGGCCAAGGAACGCGGAGCTCTGTCCCTGGTGGACAACACCTTCCTCTCGCCCATCCTGCAGCGCCCTTTCGAACTGGGCGTCGATCTGGTCCTTCACAGCGCCACCAAGTACCTGAACGGCCACAGCGATGTGGTGAGCGGGGCCGTGGTGGCCGCTCCGGACCGGAAGGACCTGGCCCAGCGTCTGCCCTACCTCAACAACCTCCTGGGCATCAGCCAGAGCCCCCACGATTGCTTCCTGGTGCTCCGGGGGCTCAAGACCCTCACCCTTCGCATGGCGGCCCATGAGGCCAACGCCTCTGAGCTGGCCCGCCGTCTGGTGGTCCACCCCGCCGTTGCCAAGGTGAACTACCCCGGTCTCACCACCCATCCCCAGCACGAACTGGCCTTGCGCCAGCAGAAGGGCTTCGGAGGAATGATCAGCTTCGAACTCAAGGACCCGGCCAAGGTCCCCGCCGTACTGCGGGGCCTGCGCTGGTTCACCTTGGCCGAGAGCCTGGGGGGGGTGGAAAGCCTTGTGGCCCACCCCGCCACCATGACCCATGCCTCCATGACTCCGGAAGCCCGCCAGCGTGCCGGGATCACGGACAACCTCATCCGTCTCAGCATCGGCATCGAATCCCTGGAGGACCTCTGGGCCGACCTGAAACAACAACTCGATTGATCCCAACAAGGAGATAACATGCCCCGTCCCAACCGTGTTGAGCACGCCTACGAACTGATCGGCCAGACGCCCGTGGTGCGCCTGAACCGCATCGTCCCCAAGGGAAGCGCCGCCATCTACGTCAAGCTGGAGAGCGCCAACCCCGGCGGCAGCGTCAAGGATCGCATCGCCCTCAGCATGATCGAGGACGCCGAGGCCAAGGGCCTTCTGAAGCCCGGTTCCATCCTGGTGGAGGCCACCAGCGGCAATACCGGCGTGGGCCTGGCCTTCGTGGCCGCCGCCAAGGGCTACGGCATCACCCTCACCATGCCCGAGACCATGACCCTGGAACGTCGGGCCATCCTGAAGGCCTATGGGGCCGAGCTGGTGCTTACGCCGGGCGCCCTGGGCATGAAGGGCGCCGTGGACAAGGCCGAGGAGCTGGCTGCCAGCGACTCCAAATACTTCCTGGTCCGCCAGTTCGAGAATCCCGCCAACCCTGCGGTCCACCGGCGCACCACGGCTCTGGAGATCCTGGAGCAGGTCCCGGAACTGGATGCCTTCATCGCGGGCATCGGCACCGGCGGCACCGTGACCGGCGTGGGCGAGGTTCTGGCCGAGAAGAAGCCCGGCACCCTGGTGGTGGCCGTGGAGCCCGTGGACAGCCCCCTGCTCACCCAGGGCAAGGCCGGCAGGGCTTCAGCTTCAAGGTCACTACGCAGGTGGGGGCGCTGCCCGCGGAGAAGGGGCTGCCCGCCAGGGCGGTAAGGACCCCGGTGGCTGTGTCGATGCTGTAGGCCGAGACATTCTGGGAGCCATTGTTGGCCACGTAGAGGAATTTGCCCGAAGCATCCACTCGTATGGAGCAGGGATACAGGCCAGTGGGCACGGGACTGCCGATGGGACTCAAGGCCCCGGTGGCCGCATCGAGGCTGAGGACCGAGAGGGTGTTGTCCCCCTCGTTCGCCACATAGACATACTTGCCTGATGGGTCCACCGTTAGGTCCGCCGGACCTTGGCCGACAGTGAAGGGGCTGCCCGCCAGGGGGGTCAGGGCCCCGGTAGCGGAATCGACGCCATAGCCCAAGACGCTTGAGGAGCCTCCGACCACATAGAGATACTTGCCAGAGGGATCCGTTGCGGTCGAGCCTGGGTATGCGCTAGCCACGGAACTGATGGCCGTCAGGGCCCCGGTGGCGGCGTCGATGGCGTAGACGCTGAGGTTGAACTGCGCCAGATTCGGGAAATAGGCATACTTGCCGCTGGGGTGCACGGTCATTCTCCCGGCACGTGCGTTGATGCGTTCGGACACGTCGCTGATGGTGAAAGGACTGCCGCTGATCTCCGTCAGGGCTCCGGTGCTCCCGTCGACGCGGTAGGCGGACACGCGATAGCCTGACGCACCAGTGAGCTGATTGCTGGCATAGGCGAAGGTGCCGGAGGGGGTCAGGGTCAGGTCCCTAGGGGCCGGGGCCGCCACCGGGCTGCCTTGGAGCGTCAGAGCCCCGGTGGTGGCGTTGATGCTGAAGGCCTGGATGCCGCCGGCGTCCGGCAGTGTTGCATAGGCAAAATTGCCGCTGGGGTGCAGGACCATTTGGTCTGCCCCGCTGGCGGAAATGGGGCTGCCGAGGGCACTCAGGGCCCCGGTGGCGGTATCCATGCGGTAGGCCGAAATATCTGATGAGCTTTTGTTGACGACGTAGGCGCTGGTGTCAATGGACTGGGTTTTTTTAGTGTGGCTGCCGCCGCAGGCGGTGGCAAGGGCCAGCGCCGCGCAGGCGAGGATGGCGGGCAAATTAGGGCGCATAGACACTCCAAAGGGGGATGGGCACGCGGAACGGAGAGGGGCCTCCGGGCCAGGGTGACTCACCATAGCTCTTCATAATTGGCTTTGTATGCCGGGCAAATCCCCTACACGAATGGGACTGTACTGGAGAAAATGGATGAAATGCCCTTGCTCCCTTACCCCTTGCCGGACCTCGATACCGACCTGAACCACTGGCGCCGCCGGACCATGGACATCGTCCTCTGGACAATCTTCACGGTGCGCTTGGTTCACATGGGGTTATTCCTGAGGCAGTTACACCGGGAAGGCGTCCCGATTGGGGCCTTCCAGCTCGCGACGATCGCTCCGATTCTGCTTTTGTTCGGCTTGGCACTGTTTCGCCGACTCCCCATCCTGGTGCGCGGCTGGGGCTTCATCGGGCTTGCCTACCTCAACCTGGGCTTCCTCTTCCTCCAGACCAACCGCCTGGATGGCCAGCTCCCGCTGGGTCTGCTGACGGCTCCGGTCTTCGCCGTGGTGCTCCTGGGACGTCGCTCCGCCTGGGTGGCGGCTGCGATCAGCACCGCCTTCTACGGTTCTTTCGCGGCTCTGCGCCACTTCAATCTGGTGCCTCCGGTCCAGGGCTCCCTCGCCTCCAGCGGAGCCCTTCAGACTTGGATCGTCTGGGTTGTCCTCTTTGCGCCCATGTTCGTCCTGCTGGATCTCTTCACTGCCCGCTTCCAGCGTCTTCTGGTCAGCGAGCGGCGCAATCACCTGCGGCTCCAGGAGGAGGCCGATGAGCGGTTGCTGCTGGAGAAGGCTCTGCTGGAGACCTCCGAGCGGGAGCGCCAGGCGGTGGGCCACGAGCTTCACGATGGGGTGTGTCAGCAGATCACCGGGGCCATGCTCCACTGCAAGGCATTGGAAAAGGCGGCGTTTAGTGGGGCGGTGCCTCCGGTCCGGAGTGTCCGAGCCATTTCCGCGATGCTGGATGCCTCTCTGGGGCAGGTCCACGACCTCGCCCGCGGGCTGAGCCCGGGTACGATCACCGCCGAGGCCCTCGCTCCCAGTTTGCGGGACCTCGCCCGGCGCACCCAGGAAACCTTCGAGGTGGAATGCTCGGTGGAGGCAGATGAGGGCCTGGCTCATCTGGAGCCTGTGGTGGCTACCCATCTCTATTGCATTGCTCAGGAGGCTGCGGTCAATGCGGTGAAACATGGCGAACCTTCCTGCATTGCCATGAGGTTGAGGCAGGTCGAGGATGGCCTGCTCCTGGAGGTCCGCAATGACGGAAGGCTAGCCCTTCCCTCCCTTCGGGAGGGCATGGGTTTGCGCATCATGCGCCATCGCAGTGACCTGATCGCTGGCGACTTTTCGCTCCAGTTAGTGGATGGTGACATCAGGGTCCGATGTGTTGTCCCACTCCCGGATCCGGTGCCCGTATGAGCCTCCGCCTGATGATCGTGGAAGACCATCCCCTCGTGCGGGAGGGCCTGAAGGTGCTGCTGTCCCAGGCTGACATCGAGATCAGTGGAGAGGCTGAGAGCTGTGCGGAAGCGATGGCCGTCATGCGGTCAACGCGCCCGGACCTGGTGATGGTGGACCTCAGTCTTTGTGGCGAGAGCGGGCTGGATCTGCTCCGGCGACTCCCCAAGGAGGGGGTGCCACCCATGCTGGTCTATTCCATGCATGAGGACTGGCTCCATGTCAGGCTCGCTCTCCAGGCCGGAGCCCAGGGCTATGTCACCAAGCGGGAACTTTCAGATCTTCTGCTGGAGGCGATCCACGCCGTCTCCCTGGGAGGCCAGTACATCAGCCCTCGGGCCCGGAGGGCCATGGGAGAGAGCATGACTGGCATCCGGCTCCAAGGGTTCGAGGAGTGCAGCAGCCAGGAGACCGCGATCCTGAATCTCCTGGGGCAGGGTATGGGGGTCGGCGAAGTGGCAGGGTCCCTGGACCTGAGCCGGAAAACGGTCGAGTCCTACTGTGGACGCTTGCAGGTGAAGCTCAATCTCAATGGCATGAAGGAGCTGCGCCTCCTGGCCCTCAGCGGTCCAGGCAAGCTTGCCGCCCTCTGAGCAGTTCCGGTCGGCACCTGTGCATCTTCCGGTCGGTCATAATGTCCCCATGCGCACCTTCCTGAACCCCATCCTTCTAAGTCTTCTCCTGGGGCTCCCGGTGCAGGGCGCCAAGGGGGCGGGTGCTGAGGTCCCCATCCGTGTGGGTCTGGACACCCAGGCCCTGGAATGGGTGGTGCGCCTGGATGGGGGAGGGCAGGTGTGCTCCCGGATGGGGCGTGTCCTGATGACCCTGAAACCCGGCGAGAAGCTGGAGGGCAGGTGTGCTCCCGGATGGGGCGTGTCCTGATGACCCTGAAACCCGGCGAGAAGCTGAGGATCTGGTGGGATGCCCAGGGCGCTTCCGATGCCACGGACGAGTACCGGGTCCAGGTCGGAGGTCCCATGGGGGCAGCGGAGGCCCAGGCTCTGGTGGCAAGGTTGGGCGAAACGGCGGAACGGGTGTCCATTCCGGATTCGGATTCCTGGCGTGTGGTGACGGGGCGGTTCGCCAACCCCTCCGATGCCGAGCCCCTGCTGGAAAAGCTGAGGGGCCAGGGCTTCATGGAGCTGTGGGTTTCCACCGAACGGCGCCCGGGGGTGCCCCGGAAGGGCCGCGCCCTCTATGCCATCACCGAACGGTACGAACGCCTGCCACTGCCGATCGAGGGGGTGCTCCTCCGCCAGGCTGGTGAGTGGGTTCAGGTGGAGGGCAAGGGGCGCTACCGGGGCCAGGTCGAGGTCTTCCCCAATGCCCAGGGGCGCCTGACGGTGGTCAACACGGTGGAACTGGAAACCTACCTGCGGGGGGTGGTGCCCAAGGAAATGGGGCCTGCGGTCTATCCCTCCCTTGAAGCCCTCAAGGCCCAGGCTGTGGCAGCCCGGACTTATGCGTGGTCCAACCGGGGCAAGCGGGCCAAAGATGGTTTCGACATGAGCGACACGGTGGCGGACCAGGTCTACGGCGGGCGGGATGGGGAGCAGAAGCTTTCGGACCAGGCCGTGGAGGAGACCAAGGGGCTCTTCGCGACCTACGGGGGCAAACCGATCCAGGCCCTCTTCATGGCCAATTGCGGTGGGCAGACGGTGGACAATACCTACGTCTTCGGGGGGGGGCATCCCTATCTCCAGTCCGTCAGTAATTATGTCGCCCAGCCCCAGGGATACCTCCTTAAAGGGGATTACGCCCCGGAGGGCGACCAGGGCAGGCTGAACCTGGAACTCCTGCGCCTGGGGGCATGCGGCATCATCTCTCCCAGGCTCCTGGGCGCAGCGGAACTGGATGAACCCATGCGGGCCCTTCATGTGGCGGACCCCCTTGCCCGCCTCGCCGCCCGCCTTGGGCTCCCCAGGCCGAGCCTGGAGCCCAAGGATGGCATCGACCTGTATCTCTGGATGGCCCGGAGCCTTGGCCTGGATGGTCTGGTGTCCGGGTTGGAGCGGCCCGAGGATACCGCCTACTTCCTGGGCTCCCAGGCTATGTCCGTCAAGGATGCGCCTCTGGTGGCTTTCCTGATCCGAAGGGGGATCGTGCCGCCAGCCCTGTGGACCCAGTCCCGGCCAACGCTGGGGCAGGGGCTTCAGGTGCTCGGGAGGATTTGGCAGGAACTGGATCCCCTGGTCTGGCAGTCCGGCACCCTTCTGAAGGAAGGGCAGGTCAGGATGAAGGGCGGAGATCCCCAGGCGCTTGCCCTTGCCCCCGGCCTCCTTCTTGTGGAGGAGGCCCCCGGTGGCTTTTTGCGCCTGGTGACTGAAAGCCGCGCCCAGGTGGGCGACAACCTGCGCTGGTTGGCGACACCGGCGGGGGCATCCCTGCTCGTGAGGCGTCTGGATCCCGAGGGGGCCAGCCTGGATCGCTACAACAGCACGGCCCACTGGCGGGTAGAGCTGTCGGAGGCGGAAGTCCTGGAGCGTCTCAAGTCCAAGGCCGGGATCAAGGGGATCCAGGGGCTGGAGCTCATCCACAACGAGGCGGGCCGTGTCCTGGAGATGGCGGTGCGAGACGGAGCGGGGCACCGGCATCGTTTCACCGGGATGCGGATCCGGGGACTCCTGGGGCTCAAGGACAATGCCTTCCGCTACCTGACCCTGGGGGCTGGGGCTCAGCGGCGATGGATCTTCTACGGCCGGGGCTGGGGGCACGGGGTCGGCATGGACCAGAGTGGGGCCTACGGGTTCGCTTTGGAGGGCTGGGACTTTGAGCGGATACTCAAGCACTACTACCGCGGCATCGAACTCAAGCGGGTCGGAGATTGAACCGCCCAACCATGGAGTCAGGCATGATGCGTCGTCTTTTACTGCTTTCAGCCTTGGTGTTGGTTCCGGCCTGGGCCGGGGATCTTTCCAGTCTCACGGAGGGAGAGGCAGACAGAGGCCTCAAGGAGGCCTTGGTGCAGGGGGCTGAGGCGGCTGTCGGCAAGCTCTCTGCGGTGGATGGTTTCATGGGGAATCCCAAAGTCAGAATTCCCCTGCCGCCGACCCTGGCCAAGGTCGAAGGGCTGCTGCGTACGGTGGGTCTTCAGAAACCCGCGGATGAACTGGTGACCACCATGAACCGGGCCGCGGAGTCGGCGGTGGTGGAGGCCAAGCCCATCCTCCTGGAGAGCATCAAGAAGATGACGCTTGCCGATGCCAAGGCCATCCTCACGGGGCCAGACGACAGTGCGACCCAGTATTTCCGGAAGACCGGCGGCGAGGCCATTGCGCTGAAGTTCAAGCCCAAGGTGGCAGTGGCGACCCAGAAGGTGAAACTGGCCAAACGCTACGATAAGGTGGCGGGGAAGGCTGCACGTTTCGGGTTGATCGAAAAGGGGGATGCCAATCTGGATGACTATGTCACCCGGAAGGCCGTGGATGGTCTCTTCCTGATGATGGCGGAACAGGAGAAGGCTATCCGGAAGGACCCCATGGGACAGGCCAGCAGTCTGCTCAGGAAAGTCTTTGGGGCCTTAAAGCCCTGATGTATGATCATCGGATCAGATATGGGGTCCAGTCCGGCCGCTCCCGCTTGCGTTATTGGAGTTATTTATGCAGTTGGTGATATTTGGGGGTTTCCTCGGGTCGGGCAAGACCAGTCTCATCCTTTCCCTGGCCCACCATCTGGTGAACCGGGAGGGCTCGGACAAACCCAGCCTGGTGATTCTGGAGAATGAGATCGGGGAAGTGGGCATCGACAATAAGGTGCTCCAGGCCGGTGGTTTCTCCGTCAAGGAACTCTTCGCCGGTTGCATCTGCTGCACCCTCACCGCCGATCTGGTGACCACCCTCAACGATCTTCACGAGAAGGTCCAGCCCAAGTGGGTGATCTTCGAACCCACGGGTCTGGCCTATCCCAAGAAGATCATCGAGACGGTGAACCAGTACGGCAAGGGGATCGAGCGCATTGTGGTGATCGGCGTTGTGGACGCCGAGCGCTGGGAAGAGCTCACGGAGATCACCCCCGGGCTGATCGAGGGGCAGGTGAGCTCCGGAGACCTCGTGCTGATCAATAAGTGCGATCTGGTGGAACCCGAGGCGCTGGCGATGATCCGGGAACAGGTCCGGGGGATGAACCCCAAGGCTGAGATCCTGGAAGTATCGGCCACCTCTGGTATCGACACCCGCATATGGGGGAAGGTGGATGAAGGTTCTCAAGCGTAAGACCATTTCGCTGGCTCCGGCTGACCAGAAGCGACATCATCCCTCGGCCGAGGACCTCTTTCACGCCCCCGGGGAGAGCCCGGCCGTTTACTCCATCACCCAGGCTGCCCAATTCCCCCAGGTGGTGGCGGGGACTCTCGTGTCCGCAGCCCTGGTGCGGTGCGTGGAGGGTATCCGGGATTGGGCGGCCCACCAGCGTCATCTGGTCGGCCACATCAAGGTCTTTGTCGAGAATGAGAACAAGGATCACCTTTGGCTGGCCTCCACCGGCAAGCGCATCAATCTGCAGAGTTCGGAGGGGTGGGAAGGCGCTTCGTCCGCAAACTACCAGGTCCACTTCACCGCCATCATCTTCGGCCCTGGCCAGAGCCACCTGGAAGAGGTGGTTGCGGAGCACATCCAGCGCGAACTAATCGCTCTCCATTCCTGAAGGATCTTCGCGTCATGGAACACTGCAATGTCGTCTTCAAACCCCAGGGGAATGTTGTCAGCATTCCTGTCGGGCAGACCACCAGGGACGCCATCTATCTGGCAGGCTTGAGCTATGACTTCCCCTGCGGGGGCAACGGAAAGTGCGGCAAGTGCCGTGTGCAGGTAGCAGGTGGCGCCTCCGAACCCACCGAGCAGGAGCAGCAACTCCTATCCGAGGGGGAGCTGACTGAGGGCGTTCGTCTGGCCTGCCATACCCGGATCCTCAAGGACACCGAGGTGCTGCTGATGGAGGGGGTAAAGAAGAGCAACATCCTCACCAAGTCCGTCACCCGGGCCCTGGACCTGGTGCCGGTAATGGACAAACGCTATGTCGAACTCTCTCTGCCCCATCTCGAGGATCAGCGGAGCGACTGGCGGAGGCTCCAGGATGCGCTGGCGGATGCCTATGCTGACTGCCAGGAACTCCGGATCCAGCTTCCCGTGCTGAAGAGTCTTTCTGCAACGCTTCGGGGTGCGGATTTCAAGGTTACCGCCCTGATCCAGGGAGGAGAGGTCTGCGGGGTGGAAAAGCACAACACCACGTCCCAGCTCCTGGGCATGGCCTTCGATATCGGAACCACGACCATCGTGGGCTACCTGATGGACCTGCACACGGGTAAGGAGCTTTGCCACGTGTCGGCCCTGAACCCCCAGACCAAGTTCGGGGGGGATGTCATCTCCCGCACCGCTTATTCCAACCAGAAGAATGGACTCGAGGAACTGCATCTCGCCGTCATAGAAACCCTCAACCGACTCATTGAAACGGCTGCTTCCAGGGTGGAGCGGACCCCGGATGCCATCTACGCCCTGAGTTTCGCCGGGAACACCTGCATGCACCACCTGTTCCTGGGCCTCAGCCCCCGGCATATCGCCCTGGTGCCCTACGTGCCGGTGGTGAGCGAGGCACTGGTCCTGGATCCCGCCACCATTGATCTGGTCATCAACCCTGCGGGCCGGGCCTTCGTGCTGCCCAATGTGGCTGGCTATGTGGGTGGGGATACGGTGGCCGTGGTCCTGGCCACGGAAATGGACCGCAGCGACGCAATGAAGCTGGCCATCGATATCGGAACCAACGGCGAGATGGTCCTGGGCACCCGTCACCGTCTGGTCTCATGCTCCACCGCCGCCGGTCCCGCCTTCGAGGGGGCCCAGATCAGCAGCGGGATGCGGGGTGCCGATGGGGCCATCGACCACGTCCGCTTTGGCGAGACGATGGAACTCTCGGTCATTGGCGATGTCAAACCCAAGGGGATCTGCGGTTCCGGCCTCATCGACCTCGTTGCAGGACTGCTGGAGCTGGGCATCATCACAAAACCGGGGCGGCTGCTGCCTGCGGATCGGGTCGACAACCCCAAGGCTGCCCCCTTCCTGGACCGCCTGGTGAGCTTCGAGGATGCTCCGGCCTTCTTGCTGGTGGACGCTGCCGAATCCGCCCATGGCCGTCCCATTCTGCTCACCCAGGGGGACATCCGTTCCCTCCAGGCCGCCAAGGGAGCCATCGCCGCCGGGGTTCGGATCCTGTGCGAAAAGCAGGGTATAGCCCTGGACGAGATCGAGGAGGTGATCCTGGCGGGTGCCTTCGGGAACTACATGGATCCCCACAACGCCTGCGTGATCGGCCTCATCCCCCGGGAACTGGACGGGAGGATCACCATGGTGGGCAACGCCGCCGGGGCCGGTGCCAAGATGGCGCTCCTTTCGCGCGATGAGTTCGCCCGGGCCACGGACATTTCCAAAGTGGTCGAGTACATCGAGCTGGGTGCCCACAAGGATTTCAATACGGTCTTCGCCTACAACACCCGTTTCTGAGGGCTTATGCGTCGAAGCTTCAGACCCATTCCTCTGTAGTCCAGAGGGCTTCATGGGGTGGTGCGTCCGGTAGCCCCGGCGTGAAGGATTCGATGTCCGGGGGCAGAGTCGCGAACTGGCTGGGATAGCCCTGAAGTAGAGACAGCTTCAATGCGGCGTCCTGTTCAAGGGGCAGCGTTACACGACGCATCGGTAGCCCGGAGATGTCCTGCATGAAGTCTGCAAGGCCTGCCTGTCTGATCTCTGGATTGGAGGCGTAGTGAAGGTCCTCATAGAACGCCACCCGATAGTTCCGGGAGAGCTTGGTCAGGTTGCGGGTCACTGCGAGCCGGGTTGCCACGTGATCCATGTGGCCTCCGATACCCATGGGGCAGAACAGCCAGGGCCGCATGCCGGATGGGTGCTCCTTGGCCAGAGAGGCCAGTGCCCCTAGGACCGCGGGTTCGGTGCGGGCGAGACATGGGGCGATGCTCTTCTGCTTGTACCTCGGAAT
>JAFNAB010000059.1 GCA_017859955.1 Holophagaceae bacterium
GATCACTCCTCTTCTCCGTCAGGTGCCGTTTCCTTCAGGAAGAAACTCAGCAGGAACATGGGGATGAGGAATATCAGGCCAGCCTTTATGGGGGCACTTGAGCCAAAACGCGCAGCAAAGGTGCTCATGAGGGGGTGTGCGAAGGCAAAGCCCACGCCTATGCCAATTCCCGTAATCAGGCCTACGGCCGTGCCCGCCATTCCCCTGGGCGAACTCTCCTGTGGGATCAGGGAGAAGAGGATGGGGGCAGAGCCCGCACCCGCAAAGGTCATGGCAAAGAGCGCCAGCAGGATCCCGGCTGGGTGGACTCCGGGAAAGGCCACCACTGCGATGGTGCCGGCCAGGGCTGCCACCGTGGCGGCGATCATCGATTTTCGCCTTCCGATCCTGTCGGACAGGGCGGGAACCAGCAGCGCACCCAGGGTGCTGCCCGCACCCAAGGTGATCATCAGGGTGTTCTTGCCTTCCATGATGAATCCGTGTCGCTGGGTGAGGAAGGAGCCTCCAAAGCTGAGCCAGCTCCAGATCCACATGGCCCAGAAGGCGATCAAAACCGAGGACAGGAGCAGGTTGTCAGTCTCAATCAGGCGTGTGAACCCATCCTCAATCCTGGTAGACCAGCCTGTGGACATCGGAAGTTCATGCTCGGGTTCGTCCATGGCTTGACCTCGCTCATAGGGCATTGGGTTGGCGGCCCTCAGCGCCAGCCCTGATGCACGGAAGGGCACCAAGGCTGGGAATCCGCTAGGCTCATCGAATCGATGGGATGAGCTCGCCGACGAACAGGGCCGCTGCGGAATAACCCGTAGGGTCTGGCTTGTTCCGGTGCGGCCCTTTTGCCGGTCCTGTGAAGGTTTGTTCAAGTTGTTTCGGCCCAGTGGCCTACCAGTTGTTCTTCTCTTCGGCGTAAACGTTGGGCAGGATGGCCGCCAGGTTGGAGAACTCCTTGACGTTGTGCTTGAGCAGGCTGACGGGGCCGACGGCGGGCACCTTGACCCCATCCGGGATGCACTTGACGGGCTGACCGTCGAGGATCTGCCAACCGAACCAGAAGCGGGATCGCAGTTCGGATCCTCCCTCGACAGGCCTCAGGAAGTGGGTCATGACCACCGGGATATCGGGCCGATCCCCGCTCCCGATGACGGAGACATTGGCGCAGCACAGGGCGTTGCAGGCCTCCGTGTCCACCTTGCTCATGTCGTACCCCAGGTCTGATGGTTTCTTGAAGGCAATGCGGAGGAGATCGATATTGCCTGTGCCGATATCCTCCCAGATGTTGTGGATGCTGCCCCAATGACGCTCCCGCATCGACAGGCTCATGTCCCGACTGTGGGCGGGGTCATCGAGGTAGACGTCGAAGTGATCTTCGGAATCCCAGATGGCATAGCGGAGTCGGTCGAGCGCATGCCATGCGAACCACCAGTCGAACATCTCGCCCGTGACATTGGGGAAGAAGGTGCGATTGGCGATCAGGGCGGTGCCGTCCTCCAGGAGCCACCAGCCGAATTCGCCCGGGAGGTTGCCGGGCTTGAAAAGGTCGTTGCGGTCCTGGATGCGCAGGGCGGTTGCGTTGTCGTAAGGCTCGGGCGTGATCAGGTCATACTTCTCTTGTGGTCCTGCGGCCATTTCCTGGACGTAGTATTTGAAATAGCTCTTCTTTCGATCGCTGTTCGTGACCGGAACTTTGTTGGCCATAGGCGGCTCCTTTCCTATCTGTTGACTGCTTGGCTTCGGGGAGAAGCGGGTGGTTGCGGTCATCAGAGCAATAGGCATGCCACCTGGACATTGGGGTGAATACACTTGGTTTGCTGAAACTACTGTTGAAAAAATTCACCAAAGGGTCTTCTGTCGCCGCAATCCTGGTGAAAAAAATCCAATGGTCCTGTTTCCTTGGGGGAGGAGTGTTTCGGATGCGCCTCCCCCGGGGCAAGCGCGGTAGAGGCCTGGTCTCGGAATCTGCGAATGTTTCCGGGCCTATCCTGCCCTTGGGGCCGGGGACCGCGCCGGGCTGATGTTTCCCTGGCACAGCCGTTGCTTTGGGGTTTGCATCAAATATCTCGTGCAGATGAGACCTGGCCTATCCGCCGGGGCTCTTTTGCGGGCTGGGTTAAAGGTCTCCGCGCCCAGCGGGCTACCTGGCAATTGGTACAGGAGGATTGTTGAAATCGTGATTTGAGATTGGTTGTTTTTTGTTTATTTAAAACGGGCTGTTGAATGACGGCTTGACGTAGTTTGCCCAAAACCACCCCTATAGGAGATCTCACGTGAGATTGATCGACCTGAGCGTTTATCTGGAAGAGAACGCCTTTGCAGAGCCCTTCCCCATGACCATTACGCCTCACAAGCACGCCGACTCTGCCATCGGCATGGCCAAGAAGCTTGGCCTGGAACCCAGTGACTTCAACGACAGCATGTCGCTGACCCATGAGGACTTCAGCGGGCAGTTCCACTGTGGGACCCATGTTGACGCCCCCTTCCATTTTGGTCCCCTGGTGGAAGGCAAGCCTGCCAAGACCATCGATGAAGTCCCCCTTGAGTGGTTCTTCTGTGATGGTGTCCGCCTGGATATGCGGCACATTCCCCACAACGGCCTCATCACCATGCAGGACGTCAAGGACGCGCTGGAAAAGATCAACTACAAGCTCAAGCCCATGGACATCGTCCTGATCTGGACCAACTTCGACAAGCTGATCTACACCGAGGCCTACCTCCGGGAGCAGCCCGGAATGAGCCGCGAGGCGACCGAATACATCCTGGAGCAGGGCGTCAAGGTGATCGGCGTGGACATGTACGGTTTTGACCGCTCTTTCGGCTTCCAGGCGCAGGCTTTCAAGAAGGGGGAAGTGAAGGAACTCTTCCCCGGACACATGGTGGGTCGCGACAAGGAATACGTCCACATCGAGAAGATGGGCAACCTTGAGGCCCTTCCTGCGGCGACCGGATACAAGGTTGCCTGCTTCCCCGTGAAGGCCCGTCAGGCTACGGCTGGCCAGACCCGCGTTGTCGCCATCCTTGACTGAAATATCGTTGAACCGAAGAGGAGTGATTTCATGAACGTTGAGACCCGTCTGCCCTACCTCAAGCCTTCCGAGCTGACCCCCGATCAGAAGGCCTTTTATGACCTGCATCTCCAGGCCATGCAGCCCATGCCCTACATCTGGAAGATGGAAGACGGAGAGCTGAACGGCCCTTCGAATCTTCTGATTCACGAGGTCGAGATCGGCAACATGCTATTCCCCTTGAACAGGGCCATCATCGGCAACAGCATCAAGGCCGTGGGGGGAATCGTTCACGAAGTGGCCATCCTGGTGGTCGTTTCCGCCGCCAAGGCCCAGTACGGCATGTATGCCCACGTGAAGCTCGCCCAGAAATTCGGACTGACCGACGACAAGATCACCACGATCACCGCTGGACTCCGCCCCGCTGACCTGACCAAGGAAGAGGGCGCCGCTTACGACCTGGCCTACTCCCTTTGCCAGAGTGGCGTGGTCTCCGGAATGGTGTACGACAACGCCGTGGCGTGTTTCGGCAAGAAGGGGTACGCCGCCCTGGTTTTCGCCATCGGGATGTTCAAGATGATTGGGACTTTCCTGAGCGCCTACAACGAGCCGGTCCCCGAGTATCGCGCGTAGACCGCATCTTCAGCCTGAAGGGCTCCCATGCCCGGGGCGCCAGGGATTCCCTGGTTCTCCGGGCATTGCTTTCGCACAGTCCAATCCCATGGAGCAGAACCATGAAAACCGTAAAAACCTCCTGTCGTTCCTGCCATGGGGGCTGTGGGGCCATCGTTCATCTGGACGGTGATCGGGTCGTCAAGATCCAGCCCGACCCTGACTCTCCCCTCAGCAAGGGCAGGATGTGCATCAAGGGGCTGAAGGGCATCGAGCTGCTGTATCACCCTGATCGCCTCAAATACCCGATGAAGCGTCTCGGGGGGCGGGGTGAAGGGAAGTGGGGGCGCATCACCTGGGACGAGGCCTACGATCTGATCGCCGAGAATCTTCAGAAGACCATTTCCCAATACGGAGCGGAGGCCATCGTCATCGCCCAGGGCACCGGGCGACACATGTTCCAGCACGTTCCCCGTTTTGCGAACACCCTGGGAACCCCTAACTGGATCGAACCCGGCATGGCCATGTGCTTCTTCCCCAGGGTCCAGGCCGGGATGATGGGCTTCGGGGCCTTCTCGGTTGTCGACTACTACAGCGGTGTCAACCCGGAATGCATCCTGGTCTGGGGGCACAACCACGATGTGACCAGCGCCGGAGGTGAATGCCAGTTCTTCATCCAGGACGCCATCAAGCGGGGGGCCAAGCTGATCGTCATCGATCCCCGGAAGACCCCACTGGCCTCAAAAGCAGAATTGTGGCTTCGGGTCCGGCCCGGAACTGACGATGCTTTGGCCCTGGGGATGCTGAACGTCATCATCAACGAAAAGCTGTTCGATCGGGAATTCGTCGAGAAGTGGACCTACGGTTTCGAGGCACTGTGCGCCAGGGTTCAGGAATACCCCGTGGAGCGGGTTTCTGAAATTACCTGGATCCCAGCTGAGCAGATCCGTGCCGCGGCTCGGATGTTCGCCGGAGCGGGCACCGCGACCCTGGAATGGGGCTGCGCTATCGAGCACACGCCCAACACCATGCAAACCGTCCGGGCGATTTCGCTCCTGATGGCCCTCACGGGCAACTACGACAAGCCGGGGGGCTGGTACGAAGGCATGAACGTCCTGCCATCCCCCAGTCACAACAGCCATCTGCTCTCCCGCGAGCAAAGCTTGAAGCGGCTGGGCGAGAAGGAATTCCGGGTCATGGCCGGAGCCCACAATCCCTTTCCATCGGCCCATATCCCAACGGCCTACCAGGCGATGCTGACCGGCGAGCCTTATCCGGTGCGGGCCATGATGCTGTTCGGCAACAACGGGATCATGAGCAATGGCGGCGCCCAGGCCACCCATGAGGCCATGATGAGTTTGGACTTCATCTCCTCCATGGAGTTGTTCATGACCCCGACCACTGCGCTGGCAGATGTCGTGCTGCCTGCGGCTTCGTGGCTGGAACTCGACGAGATTTACGCTCCTCCCGACCTGGCTTCCCACACCATCCTGGTTCAGAAACAGGTTGTGCGAACCCATGAGTGCAAGTCGGATGAGGAAGTCTTCTGCGAGTTGTCCCGGAAAATGGGTTTGGAATACGGGGCTGAGACGCCCGAGGAGATCTACGATGCCCAGTTGGCTGCCGCTGCCAGGCTTCATCCCCAATTGGAACGGCTGACCTTTCAGAAGATGAAAGAGCTCTCCTATCTGCAGATTCCCATTGAGTTCGGGAAATACGAGAAGCGTAGTGGGTTCAGGACTCCCACGGGCAAGGTGGAACTCTATTCCACCCTGATGGAGAAGCTGGGTTATGACCCGCTTCCCTACTATGAGGAACCACCGGAAAGTCCATACAGTCAGCCTTTGCTGGCCAAGGACTTCCCCCTGATTCTGACGACCGGTGGCCGTGTCGCCAATTTCTTCTGCACCGAACACCATCAGATCCCTTCGTTGCGCAAAGGGCATCCCAATCCCATTGTGGATCTGCATCCGGATACGGCTCGGGAGCACGGCATTGCCGATGGGGATTGGGTCTACATCGAGTCGCCCCGAGGTCGGATCACCCAGAAGGCCAGGCTCAGTCAGGACATGGATCCGCGGGTTGTGAACTGCGAGTACGGCTGGTGGTATCCGGAACGCGAGACTCAGGACTTCGGTTGCTGGGAGTCCAACGCCAATGTGCTGACGACCATGGGGCCACCCTACGATCCGTCGATGGGCACCTATCAGTTGAGAGGTCTGCTGTGTCGGATCTCCAAGAATGATGACCGGGACACGTGATCTGGGGTGGATCTGGTGGTGGTAATCGATAAAGTATGGTCGAAACGGGTTTCGGGGCCCGCAGAGCCGTGTCAAACGGTGACACAATCCATCGTCAAATGGATGTTCGGGCCAATACCACTGGGCTTGGATCTCCGAGAAGGTCCGGGTGAGTTCTGTCCCCGGGGGTGCCCTCCTGTCGCCCCCCCCACAGGTTTCGCGGGCAGAAAAAAATCACCAAAACCCTAATTGGAGGCTTTCCTTGGTGAAAGTTTTCCGGCTGATCGATTCGTTATCGCTATGAATTCACGGCTCGTGGTTCGGGGAAGAATATTGGCAATAATTCAACAATGTGCATTATGGTTTATGTTGAATAAAAACAGTAATTAAGAAACATGTCGCATGGCGGTGAGTGCTTGGCATGCCGGTTGCCCTTGCTTTGGGAGTCCATAACCCAAATGCAGGTTCGATCTGGCGCATGTCGTCAGACCTGCCCCCATCAAAAGGAGTAAAAGCATGAGCAAGGTCAGAAATATCGGTACCTGTATTGGTATCGGGGGAGGTATCACTGCCTTCATTCTGTGCACCCTCGCGGGATTTACCCCCATGATCCAGTGGTTGTGGGTCGGGTTCCTTTCAATGATCATCTACTTCGCGACGGGCTCTCATAAGAGCTTCTCTATGGCGGGGAAGATGATCCTCTCCTTCCTCTGCGGTTTGATCTGGGGGCAGTTGTCCAATCTGATCTGGTTCTATGTGTTCCCGGTCAACCCGGTTCTCACAGCCTTCCTCGATTTCGGGGTCCTGGTAGGCCTGCTTCTATGGGTACATCTTTCTTTGCTCGTGAAAACGCCGTTTGGCTTTGTTCCGACGGTTTTTCTGGGGCTGGCCATGACCATTGCGTTCTTTGGCCGCCCATTTCCCTTCCAGGGGCACGGGTTGATGGGTAGCCTCCCTCCGATCAAGGGTGTGGGGTTGTTGATCGCTTATGTGGTTTTCGGACTGTTGTTCTCCTTCATGATCGAATACATCGCTGGTGCCCTTGCTCCGAAAATTATCAGGCAGGAACCCCAGCAGTAACTTGTTTTGCCTTATTCCGAAGAGGAGGTAAGTTTCATGCAGTACATCACCTATTTGAAGGCAAATACGGTTGAAGATGCAGTTGGTAAACTGCATGGCGCTGGAGATAACGCTGTTATTCTTGCCGGCGGAACCGATCTCCTGGTTGGCTTCAATAGTCACTCTGTCGATCCGAGTACCACCATTGTTTATATCGGCGAGATTGAGACGATCAAAGCTATTAAGGAAACTGAGGCCGAACTTCTTGTCGGCAGTATGGTGACGACAACTCAACTTGCCGAATCCCCTGTGATTGGTCGATACGCTGGTGCGCTCCAGCAGGCCGCTCAGGAGTCCGCCGGTCCCCAGGTCCGGAATCGTGCCACCATCGGCGGCAATATCGCCACAGCTTCACCTGCCGGGGATCTGATTACGGCTCTCTATGCATTGGACGCCTCCGTTACGGTTGTCGGCACAAGTGGCAGTGTGAGGATGAAGATTGGCGAGATCATTACTGGCGTAAAGAGAACAAGCCTTTCCAAGGATCAGATGATCACTGAGATCATCATCCCCAAGAAGAGCCCCGGATCCGAAAGCGCCTTCGAGAAAATCGGGAAGCGCAAGGCCATGACCATTTCGGCGGCAAGCGCAGCCTGCCAGGTGACCCTGAGCAAGGATCAGAAGTCGATCGCTGAAATCAAGGTCGCGGTGGGGGCTGCTGCCCCAACCGTGGTTTTCGCTCACGGTGTGGAGGATGCCCTCAGGGGTAGGGCTATCGATGACCAGCTCGTCAAGGACGTTTCCAAGCTTGCGGCAGAGGTCATCAATCCCATTACGGATCAGCGGGCGACCAAGTGGTATCGCCAGGAAGTCGTGCCGGTCCTGGTCTACAACACAATCATGAAGGCGATTTCGCAAGTGCAGAAAGCCGGAGGGGTGGCGTAATGAAAAAACAAGGACGAGGCATCGCCGGGTGCATGTATTCGCTTACTGTCATGAATGCTCCGAATCCTTGCTCGGCGTATGTCCAGATGCGGGAAGACGGCAGCGTCAATGTCCAGACCGGCGCCTGCGATATCGGCCAGGGTTCCAATACCGTTCTGGCCATGATGGTGGCCGAATCCCTGACCGTTCCTTTTGAGAAGGTTTCGGTGTACTCCGCAGATACTTCGGCGACTCCCTACGACTTTGGGACCCTGAGTTCCCGTGTGACCTATACGGGGGGAAGAGCCGTTCTGGCTGCTTGTGAGCAAGTGAAGGGCGTCCTGCTCGAAGCCGCCGCAAAGCAGCTCAAGACTCGCCCAGATCGACTCAGCTTCAAGGCTGGGATGATTGTTGATAAATACGATGCGCAGAAGCAACTTCCTGTAGCTGCGGCGGCTGCCATTTCGCAGTTTGTCCATCGCAAGCTGCCCATGGGGATGGGTGAGTTCTATCCCTTCAATGTGCCCGTTGATGCGCAGGGACATGGCGAACCGGCCGACAGCTACTACTACCATGCCACGGCTGTGGATGTGGAAGTCGATACCGACACAGGAGTGGTCGAGGTCAAGAAGCTATACACTGCCGTGGATTGTGGGAAGGCGCTCAATCCCATGATTGTTGAGGGGCAGCTTGAAGGCGGTGCCATGCAGGCTGTGGGATGGGCCCTGCGGGAGGATATGTATCCCTATGGCACGGGGGCCGAGGCGGAAAGCCCGGACTTTAACCCGAATTTCCGTCCCATCAACATTTCCGACTATGCGATTGCGACCACTCTGGATACTCCGGAGATTCATGGGGCCATTGTGGAAACCCACGAAGGGGAAGGCCCCTTCGGAGCCAAGGCTGCTGGTGAGATCTGTGCCAATTCTGCGGCGCCTGCGATCGTCAACGCCATTCACGATGCCGTCGGCATCTGGATTTCCGACCTGCCGGCCACGCCTGAGAAGGTGCTCAAGCTCCTGCGCGACCAGCAGTCATAAGAACGGAGGCAAGTAATAATGAAACTCACAATTCGTTTCAAGTTGAATGGCAAGGCGGTTTCAGCGGCGATTACGCCCGAGATGACGCTATTGACGGTTCTCAAAGACGTCATGCTGGTGAACAGCGTCAAGCGTGCCTGTGTGTCGGGTGAATGCGGTGCCTGCACCGTCATTGTGGACGGTAAGGCGATGAACGCCTGCCTGATTCTGGCGATGACCATTGAAGACAAGAATGTGGAGACGCTGGAGAATCTCGGCGCACCCGATCGACTTCATCCCCTCCAAAAGGCCTTCGTTGAGATGGGTGCCTCCCAGTGCGGGTTTTGCACCCCAGGGTTCATCATGGCTGCCAAGGCATTCCTGGATGAGAACCCTGACCCGACCGAAGAGCAGATCCGCGTGGCCCTCTCCGGGAACCTGTGCCGCTGCACCGGCTATGTAAAACCGGTCAAGGCTGTTCAGCAGGCCATCCAGGAAATGAAGGATATCGAGTCCGGATTGACCCCGGTCCAGGCCATTCAGGGGGCAGCCCGCATCATGCAGGGGCATTCAGCTGAAGAACTTAATATCCAGATCCACTGAAAATGAGGCGTGACCACCATGTATGAAAAAGAAACATACGACGTTATTGGCAAAAGTCGGCCTCGTGTCGATGCCGTCAAGCAGGTGACTGGCCAGGTCCAATACCTGGGCGATATGCATGTCAAGGACATGCTCTATGCCAAGGCTGTCCTTTCGACAGAGCACCATGCCAGGATTCTTTCGATTGACACCGCTGAGGCCGAAAAGCTTCCGGGAGTCCATGCTGTTGTGACGGCCAAGGATGTCCCTCATAACCTTATCGGCATCACCCTGGACGACACTCCGGTTCTGGCCGAAGGTAAAGTCCGCTACAAGGGTGAGATGGTGGCTGCTGTCGCAGCGGAAACCTACGACATCGCCTGTCGGGCCGCCAAGCTGATCAAGGTGGTCTACGAACGTCTTCCGGCGGTGTTCGATCCTCGCGAGGCCATGAAGGCGGACGCGCCGGTTATCCACGATGAGATGCAGGGGAAGGACTATAAGGGCAATATCCACGTGGTTCCTGCCACTGGTGAACTCTGCCAGAAGCTGCGGCACGGAGATGTCGAAGAGGGCTTCAAGCAATCCGATATCATCATCGAGCACAAATTTGCGACCTGCCCCCAGAAGCCCTTGCCCATTGAGAACTTCTGCACGCTTGCGGCCCCCGATGGCAATGACGGGATGACGATCTGGTCCACTCAGCAGTGCGTTTTCGGCAATGCAGGCCATCTGGCCAAGGTCATTCAGATGCCCCTTTCTAAGGTGCGGGTGATTTGCCCGGCCATGGGGGGTGGATTTGGTGAAAAGAACCAGTTGGGCACGGAACCCGTCACTGCCGTGCTGGCCTTGAAGGCCCGCCGTCCGGTCAAGCTCGAACTGACCACTGAGGAGAGTCTCCAGTTCACCGGGACCAAGCACCCCATGTATTTCACGTACAAACTGGGAGCCAAGAAGGACGGAACCCTGGTGGCCATGAAGCGGGAGTGCATCACCGGTGCGGGAGCCTACCGCAGCGTGGCCATGCTCATCACGATGAAGGTGACCTACTGGGGCGCGGGTCCGTACAACATTCCCAATCAGCACGCGGATTGCTACGTGGTGGCTACCAACAAGCAGATCGGATCCGCATTCCGCGGCTTCGGGATGGCGCAGCCGACCTTTGCCACGGAGGTCATGATGGACATGCTGGCGGAAAAGCTGAATATGGACCCGCTGGAACTTCGCAAGAAGAACATCTACCGCGATGGCGATCACATGGCCACAGGCCAGGCCGTCAGGGCGGCGGGCATTGAGCTTGTCCTGGATGCGGTTGCCGCCATGGCGGGTTGGGAAAAGACAAGCTGACAATTCGCACGCTGTGAAAATGCCTTGAATCCATGGAGTGGCCCACGGGTGGGTCACTCCATGGCGGATGGATCCCAAAATGGGTGGATCAGAATGGAAATATCAATCGAAAAATGCCTTGAGATGCTCGACCGCGGTGAAAGCTTCGTGCTTGCAACGGTCATCGCGACTGAAGGTTCGACGCCACGCGGTGTCGGAGCCCGAATGACTGTAACTGCAGGCGGCGATATCACGGGTACGGTAGGGGGTGGAACCGTCGAGGCCATGACCATAAAGGCTGCCCTCAAATCAATGGCAGAAAGGCGCTCCACCTTGTGTTCCTTCAGTCTGTCGCTCGGGAATCCCAATTCCATCGGCATGATTTGTGGTGGTTCTGTGGAGGTTCTAGTCGAGTACATTGATGCGGGCGATCCGGTTAACGGATATTTATTCGGTCAGGTGTTGCAATGCCTGGCTGGCAATACTGCCGCCAGCCTTGTCACGGTAGTGGAAAGGAACGCGGGTCGTTTGGAAATCGACAGATCTGTATTCCCTCACGACAACTTGCCTGACCAGGGCTTGCCTCCCTGGTTTCCAGAGGGCGGCAGCTTGAATGGATTTCAGGTTATATCCGTCGATTCAACCCGGCAGATCATTCTCGAAGAGCTATCCGCTTCTGCGTGTATATGCATCTTCGGGGCGGGGCATATCGGATTGAAGTTGGCAGAGTTGGCCAAATTTGTCGGGCAGAAAGTCATCGTTGTTGATGATCGGCCGGATTTTGCCACCCGGATCCGGTATCCCCATGCAGAAGGTGTTTATACCATCGAGGGGTACCTTGATGTGTTTGATTCTGTGCCGGTGCACGATAATAGCTATATTGTGATCGTGACCAAAGATAGTAATTCGGACCGGAAAATTCTGGAGCAGAGCCTGAAGACCAAGGCGCGTTACATCGGGATGATTGGGAGTAGGACAAAAATAAGTACAATATTTGAATCCCTGAGGAAGAGCGGTGTCACAACGGAATCCCTGTCACGAGTGAACACGCCGATTGGAATGCCGATCGATGCAGAAACACCAGCTGAGATTTCGATAAGTATTATGGGCGAAATAATTAAAAAAAATCATTCCGCTAGTGTGGATAGAGTTACGTCAAAATTGTCGGCATAAATGCAAATAATTTAGTGAAATATTATTTAATGGGTGTTCTTATATGATGACTTTGGAAAAAGCAAAGCACGGTTTTACCTGCGTCATGAGTGGAGTGGTTAGCGAGGCTGACATTGATGGGTACCTGGAAGAGGCCAAGCGCCTTCTCGTTTCTGTTTCGAGTGGGCGTTTTGGTCTGATTGTCGACCAGCGGGAATGTCGGCTCCTTGCCGAAGTGGTCCAAGTGAAGCTGGGAGATGTCATCAAGCTATTCCGCAGTCGCGGTCTGGATCGCGTGGCAATCGTCTGTCCCACCTCGGTCATGGCGATGCAGATGAATCGCATTGCTGCCAGTTCGGGTGCTGCAGGGGTTCAGTTCGCGCTCAACGGATCTGATTCGCAGTGGATGCAGAAGGCTTTGGCCTGGGTGGATAAAGGAATCACGTCATAGTGTGCCCATGTATTGCCCTCTCTGTTTCGTTTCCGTGAGGGCAAGGTTGACAATGACGCCTCGCTTCCTCTGGGTATATAATGTTGAAAGATTCGGCAAATACTCAGTTCAGGCGAAAAGGCTCGAGATGCTATTAATGGTGATTTATGGGCTTGGGTGATTCCCCCGACTTGCAAGATGGTGTTGAATTATTGAAGGAATTTATTGAAAGGGCTCGCGACAACCGAGGCGACTTATCTGGGCTTGATCTCCTCCTGGACGCATGTCGAATTATCGAAAGCTGTAGCTTTCGGGATATTAAACGGATCGGAGATGCCTTCCAGGATGGGATCGTAATCTTTGATAAATATGCTAATGTTATATACGTAAACAAGGCTAATGAAGAGATGCTCGGCATCCCCCGTGAAGAGTGCATGGGGCATAATGCTTCGGAATTTGCTGGCAATAGCCTATGGATCAATAACGCCACAACCTTACAGGTCTTTTCCATGGGAAAGGCCTATACTTCCATCTCGGTTCCCAAGCGCACCGGGCGCCAGTTGCTTCAGACGGGTGTTCCCATACTCAATAAAGATGGTGTGCTGGAAGAAGTTGTCGTCATTGATAAGGATATATCTGAGCTGATAAGCATTAAGAATAAGCTCGATGCAACCCAGACCCAGCTTGCACTCACTGAAGAAATCAAGAACACACAGGAGCAGATGATTCACCTGCTCACCAGCAAGTCGAAGGCGGAAGGGGCATTCGTTCACGAGAGCCCCAGGATGCATTCCGTGGTGGAAGAGGCCATCCATATCGCCAAATCCAATGCCACGGCCTTGGTTCTGGGAGAAACGGGCTGTGGAAAGGAGATCCTCGCTGACATCATTCAGGAACATAGCGATCGAAGCGCAAAGCCCTACATCAAGGTGAACTGTGCTGCCATTCCGGAAAACCTTCTGGAATCCGAGTTGTTCGGGTACGAGCGTGGTGCGTTCACTGGCGCTGATCCGAAAGGGAAGGCCGGCATGTTCGAGCTGGCAAACCATGGCACGCTGCTGCTGGATGAGATCGGCGAACTTCCGATGTCCTTCCAGTCCAAGCTGCTGCGAGCGCTTCAAAGTCGGCAAATCATCCGCGTTGGAGGCACCAAGAGCGTCGAGCTGGACGTGCGGGTCATCGCGTCGACCAATCGGGACTTGAAGAAGATGGTCTCCACGGGAGATTTTCGAGAGGACCTGTACTATCGCATCCATGTGTTGCCTATTCATATCCCTCCTCTGAGGGAAAGGCCCGAGGATATCGACGCGCTGATCCGCCACTATATGGGGGTATTCAATAAGAAATACAACAAGGGCATTGTTGTAGACCCTCTGGTTTATTTCAAGTTGCGGAAATACCGATGGCCCGGGAATGTGCGTGAACTTGAGAACGTCATTGAACGATGGGCTGTGATCTATGACAGCTATGCGGTCATTCGTTGGGAGCAGGTGGCTCACTCTTTTTCGGAGCAGAATGCGGCCGACGAACTCGATTGTGGCGGCACATACAAACAGCGCACCATGGCCGAAATTATGGACGAATATCAGCGGGAAGTGCTTCTGTGGGCCGCGGCTGAATACAAGACGGTCCGGGAGATGGCTGTCGCCTTGGATGTGGATCATTCAACCATCGTCAAGAAGGCCAAGCGGTTGGGAATCCAGTTCCATCGCTAAGGGAAGGGTTCAACCATGAAGCTCGGCGCCATCATCCTTGCCGCGGGACTATCCTCTCGCATGGGGTCATTCAAGCCTCTCCTGGAAGTCGATGGCGAAACGCTTTTGCTGAACGAGATCAGTCTCCTGCTGTCCTGTGGTGTGGAACGGGTCGTGGTGGTAACTGGCAATCGACACGAAGATGTGTGCGGATGCTTGTCTGGATTGCCCCAATACGGCTCACAGGTTGCTGTTGCCTTCAACCCCGACTTCCAGACCGGTATGTTCTCTTCGGTGCTGACAGGCGTGAAAGCCCTGGGTGACTCGGTTGAGGCCTTCTTCCTGCTCCCATCCGATTGTCCTGGCGTATCCCGGAGCACCCTTCTGCAGTTGTCTGCTTCCCTTGCGGCGGACTCATGCTCGGTTGCCTATCCGGTTTTCCATGGTAGACGGGGGCATCCCCCACTTATTTCAGCCAAAGTGATACCGGATTTGCTTGAATGGCACGGCGAAGGAGGGCTCAAGCAGTTCCTTCGGTCTTGTGAAGGTTGTGACGTCGCAGTGGACGATGGGAATGTCCTGAATGACCTTGATACGCCTTCCGATTTGATGCGATACATCGGCTCGTCGCATTGAATTTTGTCTTGGATTGATTATCCGGCGTCAATCGTCCAAATTCTTGAACCCCCAGCGCAAGTTTCTATCAGCATGCGATGGGAATTGGTTTGAGTTATAAACGGCCCGACCGAGTCTGACGTTGCGTCTAATGCTTAATGCAATTGCTGGATTGCTGCTCATGTGGGAATTGGCATTTTCGGAAGTGCTCGGCGGTCTGGCCCTGCACCCGGGAAAATGCCCTACAGAAGCTGGCGGTGTGGGAGAAACCCAGCAGGAAGGCAATTTCTTTTACCGACAGGTCCTTGTTGGCCAGGAGGCGGCGGGCGCGCTCCATGACCACCATGATCTGCATCGTCTTGAATTGCTTTCCTGCCTTGTGCAACTCGAAACGCACCCGGCGCTCCGGAACCCGTAGGGCTTGAGCGACGGTTCCCAGGGTGTGCGCATGGGGGGCTTCGGCTTCTTCCAATAGCAACTGGATCTGTCGGACGATCCGGCCGCTGCCGGTGGCCTTAAGCTGAATCGACTCGACTTGCGCCTCGCAGAAATCATTAACGGACTCGTTGGCGAATACCGAGGGGAGATCCGCCCAGGTCGCGGGGATCCAGATCTCATTCTCTTCCTGGTCGAATACGCAATCGAAGGGCATGAATACCGGGTACATGTCCACGTAAGAAGGAGCCCGATAGCTGAAGCGGGCCTGACACACTGTCAAGTCTAGCCCTGGCACGGATTCCATGAGGAGGCGTAGGCCTGTCATCATGGCCTGCTCAATCCAGGTTCTGAGTCCCCCGGCTGCGGCCGCGGCAGCCTGATAGGAAAGCACCAGGCGATCCCCTCGAAAGTCGAACTTGAATTTCAGTAGAAGCCCCCAGGCGAAGTCTGACTCCTCCTGGGCTGCCTCTAGGACCTGCTTGAGCGTTGCGCACGTGAGGATGGCAAGCCCAGACACTCCGAACGTGCCATGGCACTTCCGGGCTCCCAGCTTAAGCCCGAGAGCGGGGATGGATGCTTCGTGTTCAAGGATCTCCAGGGCCCTCAGGTAGGTTGGGAAAGAAAGCTGGCTATCCGCTCCTACCCGTTTGTCACCCAGGCCGAGTTCGGAGACAAGGCTCTGGAAGAGGTCCGAACGGCCCTCCTCTCGAAGGACGGCCTCCAGGTCTCTGAAATATCGTCGGAGGATCTGGGCGATTTCGGCGTCGAAGGTTGTGCGGGGCATCTTGATGAGCCTTCATGTCGCAGGGGAAAACGGTGGTCAGTTTGCCTTCATTTGCTTAGGATTGCCGAGCATCCATTTGCCAACCAGTTTGCACGTGGCAATCTTCCATCCACTCGGAGTTCGTTTGTAGGTGTTGTCGTACCATATCCCAGCGGTCCAGAAATCGGTCATGTCTGCCTGGATGTGGGTCGCCAGGGTGTACGAACGGGAGGAGGCCGCATCCCCTTCTACCTTGATGAGATGATTGCTGCTCGTGTGATGGGTTGCGGAGTATCTTTCCAGACCGGGTGCCATCTTCGCCGGCATCTCCTCCTTGTACATTCGCCAGTATTCGAGGGTTTTTGAGGTCGGTTCGGGGATATCAATATATCCCCCCTCGATGAACAGGGAGGCGTAGGCCTGCCAATCTTTTGCGTCGAGGCAGGCTGCGAATGTGTTTATCAGGTCGCTGATCTCAGCCCTATCCACGAGCCACTGGACTTGGTTTGCGAGGTCCATCTTTGATCCTTTTCGAAAAATGGCACTATTTGGGTGCCATGGTTTTGCAAGAAATAGGCCTGGAATAACAAAGCACTGTCCCTCCAGGCCTCCTTGGTGGTGCGAGAACTTTTGTTCGACTTGCTGGCCGTCCAGGGGGGGGGACGGTTCTAAGGCTTCTCTGTTGCGGGGATGCCCGTCCTTTTTTGGTCAAATTCAGGGGCACGCAGAAAGTTGGAAAACAGCAGGCCCGCAAGGCCGATCATGCCGACGGTGGACAGGGAGGCCTGATACAGGCCTGTGTGATTCAGGAGGGCTGCCCCCACAATCACGCCCACGGTTCCGCCGATCATTCCGATCCCTAGCCAGATTCCTACGATCTTCCCCACAATGTGGTTTGGGAACACGGTGGAGACAAACGTAACGCAGCTCGGGACGATCAGGCCCTGGCAGAATCCGAAGCCGATCAGGAAGGCCGGGAGCGCGCCCAGGTTGCTGGTCACCGCCGCCGTCTTCAGGCTGAAGACGCAGATCGCCATCGCGGTGAACGCCAGCATGCAGATCCTTCGGACATTGCCCTTGAAGAGCCTGGCTATCATGAAACCGCTGAGGGCCGCCCCTAGCATCATTGAGACCTGCATCAGGCCCATGTACCTGCCAGCCATCAGAATGCCGTGGCCCGCCCCCAACGGAGCCTTGGCCGATAGGTAGACCGGGGTGAGATCGTTGATGGCGCTGAACGACCAGCTCATGCAGAAGATGGTGAGAATGCCGAAGACGAAGACCGGGAGCCTGGCCGCTCTGGTGAACTCATCGGTGGAGGATTCTCCAAGGGCCTGGTGAGTGGGTGTGATAATGGGTGGTTTCGGGCCAAAGGTGACCAGAAGGAAGGCCAGAAGGCCGACCGCCGGGAAGAGGGACAGCCAAGCGGCAGTGACAGCGACATTCTGTGTCGCAAGGTAGGTCGCCGGGACCGAGGCGAACCCGAAGAAGACACCCAGGGAGACGCACATGGCGGCGACTCCCGAAACAGGTCCTCGCTGGGGGGCAGGGAACCACGTCGCGGCTACCGATCCCACAGCCATGGTCACCGGCCCTGCACCCAGACCACTTGAGATCCTGGTGGCGAGTAGCCCGAGGAGCGTGTGCCCCAGCACTGGAGTAAGGAGCATGCCCAGGACCATCAGTACGCAACTGATGATCAGGGTAGGGGTGATCCCGAACCGGTCGCAGCAGATTCCGCCGATAATGGCGCCAATTGAGGTGAACACCGAAAAGGAGACCATGACAGCTCCGGTCGTGATCCCCAGGGGCATATTGATGTGTTTGGCCACCTGCTCCATCAATGGGGCTGGCCAGATGAGGGCGACTCCCGATCCGGCGGTCGCCAGAACGAGTGCCACAAACACGAACCACCGGAATTTTGGGTAGACGATCTCTGGCATTCCTGCCTCCTTTGGGGGGAACTGGTGTAAGTGCGGTATTGGATCTAATGCCCGTGGCCGGCGGAGAGAATCTGTATAAACAGATATAAAAAGACAGCCGCCCCTAATGCAAACAGGCAGGCTCAGCGCTTGATTTGTGGTTTGATCGGAGCGCTGTCAAACACGCCCTGAGGGAACCTACTCAAATTGCATAGCTGGCTGGTTTCGTGAATATAGAGGGGTTTGGGCGTTAATGGAGCCTGACCAAAATTATCCCTGGGCTATGGCAACCTCGCTACCGAATTGAGTTAACATTTGCGCCCTAGGGATTAGCCTTTGCGACAATCTGGCTTTGCACTCGAATTATTGAATCCGCCTGATGGTGAGTGAGGCGGAGACAGGGCGGGTTCCGCCGGCAAGGGGGGTAATGGTCAAGGCGGTCGAATTGCCGGCGGGGTTTCTTACGCTCAGGTGGGAGTTCACTACGGTGGTTGTCACCATCACCTGATTTACGATCTGAGAGGTCGCCCCTGCACGACCCGCCACGGTGTATGGCAGTTCCACGACTCCGGAACCGCTGTCCAACCCTAGGATGAGCTGTCCGGGCTCGTTGACGCTCACCTGCCAGGACACTTCGTAAACCCCGATGGCGGGTAGCGTGAATTCGGTCGGGCTGAATCGAAGGATCCCACTGGCTGCCCCTTCCTGGGGGAAACTGACAGGGGCGGCTACAGCTACGGTCGTGGGATTGTCGCTAGGCATGAGTGCAAAGAAATAGCCGAATTCCAGAATGCCGGATGGGCCTTGGGGGCCCGTGGCTCCGATAGCCCCTGCGGGGCCGGTGAG
>JAFNAB010000060.1 GCA_017859955.1 Holophagaceae bacterium
AGGGAGGCAGTGAGGGGCATCCATTCGTGTTCGGTTTCGTCCCACTGGGCCCAAACCACACGGACATCCTGGGGCAATTCAGCGGGGGCCTTGAGGTTGGCGGTAATGGGGAAGACAGGACCCTCGATCCACCAGGCGGAAACCGGGCTCCAGCCCAGGGGCAGGGGCGCCGGGAGGCCATGGCTGGAGAGGGGGGTGGCGGACCAGCTCCCCTGGGCATTCAGCACCAGGGCACCACCTGCGAAGCTCAAATCCGTCTTGGGATCGACTTTCGCCGTCAGGCGGGCGCTGAGGGTGGCCTCCATTCCGGCCTGTTTCAGCCCCGCACTGCGCCAGACAGAGGTGTAGCCGGTCTTGGAGATCCTGATCCAGTTATCCGGGATGGCGGTCTGGAGGGCCACCCGGCCGCTGGCATCGCTGAGGCCGCTTTCGCCCTCCTCGATGGCCACGGTGGCTCCCTCCAGGGCGAGGCCCGTGCGGTCATCGGCCACCCGCTGGAGCAGGGCTCCCCCGGCGTAGACCTGGATGTAGGCCCGCAGGGAGACGGTCTCCCCCTGGTCATCGGTACCCACTGCATCCACGGGGATGCGGCTTCCGATGACCGCATCCTGGGGCACCTGGGCCTCCAGGGCCTGGAAGGGAGCCGTCACACGACCCAGGAGGGCCCCGGCGAACTGGAGTTCCACCGACACCAGGTTGGTGCCGGATTCGGGTTGGACCTGCACGGGGATGCGCTGGCCCGGGCGGGCGGAGTCGGGAGAGACCAGGCGCATGCGCGGCAGGGCCGGGTCAAAGACGACCTCACGCTGTTCCCGCAGGGTCTCCCCTGCCACCGTACGAGCCTCCAGACTCAGGAGGGAGCGCCCCTTGGCCTCCAGGTTCACTTCCCCTTGGAAACGGCCCGAGGCCCCCTGACCGCTGAGGGCCATGGGGACGCCATTGATCTCCAGGGAGGCGATGCCCGGCAGATCGGCCTGGCCGACGATGGATACGCTTCGGCGGGTCGAACGCCCGGCATTCGCCGGAAGGTCCCAACGGTAGGTGGCACTGGAGGGAGGCACGGAGTAGACCTTGACCTGAGCGCTGCCGGTATTGCCGACCTCATCGGTGCCCAGGGCCTGGATGAGATTCAGCCCCTTTTCCAGGGGCAGGGCTGCGGTGAAGGCCAGGTTGGCATCCACGCTCACGGCAAGGCCGTTCAGGGTGAGGGAGGCCACGGGGCGCAGAACTCTGCCCCGAACCATGACGCTCTTGTCCGGAAGACTCATGCCATCCAAAGGCCACTGAATTTCGATGCCAAAGGTGGTCTGGTAGCGATGAATGGTCAGGATCTTGGTGCTGCTCTGCCCAAAGCGATTGGTGGCCACCAGACGAACGGGATTGTCTCCCTCCGCCAGGGTCAAGGGCACTTGGAAGTGGTTGGCGCCGTCCAAGGTAAGGATGGAGCCATTGGCCGTCAGAGTCAGAGGCCCCACAAAGGCGGGGGCCGTGACCTGACCCGCCAGGCCGAGGGAGGAGGCCGAGGTCGTGAAGCTTCCATCCCCCTTCAGGGTTGGCTCCAGCACCTGAATGTCGGGAGCCGTCAGTCCCACCTCCAGGCGCCGCTGGATGGCACTGGCATTGCCGACGGCATCCCTGGCGGAAAGGGTAAGCGTGACTTGGCCTTCGCTCACCGCAGGCTCCGCCAGCGTCTGATAGGGGGCCGAAACCTTGCTGCCCAGAGGCACAGCCTCGACGGCCAGGGCGTTTCCGTTCAGCTCCAGGGCGCAGTTTTCACTCACCGAGGCCGCCACCGGCACCCGGACGCTCGCGACCAGAGCCCCTTCGACGGGCGTGGGATCGATCCAGGCCAGGGCCGGGGGTGTCCAATCGAAGGTCATGGAGCGGGTGGCATGGCCGGTATTCCCCGCGGCATCGGAAGCCAGGGCCACCAGAAGCTGGGCGCCTTCCTTGGCTGGCTTGCAGGTCCATTCGAAGCCGCCGCTGGCCTCCAGGGGCACAAGCTGTCCGGAGATCAGGAGGCGGGCCCCGGGATCATCCACCCTGCCCTTCACGAGGGTTTCTCGGGCTCCGGTGAGAAGACCCTCGACAGGGCTCTCCAGAGTGACGATCGGAGCAATTCTGTCGAGGGTGGCCCTGGCCTCCAGGCGCCCGGTATTGGCGGCCCAATCCGTGGCCTGCAAGGAAAGCACATTGGCACCTTCCAGAAGGGTGTAGGGAAGCACAAAGCGCCCCTGGCTATCCATGGGCACGATCCTGCCCTGGAGGGTGAGGATGGCCGTTGGGTCGTCCACCGAGCCTTGGATGCTGAGGCTGGGCAGATTGGTCAAGGAAGGGATGGCCTGACTCAGGCTGATGACGGGGGGGGTCCGGTCTACGGTGATTTGGCGGCTGTCCTGGGCTGACAAGGTGCCCTTGAGGGCCTGGGCCAGGATGGAAACCGGACCCTCTGGGGGAGTCAGCACAAGGGCCCAGTTGCCGTTGGAGTCGGGAGTGACACTCTGTCCGCATACCGTGAGGCTGGCGGCGGGATCGCTGACCGTACCTACGACCTTGACGGTAGAAGCGTTGGTCAGCATTCCTTCAGCGGGGCTCAGGATGCTAACCCCCAAGGCACCGGGGGGAGGAGGATCGTAGGTGACGGTGCGCGTGACCGTAGCACTGCGCCCACCGGAGGCTGTGGCCAGGAATACCAGGGAATTCGGCCCCGGCTGGAGCGTGAAGGAACCGGAGCACTGACCGGTTCCTGCAACCAGCAGGGGGGTTCCATTCAAGGTCACGGCAGCGGAGGGATCGGAAACCAGCCCGGAAACGGCGATGGTGGGAGCGGTGAAATGGGCCCCTTCGGCGGGATGGTTCACAGAGAGCGTGAAAGCGGGATCCTGATAGATCACGTGGCGCGACACTACGGCGGCCGCCGTTCCCAGGGGGAGAAGACTGGAGCCCCTGCCCTTCTTGGCCTCCTCGGCGCTCCAGGCCTGGACTGTGGCCAGGTTCTCACCCACCCCAAGCTGGAGATCGGCATGGAAGCGGCCGTCGGCACCAACGGTCACGGGCTGGTTATTGACGGCGACAAAGGCGGTCGAGGGGGAGACCTGTCCGTAAAGGGTAAGGGAGGTCTGATGGACCACAGCCCCTTCGGACGGGGTCTCCACCGTCAGGGTGATGGTTTCCGGCCCCGGATAGGTGGTGCGCCCTCCCCCGCCGCAGGCGAGGGCGAGGAGGACCAGGATGGACAGGAGGGTGGAACGCAGAAACATGAATGACTCGCTAGAGGAATGCAGGGCTGGTGCAGAGTGAAGCGGAATGGAGGCGCCGGGTTTCGAGCCTGGGTGCTCCGAAGTTGAGAAGCAGACAGGTCTCGAGACCAGTGGCCTGGAGGTAGTTGAGTCCCTGGGCGAGGTGACGCTCCTCCAGGACGCGGCTGACCTCGATCTGCAGCAGAATCCGAGCATCCACCAGGATGTCGGCGACGAACTGGCCGACGGGAAGGCCATCGCACGGAACATCCAGGCCCTGCTGGCGCTGAGCCGGGACTCCCGCCCGCTGGAGTTCCTGGAAGAGGGCGCTCTCGTATACTCGGCTGGTGTAGCCGCTGCCAAAGGTCGAGTGCACGTTCGCAGCGCACTCCAATATCCGGACCATCATCGCTTCACCGGGCCCGAAAGGCGCTTCAAGCGAGCCGTTTCCAGCACAAGTTCGCTGGCGGACTGGCCGGAGACCTGGAGGTTCTCGGCCTCCAGGTGGATCTCCACCCGCCGGTTCCTGGCACGGCCATCGGGGCTGTCGTTGGAGGCGAGGGGCTGGTCGGGGCCCAGGCCTTCGACGCTTTCCACGGCCAGCCCTTCGGATCGCAGGGCTTCGGCCACAGCCTGGGCGCGGCCCAGGGAGAGTTTCTGATTGAAGGCCCGACGGCCCGTAGCGTCCGTGTGTCCCACCACCCGCAGGCGCGGCGCCTGCGGGAGGGTCTTGATGCGTGCGGCCCAGACCTTCAGGACCTCGATGCCCTGGGCAGGGATTTCAGTGCGTTTGAGGGCGAAATGGAAGGCGGCCTCATCAAGGGTGATGAGCTTGGGAAGGTTCAATTGAGGGGCTGGAGCCGGGGTTGGCGCGGGAAGAGGTTCGGGGGCGGGAGCTGGAACAGGCACAGGCGTCGGCTCAGACGGTGGCATGGGCGCCGGAACAGGCGTCACGGGTTCCACCACTGGCGTCGGGACCGCAAGGGTGGCCCTGGGTTTGGCGCACCCGAAGCGGTAGCCCAGGGCCAAGGTCAGGCTCTGGCTGGGGGCATGGGCCTTGGCGGCGGTGCCGGGGTTGGGGGAGTTCCCGAGATTGTCCAGATCTGACAGATAATCTGCGCCGGAGGGGGTGGGTCCAGAGATCAAAGGACGGGCATATTCCAGGGCGGCGAAGAAGCCCCGGCCATCCTTGGAGAATCGATGGCGCAGCACGGCCCGCGCCCAGGGGCGGTTCAGGGTGCCTTGGCTCTCCAGGCCCCCATCTTTCATCACCAGGCTCTCCCGGCGATATTCCAAGCCGAGCCCCGGCTCCAGGGGCAGACCAAAGGGCCGTTCGAAGCGATAAAGCGCCCCCAGGGCGTACTGGGTGCCCAGGCGCAGATGGGCCTGAACATCCCCGGATGCCCCAGCGGAGTTGGAGTAGGTCATCTGACCTTCGCTGGGGAGGCGCAGCCCCAGGGTGGCCTCCAGGGTCTGGTGTTCTGAAGGTCTCCAGAGGGCTTGACCGTAGCGGAGACTCAAGGCTTGGCTCGCCTTGGATTCAAGGTGCAGCGAACCGCTTGGGCGATCGATGTCCAGACTGCGGGGCTGCAGCCGCTCCAGGCCGAGCTGGAGGTCCTGGGAGAGAAGGGGGAGGGCAAGGAGGAAGATCAGGGGTGCAGGGCGCATAAGCTCACTCGTTTATTCCGTTCTTGATTTAGACCGGCGGACATTCTTCTCCCTGCTCCCACTCCGTGGCCTTGAAGACGGGGCCGGGGGCCGGGGTGCTGGCATCGAAGGTGTGATCCCAGGAGCCCTTCCAGTAGGACCCGCAACCGAGGGGCTGGAGCTCCAGGTGTAGAGGCATGCCCAGGGGCAGGTTGCCGCTCCAGTGGTTTGAAGATGCATCCCGGTAAGCCCAGGCTTCGAGGGTCCATTTATCCGGGGCGTGCATCTGGCGGCAGGCCAAGTTCTGAGAGCGGATCAGCTGGTCCGCGCTATCCACCACCTGGCAGGGGACTTCCTGCCAGACGGTCTGGGCCACCGGCTGGACCAGGGTCTCCCCCACAGCGACGGTGTAGGGGTGGGAGCCCCAGGCGTCGAAGTAATACCCGCCCTCGCCGTTCTGGATGGATCCCATCCAGAGGGTGGCACCCAGGGGCACGCGCACCCGGCTGGGAGAGGTGTTGGCGTTGTAGTTCCATCGGTATTCCAGATTGCTCCAACTCTCGGATAGCCACGCATTGCCGAAGGACGGGCTGTTGAAAGTGAAGCTGCCCGAGGCATCCCAGAAACCCTGCCAGATCGCCAGATCAGGCCGGACCAGGCCAGGGGCATCCGCCGAGATGGCCACGGCGAGCTGCTCTGGGGTGCTGCCATCGGACGTCCGGAATTCGACCGTCTCCAGCCACCCGTGCTCCGGCAGCCGGATCTCCTGTGCCAACGAGGAACCCAGGGCAGGCACCGTAAGGGACTCCACTTTGCCCAGGCCCGAATCGCCGTCGAAGGCCTGAACCTTCAGGGTGGCGCCGGGATCCTGGCCGAGAATCAGCATGGCCCAGTCGCTATTTCCGTCGTCCCACCACTCGTAGGCCTGCCGCGAGGAGTCCTGGTCCGTGATGTCCGGCAGGTCGCAGCCGGGGCTGTCCACACTGTCGGTGCCATCGGTCTCCAGGAGGCGGACCCGGAGCACGGTCAGATCCAGGCTGAGGATCTGGTTGATGTCTGTGCCTTCGGAGATGACCTGGTCCCCGGTTGCGGCTACCACATAGTCATCCTTGCCGTAGGGGCGGTATGACCCATAGCCCCGCAACACGGTTCCATCGGGCACTTCCATGATGGAGAGCTCCCCGGGGATCACGGTGAACCCGTAGTCGAAATCGGTCGCATACACACCCAACTCGGCGCCCACGGCAGGGGTAATGCCATCACCGGCCAGGGCCTGGAGGGTCCAGGTGCTCCGGACATAGGGCAGCTGGAGGGTGCGCTCCAGGACCTTGCCGTCGTCTCCGGATCCCACCGTGAGATCGAAGCGGGCCATCTCGCCGAAGGCGGGGTCCACCACCGCGAAGGTGTGGGTGCCCTCGGGGAAGTCCTGGCCGAAGGCCGGGTCGTTGCCATAGGCACTGAGGCTCGGGGCGTAGTCCGCAGCGGTGCTCTGCACGAGCCGTAGCTGCAGGTTGTGGTTCTGCACCAGGGGCCTCCCCTGGGCATCCTGGTAGTGCAGGGTCAGTGAGGCCAGGGCCGGGAGGGTCACGGCCTGGCTCTTCTCGATCCGGGTGGCGTCATCCTCTGGGCGCACCACCAGATCGAAGGTGCTCAAGGTGATCCCTGTCCGGTCCTGGATGGCGAAGCTGTGGGTGCCCTCGGGGAAGTGCTCTTCCATGACCAGGTTCCCGCTGATCCAGCGGGGGTTGAAGCCCACAGCCGGAAGGTTGGGCAGGAAGCCAATGGCCGTGCTGTTCTTGAGGATCAGTTTGAGGTAGCGGTCCACGGCCAGGGAACTACCGTCAGCAGCCTTTGGATGCAGGGTGAAGGCCGCCAGGGCTGGCAGGGTGGCCGTGACCGTGGGCGTTGGATTGCTGGTATCGAGCGTCGCAGTAGCCGTCGCCTTCCAGGGCCAAATGTTGTAGCCCTGGTTCGACCAGGAGCCGGACTGGTCGGTACCGACCGTGGTCATGGCCTCGAAGGTGTAGGTCCCCGATTGACCGATCTTCCAGCTGCCACTCGGGTTGCTGAGCGTCCTGGTCGTGGTGGCCGGGGTGGTGCTCAGTGTCCAGCGGGCGTAGTAAGTACTGTAGGGAGCATTGGAGCCATTGGCCCGCTTGACGTGGAAGTTGACATCGATGGTCTTGGCCAGGGTCAGGGTGATAGTGCCCGTGGGCTGCACCGTGCTCACGGTGACGGAGGCGTTGCTGGCATCCATGTACCCGCTGAAGCTGGCGGTGACCGCGAAGGGGGTGTCCAGGGGGACCGAAAGAAGAACCGTCCCGTCCTGGGCCGTCGTGCCGGTCCACTCTCCGCCTCCGGCGCTCACGGTGGCGTTGGGGATGGGATTCCCGGCTGCATCCTGGACCTTGACCGTGAGTCCGCCGAGGGGGAGGATCAGATTCAGGGTCTTGGTGTCGCCGTCCTGCGCCAGGGTGAAGGTCTGTTCAGGGAGGAGAGGACTCCAAAGACTCGAGTAGTAGCTAGTGATATCCCTCAGGACGAGGCTCCGCCCCGATGGAAGGGGGCTGAGGGTGCCCGTGCCCTGGGAGATGGATCCGTAGCGGCTGACGTTCCCGCCGTCCATAACCTGGAAGTAGCGGTAGCCAACCGGCCGACCATCCGCGGTCTTGACATTCACCACCAGATTGCCGGCACCCGGCAGGGCAAGGGTCGCCTGCGCCAGAGTGCCATCGGTCACCGTGACCACCACGGAAGCGGCGTAGCCATTGCCGGGATTAGTGGCGGTGATGGTGGCGTTGCCGGGAGCCACATTGGAGAAGGTCACCAGGCCCGCATCATCGGTGTACAGGACCTGAGTGCCGCCATCAGCGCCGGTCAGGTACACATATTGGCCCCTGGCCACGGGGGTTCCCGCCGGGGTCAGGATCTGCATGCGGACCTGTCCGAGGCTCGGGAGGCGGAAGGTGGCTTCGGCCTGGGCATCCGCCGAGACCGTGATGGTCTGGTCCTGGAGGTATCCGCCGGTCCTGGGGTCCACTACTCGCACCCTCCACTCGCCAGGAAGGACGCCGGTCCATGTGAGAGCGGTTTGCCCCGCCTTGGATCGACTGGTCGAGTTCTGGATCAAGTAGCCCCTGAAGGATGCGGAAAATGGCAGCCCATCGGCCCCCAGGAGGCTTACCTTCACGGAACCCACCGCCGGGAAGGCCAGGGTGAGGGTGTTGTCCGTCCCGGCCAGGGCCAGGATGGTGCCGGACACCTGGACTGTGTCATCGGAGCCGGGCAAGGTGGCCTGGACGCTATAGGTCTCCGGCGCCAGAAGCCAAGGCCCGGCCATACCCTGACTGTTCGACGCGTAGCTGCCGTTGTAGGTTACGTAGACCGAAGCCCCGGCGACGGCCACTCCATGGGCGTCCTGGGCCTTGACTGTGACGGGCGCGGCCTCCTCCAGGGTCAGCTCCGCGCTCTGGGTCGCGTTGAGCGTCCGAGTCAGGACGAGCGGCGAGGAATAACCCGGGACCTTGACCCTGGCTATGCCACCGCCCCCTGGCAGACCCGAAATGGGATTTCCAGAGGAGAAGCTCTTCTTCGGCGCCAGTTTTTCCGCGGCTTCGAAGGTATTATTGAAGGACCATGCGTTTACCGGCGTCCGCCCCAGGTGATCCTTGAGCGTTAGGGTGGCAGAAGCGTCCCAAGCCGCAAGGGGTTCCGCCTCGGGTGCCTGGGTGGGAAGCCAGTTGGACCAGGCCGAGGGGTTTCCTCCGTAGACCCACTCCGGGGCGCCGTGGAGAATCCGGTCCAGCAGACGTCCTGCGCCATCAGGCCGGAAGGTGCTTTCCTCAGAAACCCGGTAGGGCGCAAAGGCCAGAGCCAGAGTCTTCTGCTCGCCTGCGGCGAGGGTCCACTCAGGCCACTGGAATCCGCCGGAGCTAAGGGAAAGGGGCGCATCCGCACCATTCCCCCAGAGGATGGTGCCGTACGAGGTCAGCACCCCCTTGTCCCGGCTATCGCCGCTCAGGACCGGCTGGGACTGAGTCGAGGGGAAGCCCCGGTACCCCGACAGGGAGACCGCGTGGCGGAGGGAGACGCTGTGGGACGCCGTATCAGTGTTCCGCAGGCGGATCTCCTCCCGTGACAGGCTGGTCCCGGGAGCCACGGTCCGGACAAGGGTCACTTCGATCGAACCCACAGTGGTGGTGTAGCTAATCTGGTGGCCCTTCTCCAACCATTGGGCGATCCCACCGGGAGCCGCAGGCGCGACTTCCGCGGCTCCGTCCACCTTGAGCCATGGACGGATGGCGATCTCCCGGCTGTCCCAGGCGTACTCGCTAGCGGGCGAGAAGGTCCCATCCGCGTATACGAAGGCGTAACGATCCAGGCGGCCATAGGCCATGCGCACGTATAGCGACACCGAATTCGAAAGCAGGGTCAGGTCCAGGTTGGCTGTGCCGCCATCCTGGGCCAGGGTCACATCCCCGGCGGCGATGGAGGTGGAGGTGCTGGCGGTGATGTGGCGGCTGCCGGTGGGGATTTCGGTCTTGGACCAGGCCCCGGTGGCGTTGGTGGTTCCGATGGAGGAGCCGTCGATATTGACGTTTACGCCACTCACGGGGTTGCCATTGGCATCCTTGACGGTGCCGCTGAGGCTTCCGAAGCCGGGGGCCGTGAGGTTCAGGACCGTATCGCCGTTCTTCACCAAGGTGACGTTGCCGAGGGAGAGCTGGCGGCCGCCGGGTAGGACCACGTAGGCGCTGGTATACCCGTAGTTGTAGTCCAGGTGGGGATTGGGGGCGGGGACCTGGATCGTCCCGTCTTCCGCCAGGTTGTAGAACTGCGAACCGTAGTACGACACCAGCAATCGGGTGCCCTGGGGCCAGGTGAGGGTGGCATTGGCCCGCTTGATCTGCCCGGAGATGGTGCTGTAGGGGCGGGGCTGAAGGGTCAGGGCCAGGGTCTGGTCCGCGGCCAGGGTGCCGCTGCTGCTGCAGGACAGGCTGTCCAGGGTGGCGCTGGCGGTGATGCTGCCTTCCAGGACATCGGTGAAGGTGGCCAAGCCCTGGGCATCGCTGGTGGCCTGGAGCTGATTGCCAGCGGACCAGGCGCTGTTATTCCGCAAGGTCACCGCTTGGTTCGCAAGGATGGAACCATCCGTGGCCAGGGTCTTGACGGTCACGGTGCCGGTGCCCTTGAGGGTCAGGTTCAGGGTGTAGGTACTGCCATCCCCGGCCACGGTCGCGGATTCCACGGCGCGGTTGGGACGCCCCGTGAGCGAGGCGCTAAGGGTGGAACTTCCGGTGACGAGGCCCTCCAGACGGTAGGCTCCCTGGGCATCCGTGGTGGCAGAAAGGGTGCCGGAGCTGACCAGGGCGCTGGCCACGAGGGCCCCCTTGGCGTCGCGGACCACCCCCTGCACGGCACCAAAGGCCGGAGCCCTCAGTTCCACGGGGGTGACATCGTTCTTCACGAGGGTGATCGTCCCGACGGCAAAGGTGGCGCCGCTGGACAGAACCACCTGAACGGGAACGGGCGAGGTCGTGTAGTTCAGGAGGGGTTCGGGTGAAGGCGGCACCAGGGTGCCATCCGTCTGCAGGGTATAGGTGAAGCCCTGGATGGTGGCGACGGCGCCCATGGACCAGTTGTTCAGGTCGGAGGCGCGGCGCACGCGGCCCGAGACCCGGCTCATATCCTTGGAACGGAGTTCGAGGGTGAGGGTGCCACCATCGCTCAGGGTTCCGCTGACGGAACGGGCCTTGGAATCCAAGGTTGCGGAGGCCGTGATGCTGCCCTCCAGCACATCGGAGAAGGTGGCCACACCGGAGGCATCGCTGAGGACCGTGACACTCTGGCCATCGGACCAGGAGCTGGTGTTCTTCAAGGAGATGGTCTGGCCCGGATTGGGCGATCCGTCCTCCTTGAGGACATTCACCCGAACGGTGCCGGTGCCCTTCAGGGCCAGATCCTGGAGGTGGACTTCCGCATCGCCGGAGAGGCTCGCGCTTTCCACGGCCCGGTTGGGACGGCCCGGCAGGGTCACGGAGAGGGTGTAACTCCCCAGGACCAAGGGCTCGAAACGGAAGGCCCCGGAGGCATCCGTGGTGGCGACGAAGTTCTTGCCCACCACTTCGACCCGGGCACCCGCCACGACGCTGCCGTGGCTATCCTTCACGGTGCCCGCGAGGGCTCCCTGATCCGGAGCCGGGTAGACCACGGGCAGGTTCTGCCCGTGCTGGGTGAGGTTTATGGCTGGCGCGGTACCCAGGATTCCGAAGCCGGTGGCCTGGACGCTCAGTGCGCGGCCAATCCAAAGGCCGGAGACCAGCCAGGAGCCATCCTGCTGGGCCTGGGCACTCCAGGTGGGGGTGCCGCTGCCGGAAAGGGAGACGGAGCTACCGCTAAGGGTTCGGCCAGAGGCGGTCTTGACGCTCAGGCTCACCGAGCCCACCCCCATGGCCGGGATCTGAAGTTCCTGGGTCTGACCCGTGGGGGCCGTGATCTCAAACAGCATTTCCAGAGTGGGCTGATTGGGCACGGCGCTCACCTGGACCCGGAAGGGTCCGGTGGGGAGATCCGTGACGGTGGCAGTGCCTGCGGCATCAAGCTCCCCCTGCCACTGGCCTCCATAGATGCCGGTGGGGGTGAGCACAACGTGGCCGGGCCCGGGGACAGCGGAGCCGTCGGGATACACCACAGCCATGCGAAGGGTGCGGGGCGAGGGCTGCTGCAGGACAAGCTCCTCCATTTCCTTGTCCCCGACGGGGACGACGTTCAGGGTCGCGATGACCGTGGTGGTCCGCTCGCGGCAGCCGTCCAGGCGGTAGGCCTGCCCGGCCCTGAGGTAGCGGAAGAAGAAGGTGGGATGGTCGGGATCGAAGAGATCCCCGGTCGTCACGGCACGATTCAGTTCCTTGCCTTGGGCATCCCGAAGGATGACGGTCATGGGGATCTTGTTACCGTCGCTGTCCTTGGTCCATCCCTTGAGGTTCACGAAGGCGGGAAGAGGCCGGGTGAGGTCCACGGTCTCGCCTTCGCTGGCGATGGTGAAGCTTTCCTGGAAGGCCTGGGTGACGCCGTCATCCCAAAGGGCGGTCAGGGTGAGGGATTCCCCCGCGGGGAGACTGCCGATCTGGAACTTGCCTTCGGTATCCGTGGTGGAGGTGGCCAAGATGCCGCTGGCATTGCTCACCCGCAGCTGGAGGGGCGGCAACTGGGGCCGCAAAACATCGGTGAAGCGACCCGTAAGGGAGCCCTGGGCGGAAAGAGCGAAGTTCACTTCCAGGTCTTCGTTATTGGCGGAAAGGGTCACGGCACCGGAGTGCCCCTGACGGCCCGCGCCGGTCGTGGCCCGAATGGTGATGGGCTTCGCAATGGGCAGATCCTTGACCGCGAAGTGGCCGGTGCCATCGGTGGCGCTGGAGACGCCCCCACCCCAGGCATAGTAGGCCGTGATCGCGGCGTAGGGGACGGGCTGGCCCCCAGGGTCCGTCACAAGGCCATGTATCTGGCCCGAGGGGGCCGTGGTGAGACTCACCGGAACATCCTGCCCCTCGGTCTCCAGCGTGAAGGTGGCGGAGCTGCCGCCGTTGATGGAGGCGGTGCCCTGCCCTTGGCTGACGTTCAGGAAACGCATGGTGCCATTGAGGTCGGTTTTGAGCGATGAACTGCTCCACAGGAGACCGGAAAGCCAGACATCGACCCCGGGCACGGCGGCGCCCTCGGGATCCTTGACCGTGGCGGTCACGCTGCCCATGGCCTGGGCCTGGGCCTGGAAGTCCTGGATGGCATTGCCATCCTTGAGCACCATCAGGTTCCAGGTGCCGCGGGCCTTCCCATTGAGGTCGGTCAGGCTGATGGTGTACGACCCGATGGGCACATCCTGCAAAGTGGCCTGGCCCAAGTCGTTCAGAGTGGCGGTGCGGTTCAACCCGTTGATGCGAAGCTGCCAATCGCTCAGCGGAAGTGTGGGGGCCCCGGGGGGAGGCAGCACCGTGGCGAAGATGGAACGCACGCCCTTGAGGGTGAGGGTCTGAGCGAACTCACCCTGGTTGGCGGCGCGGCTGAAGGCCAGGCTGCCGGTGGCAAGGGTGATGGGATCGGTGGCCTCGACAAAGTAGTCGCCGGGGGGCAGCACGAAGCCCGCCTTCCCTTCCGCATCGGTGGTGGCCTCCGTGGAGAAGGAGAGGGCTGGTCCGCCGGTGTAGCGCACGGAGAGGCTGGCGCGGAGCACGGGGGTCTGCGCCTCATCCACGACCTTCAGGGTGACGGGCCCCTTGTCCTGGCAGGTGATCTCCACCTCCGTGAAGGGGCCATTCTCGGTGCATTCCGCGACATTGACGGTGATGCGGCCGATCTGGCGGGTATCGGGATCCCAGGCCTCCAGGCGGACTACCCCAGCGGGCAAGGGATAGAAGAGGAAGCGCCCTTCGACGCCCTCCTGATAGGTGGGTGAGACCCCCAGCCAGGCATTGCCGTCACCTCCGCGCTGCCCATAGGCATCCACCCGGCCCGAGGGCACAAGGGTCCCATCGGAGCGTTTGAGAATGCCGCGGATGCCCCCCACGGCCTGAAGCTTGACGGTGACTTCGGCGTTTCCACCGCCCACAGGAAGCTCGACGGAGGCCGTGCCCCTAAGCCCAGTGGGGTTCTTGATAATCACCGTGATGGGACCTTCAAGAAGGTCCTCGAAGAGCATCTCCCCGCCATTGGCGGGCAGGAGCTTCTGTTTCAGTTCGGGAAGGTCGTAGGGCCCCAGCAGACCATTGTTCTTGCTGTGGACGACCTCCACCTCGGCCTCGGCCAGGGGCAGGCCCTGGTTGTCCTGGACATGGATCTGGAGATTGCCCCGGCCCCACAGGCGGAGGTTCCGCGCCTGGGATTCTTCCTGCTTCATCTCAATGGTGGCGATGCAGAAATCCCCCGTGACGGGATCCTCCACCCGTAGCTTGTACTTCCCGGCGGGAATCACCTTGGCGAACTTGTAGATGCCATTCTCCTGGGTGAGCACCGTGAGATCGCCGATGCTGCCGCCGATGAGGCTCACCCGGGCGCCCTTGGCCACAGGGGTGGCGCCGTCTCGGCCCACGACGCGGCCCTTGAGTTCACCGGCGAAGGAGGAGATGAGGGTCAGGTCCATGGTCTGGGTGGCACTGACATCCGTGCCAAAAGTTCCGGGTTGGGTGGCGATGACGGGGAAGAAATCACTGTTGCCCTTGAGGGTGAAGGCCCCGGAGGGCAGACCCGTAAAACGGTAGGCTCCAGTAGCTGGCGTCTGGGCAGCAGCTACCTCCTCTGCGGCCAGAAGCCCCCAGTTGCCGTTGCCCCATTCAGGCGTAGCGATACTGGGAAGGAAACCCATCACCCACACCTGGGCCATGGCGGGGATCTTCTGGGCCCCCTCCTGGGGCTGGTACACCGTGCCCTGGAGGGTATTGTTGCCAACAGCCGGAAGCACCAAGCTCAGCTCCCGGGTCTCGCCGTCACTCAACTGGAGGAACAGTGGGGTGATCGCGGTGCGGAGTTCCGGCCCCACCGCCGCGAAACGGAACGGATTGCCGACCGGAACATCGGGGATCTGGAAGGCGCCCTTAGCATCGGTGATGCCCAGGCGGTTCTTCTTCATATCGTCGTATACCGGAGGGATGGCCACGTAGGCCCCCTTCACGGGGGTGCCGTCGGGGCGAGTCACGGTGCCCTTCAGGCCAGCTTTGGCGGGCATGACGACCCGCAGGGTATACCTCTGCCCCGCTTCCGGGATCAGCGTGTCGCCCTGGACATTGCCAACCCAGGCCGGATGGTATGCCTGGACCGTGACAGACTGGCCCGGGGCCAGCTCGAACCAGGGGGTCAGCCCCTGCTCATCAGTATTCAGATCGTACTGGCTGCTGCCGGAATACTTCACAAAGGCATTGGCCACGGGCGCTCCAACGGTGTCCACCACCAGCACCTGGGCCTTGGCCCGCTCCTGGGCGGGAAGTTGGCGGAGCTCCGCCACCAGCTCGGCGCCGGGCTCCAGATAGCCGTGGAATTCCGTGACCGTGCCTTTCCTCAGGAAGGGGGCAAGAAGATGAATATCCCCCGAGGGCACATCCTTGAAGCGCACCCATCCATCCCCATCGGCGGTGGCCTGCTCGGGGTAGACGTAGTTCACGGTCCCGGAACCACTTCGCAGCAATCCGGCCGGGAAGCCCATGCGGACCCACTCCTTCAGCATAGACGCGCCCTGGAGGTCCAGGAGGCGCACCTTCACCGAGCCAACTTTGCCCTTGAGCACCAGATCCTTGCGCACGACCTCGCCATCCCGGGCGATCTCGCCGCTCCCGGCCACCCCGAAGAGATCCTTGAGGGCCCGGATGGAAAAAACGCCGGTCTTGAGGCCATCCAGGCGGTAGTAGCCCTGGGCGTCGGATACCCCCGAGACCGAGAAGCTCCCGCCGCCAGTGCCTTGGTTCAGGCCATAGGTCTGCTGTTCCTGGATGGCCTGGACCTGGACACCGGGCACAGGAATCCCCTGGGCATCCAGGGTGTAGCCCTCGATGCTGCCCTTGCCCTCCAGGACGAGATCCATCTGGATCACTTGTCCGTTGCCCAGGACGCTGGCCTGGGCGAAGGCCGTCCCCTCCGCCATGTTCCCCTGGAGAAGGAATGGCCCGATGGCGTAAGAAACGGGCTCGGGGACGTAATCCAACTGGAAGGCGCCATCGGATTCAGTGGCCACGTTGTTGGTGACCAGGGCGTAGTAGGTGTCGACATCCTCGGCCGCAAAGAGTTGGCCAGTCGCCAGGTCCAGCTCGGTGCTATGGACACTGGTGTAGTACCAATAGGTCAGCCGGGCCGGGATCCCCGTGCCGTCCAGCTTGCGGACGTGGCCCTTCACGATGGCCCCGCCGGGGACCAGACCGCTCTGAATGGGCCAGGTGCGAGCACTCGATAGGGGATTCCCCTGTATATCCTGCCAGGCGTCCGCCAGGGTGATCTGCCGCTGAATATAGGGCCCCACGGGCTTTTCCAGGTAGAGGGAAAGCACCCGGGAATAGGCCTGGATCAGCGCGGGGGGCGAGGGCAGTCGCTTGGGATTGCCATTTGCGTCGAGGACCAGATTGCCTTTGGCATCCGTCTCGTTCCCCAAGGTTTTGCGCCAGAAGGCGTTGCCCTCCACCTGGATCAAGGTCTGGGCCTGATTGAAGCCCTCGTCTCCGGTGGAGATCGTGATGGGCTTGTTGGGACGATTGAAGAGCACCATCACATGGGTGCCGTAGGGAGTGGCGTCGGGGAAGAGATCCAGATCGTAGCGGTGGACCGCCAGCACCTGGAAGGGTTCGGCGGCAAGAGCCTCCGGGTTGCTTGCCACCCCCTGATGCGTCACGGTTCCTGTCGAATCCACCACTTTCACCTGGAGCTGGCGCTGGGGCCCCAGTTCAAGGGTGGCGGTCTGCTGCGTTCCCAGGCGGAAGGCGAGACGGCTGTGGATGGGTTGGGCTTCGCCCGTGGTGGGGACCAGCAAGGCCAGATCCAGGTCCATGTGCTCGGAGCCCTGGTTGGTTAGCGCCATGCGGGCGCTGCCGCCGGAAAGCATGGGGAACTGGAGGAGATGGTTCTCCCCCTCGGCGCCCCAGGCCGCTCCGGCAGCCCCGAGGGCAGGAATGGGTGCGCCGTTCTGGAGAAGGCGACCGGCGTCATCCACCAGCCCCATGGACAATCCGGGCTTGGCGCCCTTGAGGGCAGCCATGGCGGTGTTGGAGACGCCCCAACCGAAGCTGGCCAGTTCCTTCAGTCGATCCGCGGGAGCCTGGGCCGTGTCCGCCCACGTACGCCAGGCTTCCAGGAAGGCGGAACGCAACTCCGCTCCGGCCTCGGTAGTGCGCACAAGCTGGTCGAAGCCCGCATCGGAGTTCCGGGTGAAGGCGCTCCAGAGTTCCCACCAGATGCGGGCGCGATCCGTGCCCATCTTCAGGAAGACCCCCTGTTCGCTCAGGGTCTGGGCCATCTTCTCCGTCACGGTGCCTCGGGAGATGGGCAGCACACCCAGGGGCAGAGCCCCCTTGGTGGTGGCCACCGAATAGGCCTGTCCCAGCACCCGGAGCATGGCTTCCCGCAGGTGCTCCGGCAGGCCATCACGACCCTCCAGGGTCTGGGGGATGCAAAGGGTGTCGGGGTTCAAGCGGATGTTCCGCTCGCCGATGCCCGTGGAGAGCTGGAAGCCCATGGTGCCTTCCTCGATGTAGAGGTAGGAGCTCTGAACTTCACCGGTCTTCATCGCCCGGAGCTGGAACTTGAAGGACGCGGTCTCGCCGGGGTTGAGGGTCCGTTTGGGTGAGCCGTTCTCGTTGGTGGCCACCTCCTCCAGCTTGAGGACAGGGGCGCTCACCAGCTTCACGTTGCCAAGGCGGGCCTGATCGATGGAGAGTGAAATCCCAGTGGCGAAGGTGCTGGAGCTATTGGTGAGGCGGGCTTCCAGGGTGTAGACCTCGCCCTTGCGCACTACATCGGGGTGGACCAGCAGGAGATCGAAGGTGGGATTCTTCACCAGGAGTCGGCCGGATGCCGTCCCCTTCAAGGGAATGGCCTCATCCAGACCGGGACCTTCAAACTGTCCTTGGATCAGGAAGTTCGCTGGGTGGCTGCCTTCCTTCAGGCCCTCTACGTAGAAGTTGGCCAGACCACTTTCTCCGGCCGCCAGGGTGTCCTCACCCTTGCCGGGGCTCCCCTGGGCATCGTTGCCCCGCACGCTCTTCCGAGCGGTGTCATCAATTCCCTCGCCCAGCTTGGGCACCAGTTTCAGGGCGCCGACCCCATCACCAGCGGTGGGGGGCGAATAGGTGGCCGTCAGGTGGGTGACCTTGAAGGGAGATCCCGCCTGAAGGGTGTTCAGCACGACCACGCTCACCCGATAGTGCTGATGGAGGTAGCCAATGCTGCCGGGAATCACCAGAAGGGCCTTGAACCCGTGCTGAAGCGTGTGGGATACCGCCGGACGGCTGAGGTTGAAGGGATCCTTCTCCGGCTTGATTTCCGCGGCCACCACACTGAGGTCTGGCAGGTCCCCCGTCTCGAAGCCACTGATGTCCAGACGGCCGACGGAGCTTCCCCCCCTGGGATCCTCGAGGCCATTGTAGAGGGGTGTTGCAACCGGAACGCTCAGATTGACCTGGCGACTTCCGATGCTCAGGGCCATGGTGAAGCGGCGGGCTTCATAGCTCCCCGCCCCCAATTGCAGACCGGCATCCCGGATTTCCTCGCCGGTCATGGGCGTCGATGTGACGCTACTGATCAGGATCTCGCCAAGACACGAAATAGAGAGAACCAATGGTTTGGCTTCAAGAATGGTCTGATCGCCTTGCATCAAACGAACGTTTGAAAGGCTGTACGCCCCCTCCTGGCTCATGGCGCGAACGCAGGGGCGCGGAAAAGAATGCGAGGACCATGACAAGGCTCGCAATAGCCGCGAGCCGGAGCCTTTGATGCATTTTTGATTGAAGCAAGCCTGACTCCAGATAATGACAGGGGTCCAAGTACGGCAAATCCAGCCCAAGAAGACTGTTGGGCTTGGATTAGCGACGTGCAGGCTAGCATGCAATCGTGATTAATAGATACTAAAAATAGCATCCATTCATTAATTTTTAACCAACCGCACACCTCCCCAATCGCGCAATTCATAGCACCAAAAACGCCGTTCGGCGACGACAGTTCTTGCAGCAACAAAAGATAGCCCGGCATAGCCGGGCCTCTCACCTTGTTAATTAATTATCTTTTCATATTTCAATGGATATAATGTCCCGCAGCCGCCCGTACCCGCTTTTGCTGACCGGCAACTTGGCCCCGTCCTTGAGCACCGCCATCCAGCTTTCGGAGCGGGTCTGCTCGAGGCGGGCCAGGCGGTCCAGCTGAATAATGAAACTGCGATGGATGCGCAGGAAGCGGTTGGGGTCCAGGCGCTTCTCAAGGCTGGCCAGGGTCTGGTGCTTGAGGTGGCCCTTTTCGGGGGTTTTC
>JAFNAB010000061.1 GCA_017859955.1 Holophagaceae bacterium
AGCACCTTGTTGGAGTAGCCCCACTCGTTGTCGTACCAGGAAACGACCTTGACGAAGGTGGAATCCAGGGCGATACCGGCTTCGGCGTCGAAAACGGAGGTGCAGCTCTCACCGCGGAAGTCCGTGGAGACAACCTTCTGGGTGGTGTAGCCCAGGACGCCCTTGAGGGGGCCTTCAGAGGCGGCCTTCATGACTTCGCAGATCTGCTCGTAGGTGGCTTCCTTGTTCAGTTCCACCGTGAGATCCACCACCGAAACGTCGGAGGTGGGCACCCGGAAGGACATGCCGGTCAGCTTCTTGTTGAGCTCGGGGATCACCTTGCCCACGGCCTTGGCGGCGCCGGTGGAGCTGGGGATGATGTTCTCCAGGATGCCGCGTCCCCCGCGCCAATCCTTGTTGGAGGGACCATCCACGGTCTTCTGGGTGGCAGTGGCGGCGTGGACTGTGGTCATGAGCCCGCGCTTGATGCCGAAGGTGTCGTTCAGGACCTTGGCCACCGGGGCCAGGCAGTTGGTGGTGCAGCTGGCGTTGGAGATGATGTCCTGCCCGGCGTAGGTCTTGTCATTGACGCCGTAGACGAACATCGGGGTGTCGTCCTTAGAGGGGGCCGACATGATCACCTTCTTGGCGCCTGCCTTGAGGTGCTTGGAGGCGCTCTCCTTGTCGAGGAAGAGGCCGGTGCTCTCCACCACGATGTCCGCGCCCACTTCGTCCCACTTCAGCTCCGAAGGATCCTTCACGGCCGTGAGGCGGATCTTCTTGCCGTTGACGATGAGGTTGTTGCCCTCCACTGCCACGTCGCCCTTGAAACGACCGTGCACGGAATCGAACTGGAGCATGTAGGCGAGATAGTCGGGCTCCAGGAGATCGTTGATCCCCACGACCTCAAGGTCAGGGAAGTTCTGGACTGCCGCCCGGAAGACCATCCGGCCGATGCGTCCGAATCCGTTGATGCCAATCTTGGTCATGGCTCTGCCTCCTGTGTATAAAATACCCGGATGGAAAGCGATCCAGCCGGATTTTACCAAAGGGGTGCGACCATGTTCCCGTCAGCACACCCTGGCAGCAGGATAACGCAGGCTGGCCAATCGCGGCTCCAGCTTCTTGGACAAGGTGTTGCGATGGATCCCGAGGCGCTTCGCCGCCGCGCTCTGGTTGCCGTCATGGGCCTCCAGCACCTGCAGGAGGTAGGCCCGCTCGAACTCGCGCACAGCCATTTCGAGAGGGATCTCCTTGCGGACCATTTCGGCGACAAGATCCTCCAACTGCTGGCGCATTCTGAATTCTCCATGGATAGACAGGGTGGAGTAAGGTATCACCCTGGATGCCTCGTGCGAAGAGGGAAATTTTCAAGGAAAGCCTGACGGGCTGTGGAAAAAACTGTGGAATGCTTGTGGATAATTCGGAGGAGATCATGCGCAAAACCAAGCTTGTGACCACGGTAGGGCCGGCGCTCCTCAATGGGGGTCCGCTTCGTGAAGTGCTTGAAATCACCGATGCCATCCGTATCAATGCCAGCCACTCGACGCCCCAGGATCGGACGGAAGTGCTACAGCTGGTGAGGAAAACCGCCGCGGAGGTTGGGCGGCGCATTCCGGTATTCCTGGACCTTCAGGGGCCCAAATGGCGTATCGGTGTTCTGGAAGCCCCCGTGGAACTGGAACCCGGGTCTTCCGGTGCCTTCTACCGGGAGGGGCAGGATGCTCCCCAGGCCTTTGCCTGGGCCGCTCCGCTGCCCCATCCCGAACTCTTCGAGGGGGCCCGGCCAGGCCAGAAGTGGCTTCTGGACGATGGCAACCTCTCGGTGGAAATCCTGGAATGCCGGGGGGACCATCTGACGGCCCGGGTGCTGGTGGGAGGGCTGCTCAAGAGCCGAAAGGGCATTCATCCCCTAGGGATCGACGTAGCCATCGAACCCCTGACCACCAAGGACATCGAGGATGTGAAGTGGGGGGTCGAGCAGGGGGTGGACCTCTTCGCTCAGAGCTTTGTTCGCTCAGGGGCGGATATCCAGGCCCTGGCCGCCACCATCCGCGCCTTTGGGGGCAGTCAGTTCATCATCGCCAAGATCGAGCATCCCAAGGCTCTGAGCAACCTGGAGGAAATTCTCACGGCGGCCTGGGGCGTCATGGTGGCCCGGGGCGACCTCGGGGTGGAGCTTGGGGTGGAGAAGGTCCCCCATGTCCAGAAGCACATCATCCGCCAGGCCCGTCTGGCCATGAAGCCCATCATCACCGCCACCCAGATGCTGGAGAGCATGATTGAGAACCCCCAGCCGACCCGGGCGGAATCCTCGGACATCGCCAACGCCATCTGGGATGGCACCGATGCCGTGATGCTCAGTGCCGAGAGCGCGGCGGGCAAGTTTCCGCTGGAAGCGGTCCAGTGGCTGGCCCGCATCGCAGAGGATGCCGACACCCATGCGGAACCCAATGCCGGTGGACGGAGGGATGACCGTCTGCCCGATGGTTTCCTTCACCAGACCGATGCCGCGGTGGCCTTTGCTGCCTGCCGGGCGGCGGAGGATCTCCAGGCCAAGGCCCTGCTTGTCTTCACGGAAAAGGGGGGGAGTGTCCGGCTGGTGAGCCGCCTTGCGGGGACCGTGCCGGTCTACGGGGCCACCACCAATGAGCTCAACGCCCGTCTCATGGGTCTCCTGCGGGGGGTCCAGAGTCTCATCGTCCCCCGGACCCAGCACCTCAGCGAGATGGTGGCCTCGGTGGAGCCGCTGCTGAGGGAGCGGGGAATCCGGCCTGGGGACCGGGTGGTCATGACCGTGGGTCACCCCTTGTGGACCGCAGGGTCCACCAACACCATGCGGGTGACCACCTTCTGATGAAAGGGCTGCTGGGCATGATCGGCACCATCATCGGGGGCTGGCTGGGCTGGTGGCTGGGTTCCCTGGTGGGGATCACGACCGCGGTCGTGCTGAGTGGCATTTTTTCCGGGGTGGGCCTGTACGTCGTCCGACGTCTCGGACAGGAATACCTGGAATGATTCAAACTCCGATCTATCAGCGTTCGAGCCTGGTCCTGGGTCATATCCTCAAGCGCTACAAGCGGTTCCTCGCTGATGTGGAGCTGGAGGATGGCTCGGTAGTCACCGCCCACAGTACCAATACCGGGACCATGGCCACCTGCTGGGAGCCCGGGGATCCCGTGCTCCTGGAGCCCAGCGCCAACCCCAAGCGGAAGCTCCCCTTCACCTGGCTGGCCTGTCGCCGGGAAGGGGTCTGGATCGGGGTCGAAACGGGCATTCCCAACAAGGTCGTCGCCGAGGCGGCCCGCCTGGACTGTATTCCCGGCCTGGCCGGTCTCCGGGAGGTGCGCACTGAGGTCCCCTACGGAGAGGAGCGCAGCCGCATTGACGTCATGGCGCTGGATCGGGAGGGCCGGGCGGTATTCATCGAGGTGAAGAACGCCACCCTGCGTCTGGGGGATCAGATCTGTTTTCCGGATGCGGTGACGGAGCGGGGCCTCAAGCACCTCCGGGAACTCCAGGCCATGGTCCGGGAGGGCCATCGCGCCGCCCTGGTTTTCTTCATCCATCGCGGGGACGGCACAAGCTTCGATGCCGCCCGGGCGGTCGATCCGGCCTATGCCGTCGAACTGGACCGGGCAGCCGGGGCCGGGGTGGAGATCCTGCCCTTGCGGGTCCGCATGGAGGCCCAAGAGGGGGTTGGCTGGAGCCTGACTTGGCGTCTGGATGGGCTGCTGCCCTGGGTGAAGCCGGGCCCCTGAGGGGTGGCAGGAAATCGAAAAAGCATGGGGTCTGCCGATACCCTTTCATGGTTCCTGTCTGGAGGGTTCATGTCCCTGAAGCGCACCCCCCTCTTCGATGCTCATGTGGCCCTCGGGGCCCGGATGGTGGATTTCGGGGGCTGGGAGATGCCCCTGCAGTACCCCACGGGCATCCTGGCGGAGCATCATGCGGTGCGGAAGGCCGTCGGGATCTTCGATGTGAGTCACATGGGGGAGATCCGAGTCCGGGGATCCCAATCCCTGGCCTTCCTGGACTGGCTTACTCCCAACGGAGTCGGTGCCCTTCCTCCGGGCCGCATCCAGTACACCGGCCTCCTTACGGAGCGGGGCACCTTCGTGGATGACCTCCTCCTTCACAAGGTTGACGACCGGGACTTCCTGCTGGTGGTGAATGCCTCCAATGCCGGCAAGGATCTGGCCTGGATCCGCAGTCATGCCTCTGCCTGGGATGTGGAAGTGCTGGACGAATCCGCCGTCACGGGGCAGGTGGCCCTCCAGGGGCCGGTCAGTGCAGCCGTGCTGCAACCCCTGGTGGACATCGAGCTGGGTCGGATCCGCTATTACGGCTTTGCCCAGGGGACTTTTCAGGGCGTGCCGGTCCTGATCGCCCGGACGGGCTATACGGGTGAGGATGGCTTCGAGGTCTATTGCCCGGTGGAGCGCACACCCTGGGTGTGGGAGACCCTGTTGGAGCAGGGGCGGCCCCAGGGACTCCTGCCCACCGGCCTGGGCTGCCGGAACACCCTGCGGTTGGAGGCCAAGATGGCCCTCTATGGCCATGAGATTGACGATGGCATCAGCGCCCTGGAGGCGGACCTCGGGTGGATACTGCGTTTCTCCAAGGGGGATTTCCTGGGGAGAGACGCCCTGGCAGCCCAGCGCGAGCGGGGGTTGGTGCGAGTCCTGGTGGGCTTCCGGATGATGGAGAAGGGGGATATCGCCCGGGACCATATGCCCGTGGCGGAGGGTGGCCATGTCACCAGCGCCGCCCCCAGTCCCACGCTGGGGCGCAATATCGGTCTGGCCCTGGTTCCCATCGCTTTGGCAGACCTGGGTTCCAGGATCCACATCGAGATCCGGGGCAGGGCCTGTCCCGCCGAGGTGATCCCCACTCCCTTCTATGTCAGGGCACGCTGATAGAATCCCTGGACGGAGGTCCCATGTACCCGGCCGAGCTGAAGTACACCAAGAACCACGAATACCTGAGACCCCTTGGGGATGGCACTGCCCTGGTGGGCATCACCCACTACGCCCAGGAGGCCCTGGGGGATGTGGTCTTCGTCAGCCTTCCCGAGCCCGGCACCCGCCTTGGAACTGGCGAGGAGTTTGGCACGGTGGAGTCCGTGAAGACGGTCTCCGAGGTCTACATGCCCAGTGCCGGCGAGGTGCTGGAAGTCAACACCGAGCTGGAGGCCCATCCCGAGTTCGTCAACGAGGATCCCTATGGTCAAGGCTGGATGATCAAGCTCCGCCTTGAGGGTGAACTCGATTCCGGCCTCCTGGATGCGGCGGGGTACGAAGCTCACGTCATGTCGGAAAGCCGCTGATACATGGTTCTCAAGTCCCGATTCCTTACCCGCGTCCTTCTGCTCCTGGTGGCCAGCCAGCTGGGGAGGGCCGAAACGACCTTGCCAGCGGCGCCCCGTACCTCCGCTTATGTCTCTCCTCTGGGGCGTCTGGAATTCCTGGTCAAGGCGGCCGAGAAGGCCCTGGAAGCCGAGGATGAGGACAAGGCCGCTTCCATCTGCGACGAGGCCGAGGCCCTGGTGGCCGACTGGTCCGAGGAGGCCCGGACCAAGGTCGATGTGGCCCCCCTTCTGGAGCGGCTCCAGGCGGTGGAGGATGACCTGGAGGGCGAGGAGGAGGTCACCGACCCCAACGAGCTGAGTCCCACCGAGGAGGTCGTAGTCCTCAAGGGCCAGGATCTCAAGACCGAGATGGAACTGGTCAAAACCGCCGAGGCCGGGGTGGAATACGACCTGGCCATTGACCTCAATGACAAGGTCCTGAGCTGGGTTCACAGCTTCACCCACGATAAGCGGGGATTCATGGAGCGTTCCCTGGCCCGGGCCAGCCGATACCTCCCCATGGTCCGCCAGGTCTTTGCGGAGGAAGGGATTCCCCAGGATCTGGCCTATCTGGCCCTCATCGAGAGCGGATACACCAACAAGGCCCGGAGTACCGCCTCGGCGGTGGGCATGTGGCAGTTCATCCGCTCCACAGGGCGCATGTTCGGTCTCTACGGCAACGCCTGGGTCGAAGAGCGCCAGGATCCCGTCAAGGCGACCCGGGCCGCCGCCCGCTACCTCAAGAGCCTCTACCTGCGGGATAAGGACTGGTACCTGGCCCTGGCTAGCTATAACGCCGGTCCCGGCACCACGGACAAGGCTTCCAACGGCACGGGCTCCCGTAACTATTGGGACATGCAGCGTTCGCGCTACCTCCGGACCGAGACCAAGCACTACGTGCCCAAGTTCTGCGCCGCCGTGCTGGTGGGGCGGAACCCGGAGCGCTACGGCCTCAAGTTCCAGCCCGAGGCGCCCTACACCTACGAAACTGTCCAGGTGGATCGGATGACCAGCCTGGCGGTGCTCTCCCGTCTGTCGGAAACCCCCCTGGAGCAGCTCCGGGAACTCAATCCTGAGCTCCTGCGGGGCAGCACCCCGCCCGGGGCGTACCAGCTCAGGGTTCCCCCTGGCACCTCCATGGCCACGGCCAGGGTGCTGGCCAATCTGCCGGCCAGTCAGCGGCTCGATTTCACTTCATACAAGATTCGCCGCAAGGACACCCTTGCCCGGGTGGCTTCCCGTTTCAAGCTGTCTCCTGATGATCTGCTGACCGCCAACAACATGACCCTGGCCCAGTTCAAGGTTGGGCGCACGATTCAGGTGCCTCCTCCCCCACTGACGCCCATCGATGACCAGGATCTGGTGTCCAGCGGACGCCAGAAGGCCATCCCCCTGGAGAGAACGCCGGCCATTCCCGCCACGGTTGCCGATGCGACCAGCCTTCCCCGGGAAAAGGTGGAGGCCCCGGTGGAGCTTGCGGCGCGGCCCTCCCGGGAGGCGTCGGTCAAGGCTGCTGCCCGCAAGGTTGAGGCTCCCAAGGCCAAGTTCCACACCGTCAAGCGCGGCGAGACCCTCTTTTCCATTTCCGAGCGCTATGGTCTGGAGATCAGCGATCTTCGCAAGTGGAACAAGCTCAAGAAAGGGAAAATTCAGGCAGGGCAGAAGCTTCGCCTTTCCCGATCGTGATCCCATGCGGAAATAGTGCTTGCAATGCTCTGAAAGCCGTGCGAGACTAGATATTCCCCCGGGGCTATAGCTCAGCTGGGAGAGCGCCTGCATGGCATGCAGGAGGTCAGCGGTTCGATCCCGCTTAGCTCCACCAAAACGCCGCCGAAAGGCGGCGTTTTTTATTTCCGGCCTTCGGCCTCACGAATCTCGGGGCATCCGGATTTTCGGCTACTGGGTGGGTCCGTCACGGAACCCTCAACTTGCTCGAGCCCCTTTCTCTGGCTTGGTACAGGGCCTGGCTTGCCTGCTCCAGCAGGGATGAGGGGTTGCTCTCGATGGTAGGCTCGCAGGAGGCGACCCCTGCGCTGAGGGTCACCACCGGGGGGGTGAGCCCCGGATGGGGGATGGCAAGGCCTTCCACTCCTGCCCGCACCATCTCCGCGATCAGAAAAGCTCCGTCCAGGTCGGTGCCCGGCAGGAGGCAGACGAATTCCTGACCGCTGTAGCGGGCGATCAGGTCCGTGCTCCGCCGTTTCATGGACTTCAGGGTGGTCGCGATCTTCTGGAGGCACTCGTCCCCCGCCGGGCGTCCGTACCGATGGTTGAATTCCTTGAGGCAGTCCACATTGAACAGGATCAAGGCCAGGGGTGTCCGATGGCGCACCGCCTGTCGCCAGATGAGCTCCAGAAAATCCTGGAATCCCTTGCGGTTCCGAAGTCCAGTGAGGTTGTCCCGCATGAGCTGGTGCATCAGCTTGTCCCGGCAGTGTTTGAGCTCCAGGTGGGTCCGGACCCTGGCCCGGACCAACGGAAGGCTGAATGGCTTGGCGATGTAGTCCACGGCCCCCAGTCTGAACCCCTCAATCTCGTCGATCTCCCTCCCATTTCCCGTGATGAAGATGACGGGGATCTGGTCCGTCCGGGGATCGGCCTTGAGGGCCCGGCACACCTCCCGGCCATCCATGTCCGGCATGAGCACGTCCAGCAGGATCAGGTCCGGTTGTTCGGTCCGAGCCAGATCCAGGGCCACCTGCCCATGGGTAGCCACAAGCAGGTCGTGGTCCGGGCGGAGGAGCTGGAGCAGCAGCTGCATATTCATGGGGGAATCGTCCACGACGAGGATGCGGGAACGATGTTCCGTCGCCGTGCCGGATTCGGGATGGTGCAAAGGCCCAATGGCCACACCGGCCTGTGCCGCTTCCGGAAAAAAGATGGGCACGCACTCCGGGCAGAGCCCGTGGGTGAAGAGGGCTGCGGTGTGCTTGGCGATGTACTCCTCCACCTGCTGCCAGTACCCCGTATCATTGCGGACCTTCTTGCAGTGGGCACAGATGGGGATCAGGCCGGATAGCTGCTGGACAGCGCCCAGGGCTTCCTGCAACTCGGTGATCAGAGCTTTCTGGTTGTTCCACATCTTCCGGCAGCGGAGATGGGTCTTCACGCGGGCCTTCAGTTCCGCCGGGTGGAAAGGTTTGGGGATGTAGTCGACGGCCCCGGCCTCCAGGCCCGCCACGATGTTCTCGGGCTTCCCCTTGGCGGTGAGGATGATCACCGGAAGGTCATGGAATGCCTCCTGCTCCTGGAGGGTACGCAGGACCACGAGACCGTCCATGTCCGGCAGGATGAGATCCAGCAGGATAAGGTCCGGGGGGTGTTTCCGCACCTCATTCAGGGCCTGTTCTCCGGAGGGAGCTATGGCTATCCGGCAATCCAGCTCCGAAAGGATGGCTGTCAGGGTCCGGACCTGGAACGGGATGTCCTCGACGATCAGGATCAAGGGAGAGCAGCTGGGGGTATCCGGGACTGCATTCTCGGAAGCCATTGGGCCTCCTGGCATGAAACAATTGGAAGGTACCCAAATATGGGACCTTTCCGGATTCTCCCCAGGAGAAAAGATCCTTCCTCTTCGGGGTGTGACCGCGCCCTTTCGCCCTTGGGAATGATCGGGCTCGCGGTAACCTGGAAGGTCCGCCTCCGCGGTTTCCAGGTTTTCCGCCATGCTTGCATCTCTCAATCACGCTCACCTCAGCTTCGGCCCCCACGAAATCCTCAGGGATGTCACCTGGGTGCTGGATGAGGATGAATGCTGGGGCGTCATCGGCCGCAACGGTGCCGGGAAGAGCACCCTCTTCAAGATCCTCTTGGGACAGCTCGAGCTGGATGGGGGCACCGTGGTGCGCCCCACCAAGGAGCGGGGCATCCGCCTGGGGCACTATGCCCAGGATCTGAACCCCGAGACCGACGGCAGCATCCTCGAGGAGGCCCTGGCGGCCTTCGGCGATGTGGAGGCCCTCCAGCAGGAGATGCGGGAGCTGGAGCACCGCATGGGCGAGGGTGGGGATCTGGAAGTGGTGATGGACCGCTACCAGAAGGTCCAGGAGGCCTTCGAACGCATGGATGGGTTCGCCATCCGGGCCAAGGCCGAAAGCATCCTCCTCAACCTGGGCTTTCCGCTGGAGATGCAGACCAAGAACATTCACGAACTGAGCGGCGGGCAGAAGTGCCGCGTCATGCTCGCCAAGGCCATCCTCCAGGGCCAGGACCTGCTCCTCCTCGATGAGCCCACCAACCACCTGGATCTTCCCAGCCTGCGCTGGCTGGAGCAGTTCCTCCAGGACACCACCGCCACGGTGGCGGTGATCAGCCATGACCGCTACTTCCTGGACAAGGTGGGCACCAGCATCCTGGAGATCGAACTGGGGCGCAGCCGGGTCTACGAGGGCAACTACACCGAGTTCATGGAGAAGAAGGAACAGGAGTTGGAGATCGCTGAGCGGCACTTCGAGCGCCAGCAGGACTACATCAAGCAGCAGGAGGAATACATCCGGCGCAACATCGCCGGACAGAACACCAAGATCGCCCGGGGGCGGCGCACCCACCTCCAGAAGCTCCAGCGCATGGACAAGCCCCTGCGGGACCGGCGCAAGGTCAAGTTCAGCTTCCCCGAGACCCTGCGCAGCGGCGATACGGCCCTGGTGATGGATGATGCCTCGGTGGGCTGGGAAAACACCCCCCTCTTCGAACCCATCGAGCATCTCCAGGTGAAGCGGGGACAGAAGCTGGCCATCGTGGGATTCAACGGCACCGGCAAGTCCACCCTCCTGAAGGCCATCGCCGAGGAGATCCCCTTCCTGAGTGGCGGAGCGCGGCTGGGGAGCCAGGTCAAGCTGGGCTATTTCGACCAGCATCACCGGAACATTGATGCCCGCAACACCGTCTATCAGCAGATACACGCCGTGAATCCCATGGCCACCAAGCAGGACGTCCTGGGCTTCCTGGCGAAGTTCCAGTTCCGGGGCGACGATGTGGACAAGGCCACGACGGTCCTCTCCGGGGGTGAACGGGCCCGCCTCTCGGTGGCCACCCTGATCCGTCAGGGCGTCAATCTCCTGCTCCTGGATGAGCCCACCAACCACATGGACATCCACTCCATGGAGGCCATGGAGGACACGCTCCTGAGCTTCGAGGGAGCCGTCATCCTGGTGACCCACGACCGCTACCTGCTGGGGCGTTTCGCCGACAGCCTGCTGCGGGTCCACGATGGGAAGGCCGAATTCCGGGAGGGCAGCTACGAGGAGCATCAGGCCTGGGTGGATTTGGACCTGAGCGCCGATTCTGGTCCCGAGGAAGAGCCCGCCAAGGAAGCCCCCAGGGCCTCCAAGGAGGCTCCCAAGCCTGCCGCCAAGCCCACGGCCATCGACAAGGACAAGCAGAAGGCCGTGAAGCGCATGGAGCGCAAGGTGGCGGAGGCGGAAGCCAAGGTCGCCGAGGTGGAGCAGCAGCTGTCCATCCTGGCCGAGGAGCTGGCCGCCATGGACCCCTCGGACTGGCAGGCCTTCGGGGCGAAACTGGATGCCCAGAAGGCATTGGAGGCCGATCTTGCCTATGCCATGGCCGAGTGGGAAGAAGCCCAGACCGGCCTCGAGGAAGTAGGGCTATAATCTAGGCCTTCGCGGAGAGGGTCATGAAGAATTTCGTCCTGTACAACCCCACCAAACTCATATTCGGGGCGGGGCAGATCGCTGCGCTGACCAATGAGATTCCCAAGGGCGCCAAGGTCCTTATGACCTACGGCGGGGGGAGCATTAAGGCCAACGGCGTCTATGACCAGGTCAAGAAGGCCCTGGAGGCTCATGCGGTCCTGGAATTCGGCGGAATCGAACCCAATCCGTGCTATGAAACGCTTATTAAGGCCGTCGAGCTGGCCCGGACGGAGAAGGTGGACTTCCTGCTGGCCGTGGGGGGCGGTTCCACCCTGGATGGCACCAAGTTCATTTCCGCCGCCATCGGCTTCGAGGGGGACCCCTGGGAGATCCTCAAGGGGGCCCGACCCAAGACTGCCGTGCCGCTGGCCTCGGTCATGACCCTGCCCGCCACGGGCTCCGAAATGAACTCGGGTGCCGTCATCTCCCGGAAATCCACCCTGGAGAAGTTCGCCTTCTCTTCGCCCCTGGTCTTCCCCCGCTTCTCGGTGGTGGACCCCGAAGTGACCTACTCCCTGCCTTCCCGCCAGATTGCCAACGGGGTGGTGGACGCTTTTGTCCACGTCCTGGAGCAGTACCTCACCTATCCTGCGGATGCCCCCATCCAGGACCGGTTCGCCGAGGGCATCCTTCAGACCCTGCTGGAAGTGGGACCCAAGACCCTGGCGGATCCCAAGGACTACAATGCCCGCGCCAGCATGGTCTTCAGCGCCACCATGGCCCTCAACGGCCTCATCGGTGTTGGGGTTCCCCAGGACTGGATCACGCATATGATCGGCCACGAACTGACCATCCTCCATGGTCTGGATCACGCCCAGACCCTGGCGATCGTCATGCCCAACCTCCTCTGGGTCCAGCGGGACTCCAAGCGTGAAAAGCTCCTCCAGTACGCAGACCGGATCTGGGGGATCCGCGAAGGCGTGGAGGCCCAGCGCATCGAGCAGGCCATCATCAAGACCAGGGCCTTCTTCGAATCCATGGGCAATCCCACCCACCTTTCGGACTACAGTCTCGGGGATGACAGCTTCGATGAGATCGTCCGCCGCTTCAAGGGGCGCAACATGCTCCCATGCGGCGAGAAGCGGGATCTGGACGAAGCCCGGCTCCGGCAGATCCTGGCCATGTGCCGCTGAACAGGGCCACCCGTACCGGATTATTCACGCCGCCGAATTGCCAACCCAGCCTTGCCGCCCATAATGGGCGGCAAGTCGTATTTCATCTGACTTTGGCTGGGGAGTTCCTGCTTGCTGTCTTTTGATATCCGCACGCTGGTCTTCGCGACCCATCTGGCATCTTTGGGCATGGGGGTGGTCTTCCTCGTCGTGGCCAGGGGAAACCGGATCTCTGGGCACGCCATGGTGGTCTGGGGCCTGGCTTTCCTGGCAAGGGCGCTGGGCCTCCTGCTCATCTGGTGCCGGGCCTCCCTGCCTCCACTCGTCTCCTTTGTCCTGGCCAACGCGCTGGTCATGACCTCCTTCCAGCTCGTCCTCATCGGTTTCCTGATCTTTCTGGACCGACCGTTGCGCTGGCGGAACCAGCTTCTGCTTGCGGCGGTCCTCGCCGCCGCCATCGCGGCCTTGCATCTCTGCGCCACCTACGATCTCTTCGTAGTCGGGATAACACTCGTCCTCATCGGCCTCGAACTTAGCGCCGCCCGTCTGCTGTTCCGCTTCCCCCTGCCTGGCTTGGCCTTCTTTCAGACCGGGCTGGCCTCACTCATGCTCCTGGAGGCGGCGGTGATGGTCTGCCGCTTGGCATGGCATCTTTCCGGGCCGCAGCACTTCTCCCTCTTCGCTCCCTCACTGCTGATCGCGTCGGTTTACCTGGAGTTGATTCTCAATACGGTGCTCTTTGGGACATCCCTCCTGGGGCTGGTCTACCAGCGGGCCCACCTCAAGAAGCTGGAGCTGATCGCTGAGCTGGAGGCCACCCTGGCCAAGGTTCACACCCTGGAAGGTCTCCTGCCGATGTGTGCCTGGTGCAAGAAGATTCGCGACGAATCGGGAAACTGGCATGCGGTCGAAGAATATGTCTGCGATCACACCGATGCCGCCATCACCCATGGGGTCTGCCCGGATTGCCGTGCACGGTTCGGAGTGGAGTGAGCGGCTTCCCCGTTTTACCCCTTCCTCGGCGATACTGGAGGTTGGAGATAGACGATGAAGATTCTGCTGGTGGGTTCGGGGGGACGGGAGTATGCCATGGCGCTGAAGCTCCAGGAAGGGGCGGAGGCCGTAGAGCTTTTCGCCGCGCCTGGGAGTGATGGCCTGGCTGAACTGGGCACCTGCCTGCCCTATGGTGTCGAGGACGTGGAGGGCATCGCGGCCTGGGCGGCGATCAACCGGCCAGATCTGGCGATCCTGGGGCCGGAGGCGCCCCTGGTTGCAGGTGTGGGCAACGCTCTTCGGACTCTCGGCATCCCTGTCTTCGGCCACGATGCCGCCACGGCCCGTCTGGAGGGCTCCAAGGCCTTCGCTAAGGACTTCATGGAGCGCCACGCCATCCCCTGCGCCGCCAGCGAGACCGTGACCGATCTGGTCCACGGAGAGGCCCTGATCAACGCTTGGCCCCATCCCTATCCCATTGTCCTGAAGGCCGACGGCCTGGCGGCGGGCAAGGGTGTGGTCCTGGCGGCCACCCGGGAGGAGGCCCTCGAGACCTTCCGGAGTTTCATGGCCGGGCAGTTCGGTGAGGCCTCCAAGACCGTGGTCTTCGAAGAGCCCCTGGTGGGCATGGAACTGAGCCTGCACGTTCTGGTGGATGTGAAGGCTGACCACGCGCACTACGCGCTGCTTCCCGCATGCCAGGACCACAAACGCATCTTCGAGGACGACCTGGGCCCCAACACTGGTGGCATGGGCGTCTTCGGGCCGCTGCCCTTCCTGAAGCCCGAGGATGTGGAACTCATGCGTCAGAAACTGGTGATTCCCACGGTCAAGGGCCTACAGAAGGATGGCCTGGACGCCCAGGGCGTCCTTTTCCTCGGGGTCATGTGGACCCCCGCCGGCCCCAAGCTCCTGGAATACAACGTTCGCTTCGGCGACCCCGAAACTCAGGTGCTGATGCAGCTTCTGGACGAGGATCTGGCCCAGCTGCTCCTTTCGGTGGCCCAGGGGCGCCTGGAGCGGGATTCCGTGAAGCTCAAGCCCGGTTGCGCCATTGCCGTGGTGTTGGCCGCTGAGGACTACCCCGAAGGCGCAAAGAAGGGCGTGCCCATCACCATCCAGTCCCCCAGGAGCCTCGTCGTCCATGCCGGCACCCGCAAGCAGGACGGCCAGTGGGTCACCAACGGCGGTCGGGTCCTGAATCTTGTGGCCCAGGCCCCGGATCTGGCCCAGGCCCGGGCCCAGGTGGAGGCGGATCTGGATCAGGTGACCTGGAAGGGGCGCCAGGTCCGGCGGGATATCGGCCTCAAGGCCCTCCGCCACGCCGAGGCCGGCAAGGGCGTCGCCGACGCCTGGGGCCAGGCCTAGGGCGACATGCTGATTCCCAACGCCTCGCTGGAGGCTCTCAACACCCTTCGCCTCCCCGGGAAGGCCCGGCGCTTCGCGGAGATCGGGTCGGCGGAGCAGCTTCGCCGCCTGATCGAGGTCGGCGAACTCTCCGAGGGCCCTATCGTGATCCTGGGCGGTGGGAGCAATGTGGTGATCTCCGGCGATCTGGAGGCCACGGTGCTGCTTATCCGCATCCCGGGCCGGGAGTTCGTGGGCGAGGATGCCGAGGCCTACTATGTCCGCGCCGGAGCCGGCGAGGACTGGCCGGCCTTCGTGGAGTGGACCCTGGAGCAGGGCTGGGGGGGGCTGGAGAATCTGGCCTTCATCCCGGGCACCGTCGGGGCCGCGCCGGTCCAGAACATCGGGGCATACGGCCTCGAGGCCAAGGACCGTTTCCTGAGCCTGGAGGCCTTGGATCTCGACTCGGGGCGCACCCTGAGTCTGGATCGCGGGGCCTGCCGCTTCGGCTACCGCGAGAGCCTCTTCAAGGGCGAGGAGGGCAGGGGGCTGGTGGTCATTTCCGTCACCTTCCGCCTTCCCAAGGCCTGGAAACCCGAGATCGGTTACGCCGATCTGGGCCGGGAACTGGACGCCATGGGTGTGGCGGAGCCGACGCCCCTCCAGGTGGCCCAGGCCGTGACGGCCGTGCGCCGCCGCAAGCTCCCGGATCCCCTGGAGATCGCCAGCGCCGGGAGCTTCTTCAAGAATCCCGTCCTGGAGACCCGGACCTTCGAGGCCTTGAGGGACCGGTTCCCCCAGGTGCCCAGCTACCCCCAGGCCGATGGTCGCTTCAAGGTGGCGGCGGGCTGGCTCATCGAGCAGTGCGGGTGGAAAGGGCGGTCCCTGGGGCCCGTGGGCATGTACGCCCAACAGGCCCTGGTGCTGGTGAACCATGGCGGCGCCACCGGAGCAGAGGTGCTGCGCCTGGCCGAAACGGTGAGAGCCGATGTCCTTTCCAGGTTCGGGATCGAGCTGGAGATGGAGCCGGTGGTGCTGTAGGCGCCCCTGCCCGGGACCACGAGGCACACGAAGAAAAGCGGGAAGGACACGACTCAAAATTTGCCGTCAAACATAGCGAAATCTCGCACTGGGATGCGACGGCAAATCATGAACTCAGCAGGCTATATTGATAGTAATTGATTAATGATTTATTATCCTGGCCATCCTGTCGATCCTGTTCAACGCTTTTTTGACAGGATATGCAGGATGGACAGGATAAATACAGAAGAGTGATGGACTTTTATTAAAATGGGTTTGTGTTGTTCATGGTGAATTAATTGTAATAATGAGCGCATAGACTCTAGGATGGCGGCGCTTTGGTCTCAGCCCCCGAAGCGCTCCAGCACCTTCACCACCAGCGGGATGGTCAGGATCGAGAGCAGGGTGCTGAGGAAGGTGCAGCGGGAGACGAAGGCGCGGTCGCTGCCGTATTTCTCGGCGAAGGCGGCCACGATGGTGGCGGCGGGGAGGGCCTGGAGAATCACCAGGATCTTTTCGAGGACCAGGTCCACATGGAGGAGGCGGCAGAGGAGCAGCGTCAGGAGGGGCGCCACCAGCAGGCGCACGGCGCAGAGGAGGTATTCGATGGGGGAGCCCAGGATGTCCCGGAGCTTCATCTCCCCCAGCATCGCCCCGATGATGAGCATGGAGAGGGGGCTGGTCATGCCTCCCACCAGGCCCAGGGTGTTCATGATCGGTGCCGGGAGCCTGACGGAAGCCAGGAAGCAGATAATCCCCGCCAGGGTGCTCAGGATGACCGGGTTCAGGAACAGTTGCCGGGGGCTGGGTCGGGAGTCCCCCGGGCTGAAGAAGGCCACGCCGAAGGTGAACATGAAGATCGTGAAGGCGATGCTGTAGACCGCCCCATAGAATACGCCCCCCATGGGGAAGAGCATGGCCAGAAGGGGCAGGCCCATGAAGCCCGAGTTGGAGAACACGGTGATGAACTGTAGCGTCGGCCTCTGGATCGCCGGTGCCTTGCGGAAGACCAGGATGGCCAACAGCACCAGGAACAGGTGAACCACCAGTGCATAGCCCAGCATACGGCCAGCCGAGGCCAGCATGCCCATGCTGAAGGGTCTCAGGAAGGAGGAGAGCACCAGCATGGGCATGCAGAAATTCATGAGAAAGGCGGACATGCCTTTGCTGACCTCAGGGGTGAACTGCCCGAGGCGCCGGGCCGCCAGGCCGACGGCCATGAGGATGAAGAGGGTGAGGACCTGGGTGAAGATGAGATGGTTCAACGTGATGCCTTGAATGGGGTCATGAAAAAACGCTCCGCCTCGAGGGAGTCGGAGCGTCTGTGGGCTAGTCTAAAGCTGTTTTATCAGGCTTCCAACGCGGGAGCCTGGACCTTGGCGCGCTTGACCAGGGGACGGATGAACTGGGACAGGACAGCGCCCAGGACGGCCACGCAGGTCACCAGGGTGATGGAGGCGTGGTAGTTGCCGGTCTTGGTCAGCAGGGCGGAACCTACGATGATGCCGGGGATGCCCGCGTAGAGGCCGATGCCGAAGGCCAGGCCCGTGACGCGGCCCACAATGCTGTGGTGGTAGTTGATGGCGATGAAGGCCATGGCGGAGGGCATGATCCAGGCGGCGAAGAAGGCGGCCAGGGGCAGAACCTTGGCCAGGTTGCCGACGGAGGAATACACGCTGGGCAGCATGATGGTGCAGATCGTGGCGGCCGAAACCAGGAAGCCGATGCCCACGGCGGCACGGGCGCTGCCCTTGAAGACCTTGGTGAAGAGGGCGCCGACCAGGAAGCCGCCGACCATGAAGAAGAGCTGGTAGATGCCCATGAGCTTGCCGGCGACCACGGGGCCATAGCCCAGACCGGTGGGAGCATTGATGGCGATGTAGCCGGGGGTCAGGTCATTGGTGCCGGTGAAGAACCAGCAGCTGATGAAGACGCAGGCGATGAGGAACCAGGTGGTGGGAGTCTTGAGGGCCTTGGCGAAGGCGCCCTGGGCCTCGGCCTTGGCGGTCTCGTCCATTTCATCCTGGAAGGCCGGGGGCTTGGGGCCGAAGGGGATGGCGGCGCAGAGGATGAGGGCGATCACCGGGGCGATGGTCATCCAGCCCATGGTGGCCAGCCAGCTGTGGGTGGCCATGAAGGTCTTGGGGGCGATGGCGAAGCCCAGGCCGACACCGGCCGAGGTGGCCACACCCTGGATACCAGCCACGGCACCACGTTGGTTCTCGGGGAACCAGGTGGCGGCCAGGGGGCCCAGGATGGAGGTGACGGGGCCCACGCCGCAGGCCTGGATGGCCCGGAGCAGGATGATGAGGCCCAGATTCTTACCCGCCATTGGGAAGAATAGGGTCGGCACGATGAAGATGATGCAGCCGGCGATCATCAGTTTGTTGACGCCGAAGCGGTCCACCAGGAAGCCCGCCACGAGGCAGGAGGTCGCGCCCAGGATGTTCCAGAGGCCCATGACAATGCCCGTGGCCATGCCCGGGTCGATGCTGAGGGAGTGGGCCACCTCGCCCATGAGGGGCGCCGGGGCGATCATGAGGATCGTGGACGCCGCAGTCGCGACGACGAGCGCGAGCAATACGAACCAGCGGAAGTTCGGGTACGACTGGGTTTGACCCATGGGTTACTCCTATGGAAGGACCCTGGTTTCCGGATCGGAATTCAGGGCAAGGGTGGGTGGGATTGGATTTCTGATTATTACCTGTCGCAACAACTGTGCAAGGTGTATCACGTCGATTTTTGTATTTTGTTGATATAGGCCGTCTTTTAACTGCATGATGCA